>DAIMJJ010000175.1:0-8964 GCA_036722275.1 Rhizobium sp. | reverse complement strand
ATGCTGTCGCAGATCGTCAGCATCGCACCGCCGCTCGGCGGCACGATCACGATCAGGCCCTCGGAGGCGAGTGCGTCGCTGATGTAGAAGCTTTCCTCGGCCGACACGGACTTCACGTCGTAGAAAAGAGCATCGAGCCCGGTGTTGCGCAACCGCCAGGGCTCAAGCGCCACATTGCGGGCCGTGCGGTGCTGAAGCCTCTCGGGGAAGCTCAGGCTGCGGGCGAACTGGGTCAAACTCAGGGCGAATGCGGTCTCGAACATCGATCGTCTCCCGGTTTATGCTGCGCTGCAAAATATCATTTAAAGGTAGAATTAGCAAATTCTGTGATGCCGCGGGCCATCATGCCGCAGGCGGGCACGCTTCCGCCGACGCCGGGCCGTTATACAGCGGTCTTAAGACGATCGCTTGACGGGGACGCAGCGTGCCGCATCTCGACGGCGGCGGCCCGGCAATGGTGGTCAGCGCGTCTGGCGCAGCGCTTCGCCGGCGATCATGGCGGCGGACATCGCGACATTGATAGAGCGCTGGCCCGCGACCATGGGAATGAGGACGCGGGCGTCGGATTGCGCGTGCACGCTGTCGGGCACGCCCGCACTTTCGCGGCCGAAGAGCAGCACGTCGTCGGCCCGGTAGGCAAAGTCGGTGTAGCATTCGGCGGCCTTGGTCGAGGCGAGCACGAGACGTCGTCCACTGGCCTGCCGCCATTCCTCGAAGCGCTCGAAATTGACGTGGCGGGTGAGCGAGACGCTGGTCAGATAGTCCATGCCGGCGCGCTTCAGGTTGCGGTCGGAGATGTCGAAGCCGGCCGGCTCGATGATGTCGACGCCCAGGCCGAGGCAGGCGGCGAGCCGCAGAATCGTGCCGGTATTGCCGGGAATGTCGGGCTGGTAGAGGGCGATGCGCAGGACGGACATGGCCCTTCCTAACCCGGGACCGAGTCCTGCTCAACGGTGAAGACAGGTGGCGGCGCTGTTGTCATCGGGCAACAGATCGGCCGGATCGCACTGCAACCGAGACCTTGCCGCTTTTCAATTTTCAAATTGGACGGTAGAAAGCCGACATCTTCAACACGCAACAGGGAGGCCTCGATGACAAATATTGACATGCAGCGCCATCCCGTCCCGCATTATCTGCTGGCTGCGTGACGGCGACACGGTCGCCTTTCTTCCTCTCTATTTCCATTTGAATCACCTTGCGGCCGCCATTGGCCTCATTGTCCGAGATTTTCGCCCTCCCGTGCCGCGGTTTCGGTTTGCGGGTTCGTAACGGGCGCTGTTTTCTGGAGCAAATCCATGTTTTCGTGGTTCGAGAACCGCCTCAATCCCTATCCGCCGGAAGAGCCGGTGCTGCCGCCCAAGGGGCTGGTGGCGTTCTGCTGGCACTATACGCGGCCGGCCGGTCCCTGGCTGCTGCTGCTCGGGCTGTGCTCGATGCTGATCGCAGTCGGCGAAGTGCTGCTCTACCAGTTCCTCGGCAATATCGTCGACTGGCTGTCGGTCGCCGATCGCGCGACCTTCCTTGAGACCGAGAAGAGCCGGCTCATCTGGATGGCCGCACTCCTGCTCGTCGGGTTGCCGGTCGTCGGTTTCATCCATACGCTGACCATGCACCAGGTGCTGGCCGGCAATTTCCCGATGATCGCCCGCTGGCAGATGCACCGCTTCCTGCTGCGCCATTCGATGACCTTCTTTGCCAACGAGTTCGCCGGCCGGGTGTCGACCAAGGTCATGCAGACGGCGCTTGCGGTGCGGGAATCGGTGATGAAGATCATCGACGTCTTCGTCTATGCGATCAGCTTCTTTGTCTCGATGCTGGCGCTGGTGTTTGCCGCCGACTGGCGACTGGTTGCGCCGCTGATCCTTTGGATCATCGTCTATTCGCTCATCCTTGCCTTCTTCATTCCGCGGCTGCGCAAGCTGTCGAGCGAACAGGCTGATACGCGTTCGATGATGACCGGCCGGATCGTCGACAGCTATACCAATATCGCGACCGTCAAGCTGTTCTCGCATGCCGGCCGGGAAGAGGCCTATGCCAAGGACGGCATGAATGCCTTCCTCGACACCGTGCACCGGCAGATGCGGCAGATCACGCTGCTCAATGTCTGCGTCGACGTCAACAATGCCATCGTGCTGTTTGCCGTCTCAGGCCTCAGCATCTGGTTCTGGCTCGGCGGTACGGTTTCGGTCGGTGCGATTGCGGTCGCGATCGGTCTCGCCATGCGTATCAACGGCATGTCGCAGTGGATCATGTGGGAAGTCTCGGCCCTCTTCGAGAACATCGGCACCGTCTATGACGGCATGGGCATGATGACGAAGCCGCATGACATTGTCGACCAGCCGCAGGCCAAGGCGCTGGCCGCGCCGAAGGGCGAGATCGTCTACGATCATGTCCGCTTCCACTACGGCAAGGACAAGGGTGTGATCGAGGACTTCTCGCTGACCATCAAGGCCGGCGAGAAGGTGGGTTTGGTCGGACGCTCGGGCGCCGGCAAGACGACCCTGATGAACCTGCTCCTGCGTTTTTACGATCTGGAAAAGGGCCGCATCACCATCGACGGACAGGACATTGCCGCCGTGTCGCAGGACAGCCTGCGTTCGCTGATCGGCGTGGTCACGCAGGACACCTCGCTGCTCCATCGCTCGATCCGCGACAACATCGCCTATGGGCGGCCGGAAGCGAGCGACGCCGAGGTGATCGAGGCGGCCCGACAGGCCAATGCCCTCGACTTCATCGAGGGGCTGGTTGATATGCAGGGTCGCCGGGGGCTCGATGCGCAGGTGGGCGAACGGGGCGTCAAGCTGTCGGGCGGCCAGCGCCAGCGGATCGCGATCGCCCGCGTGTTCCTCAAGAATGCGCCGATCCTGATCCTCGACGAAGCGACGTCGGCGCTCGATTCGGAAGTCGAGGCGGCGATCCAGGAGAGCCTGTTCTCGCTGATGGAAGGCAAGACGGTGATTGCAATCGCCCACCGCCTGTCGACGCTCACGCAGATGGACCGGCTCGTGGTTCTCGACAAGGGAAGAATCATCGAGACCGGCACGCATGGCCAGCTGGTGGCCGAAGGCGGCGTCTATGCCGATCTGTGGAACCGGCAGTCGGGCGGCTTCCTCGCCGACCAGACCGAGCATGCGGCCGAAAACGCGGCCGAGTAATACTTTCGTCTAAGAATAAAGCGGCAAGACCGGGAGTGCACCAACTCCCGGTCTTCGCAACTGCGAAAGCTTGCCCGTGAGAATCGGTGGTTCAATTCGGCACTGCGGCAAGATTTCATTCATTCATTCGCATTTAGTTTAATTAGTACCCGACCTAATTCTCGGAAGATGATCTTCCCGGGGCTGTTCTGCCTTTGTCTGTTGGGATGCCGCTTCTTTCTCCCGGAAAAGATATTATGTCCAACATCAAGATCAAAGTCATGTTGCCGCTGCTGTTTGCGGTCGTTGTGATGCTTGGCGTCGCCCAGGGCGCCATGGCCATCAAGTTCATCTCAGACGTCAAGGGACAGGTCGACGTGATCGGTCGCGAGCGCATGCCGCGCACGATGGCGGTTGCCCGCATGAATGCCCAGTTTGCCGAGGTTCGTCGCGACTACGCGATCATACTCAGCGCCTCCGACGCCGACGAACTGGCGCGGTTGACGGATAACCTGAAGAAGGCCGTGATTGCGCGTAACGAGGCGCTCGACGCCTTCGGTACCATCATCTCCGGTAACGGGATCCGCACCCAGGCTGTCGAGCTGTTCGACCAGCTGAAGGTCGCGATCGCCGAGTATGACGCACTCGGCGCGAAGCTCCTGCAACACAAGGCGGCGTCCGATACGGCGAGCGCCAAGGCCTTGTTCACCGGTGAAATGTCGGCAGTCGCCAAGACGGCATCTACCCGCATGAACGACATTGTCGAACTCAACCGGACGATCACCGATGAGGCGATCGCGAATGCGGATTCGATTTCGACCTTCTCGATCTATGCCACGACCGGTGCGGTTCTGGTCGCGGTTCTGGTCGCTGGCACCGCAGCCTTCCTGAGCTTTGCGCGGGTCGCCCGTCCAATCACCGACATCACCCATGCGATGAACAATCTGGCCGCCGGCGATACCGAGCGCGAGATTCCGTTCGGGG
Organism: Rhizobium sp.; assembly: GCA_036722275.1. Classification (GTDB taxonomy): domain Bacteria; phylum Pseudomonadota; class Alphaproteobacteria; order Rhizobiales; family Rhizobiaceae; genus Allorhizobium. The sequence goes on along the minus strand of DAIMJJ010000175.1, from coordinate 4,846 downwards.
GACGCAAGGATGAGATCGGCGAGATGGCGGCGGCCGTTTCGGTCTTCCGCACCAATGCGATCGAGCGGGCGCGGCTGGAGCGTCACGCCGAGGAAACCCGCGGTCTCAGCGAGCAGGAGCGTGCCATCCGGGAGGAGCAGAAGGCACGCGAAGCGGCCGAGGTGCAGTTTGCCGTCGATCAGCTGGCCCAGGGCCTGTCGCGTCTGTCAGACGGTGACCTCGCCGTGAAGATCGAAGCGAGCTTCGCCGGCCAGCTCGATGCGCTGCGGATCAACTTCAACCAGTCCGTTGCCAAGCTGCAGGATGCGATGCGCGCCGTCGGGGAGAACGCGCGTGCCATCGATGCCGGCGCCAACGAAATCCTCTCGGCGGCCGACGACCTGTCGCGCCGCACCGAGCAGCAGGCGGCCTCCGTCGAGGAAACCGCGGCCGCGCTTGAAGAGGTGACGACGGCGGTCAAGGACTCCTCCGTCCGTGCCGAAGAGGCTGGCGCGCTGGTCGCCCGCACCCGCGAGGGTGCCGAACAGTCCGGGCAAGTGGTCCGCCGGGCGGTTGCCGCCATGCACGAGATCGAGAAATCCTCGGGCGAGATCTCCAACATCATCGGTGTCATTGACGACATCGCCTTCCAGACCAATCTGCTGGCGCTGAATGCCGGCGTGGAAGCGGCGCGTGCCGGTGAAGCCGGCAAGGGTTTTGCCGTCGTCGCCCAGGAAGTGCGCGAGCTCGCCCAGCGCTCGGCCAATGCCGCCAAGGAGATCAAGGCCCTGATCACCACCTCCGGCGAACAGGTGCGCAACGGCGTCGAACTGGTCGGCGAGACCGGCCAGGCGCTGGAAAAGATCGTCGCGGAGGTTCAGGAGATCAACCGCAATGTCGGTTCGATCGTCACCTCGGCCCGTGAGCAGTCGACCGGACTGCTGGAGATCAACACGGCGGTCAACACCATGGACCAGGGCACCCAGCAAAACGCAGCCATGGTCGAGCAGCAGACGGCCGCCAGCCACAGCCTCGCCCAGCAGGCCGCCTCGCTGATGGCCCTGATGGGACAGTTCAAGCTCGACGCCGGCCAGGCCACGTCGCCCGCCCAAACCGCGCAGTCCGCCCAACCGGTTCGCACCGCAACGCCGGCCTCGCGTCCGGCGCCGTCTCCGGCGCGCGCGCTCGGCCAGAAACTGGCCGGCGCCTTCCGTGGCAATGCCGCGGTCGCCCAGGACAACTGGACCGAGTTCTGATCACCGGATCGTCAGTGCTTGCCGACGCGGACGGGGCCTCTGGGCCCCGTTTCGCGTTCAAGGGGAGGGGCCTTCCGACGGCCGATCGGCCCGGCGCATAGGCCGTCCCGGTCGTTCTGCAGCTTCGCTGAAGCCGCCTTGCGGATAAATCGTTTGCCGCTCTCAGCCTGCGGCGGTATGCAGCCCTTCCTGTCCAGTGGGCGGGACGAGGAGCCACTGACGCGCGAGGCAGGATGCGACACTATCTCGACTGGATCTGGGCCGGGCTTTCAGGCGGCCTGCTCGCCGTGATGATCACGATCAACAGCGGCCTTGCCGCCCACTCAACCCCGTTCGTCGCCTCCTGGGTGGTGCATGGGGTCGGCGCGGTCGCCGCCTTCTTCCTGTTGCGCGTCAATCTGCTGCTGATGAAGCGACCGGCCGTTGCCGCGGGCGTTGGGGCGTCGAAGCCGCCGCTCTGGTCCTATTTCGGCGGCGCACCCGGCGCCTTTGCGGTGGCGCTCTCGTCGATCGCGGTCAATTCCGAACTGGCGCTCGCTGGCGGTCTGTCGCTGCTGCTTGTCGGGCAGATCCTGTTCGGGCTGATTTCCGACCTCTGGGGCCTGTTCGGCACGCCGAAGCGTATGCTGAACCGCTTCGATCTGCTGGCAGCGCTGTGCGTCGTCGCCGGCAGTGCGCTCATTATCTATTCGGGGAGCGCATGATGCTGAGCTCTGTCCTTATTGCGCTGGCCGGCGGCGCCGTCGTCGGCATGAGCCGGTCCATCAACGGACGGCTGACTATGGACCGGGGCGCCTTTCGCGCCTCGTTCTGGAACCACTTCATCGGTTTCCTGCTGCTTAGCGTCTTCGTCGTCTTCTTCGAGCGGCAGGGGCTGGCGATGCTCAGCCAGGTCCCGGCCTGGGCCTTCACCGGCGGCGTGATCGGCGCCGCCTTCGTGGCGATCTCGTCTTATGTCTTCCCGCGCATCGGGGCAGCGCGCTCGGCGCTCTTGATCATCGGCGGGCAGATGATCGCCGGGCTTGCCATCGACTATCTGCGCGGCACCGCGTCATTTTCGATCGGTCAGCCGGCGGGGGTGGCGCTCATCCTCCTTGGCATCTATCTCACGCGATACTCGAAGTAGCGCGGAGACTGCTGCAGCAGGCCTTGCGGACATTCTCTGCCGGCGCGTTGCGCATTTCCTTTGCCGGTCGAGGGAATCCGCCTATATCGCTTGCCATGATCTTCCGTTCCGTCGCCCGCCTGTTCGAAAACTGGATCTCGCCCTTTGCCCGCACGGACGACCTGAGGCCGCCGGCGGGAACCTGGGCCTTCGTCTGGTTCTACGTCCGTCAGGCCAAGCTGCCCTTCGTGATGATGGCGCTGTTTGGCGGGGCCGTGGCCATTCTCGAGGCCGCGCTGTTCTGGTTTGTCGGCCGCCTCGTCGATCTGCTCGACACGGTGCCGAAGGCGGCCGGATGGGACGGGTTGATCGCCGCGCACGGCTTCGAGCTGGCGGCCATGGCGCTAATTGTGCTGGCCGGGCGCTTCGTCGTCGTCACGATCGGGGCGCTCGTCGAAGAGCAGGTGATCGTTCTCAACTTCTTCAACCTGGTGCGTTGGCAGGCCTATGCCCATGTCGCGCGCCAGTCGCTGTCCTTCTTCCAGAACGATTTTTCCGGTCGGATCGTCACCAAGGTGTGGTCGGCCGGGCAGTCGACCGGGGACCTTCTGACCTCGCTCCTGCAGGTCGTTTGGTTCATGGTGATCTATACCGCCTCGACCATGGCGCTCGTCGCCCAGCTCGACTGGCGGCTGGCGGCGGTGATCGGCCTGTGGATCGCCATTTTCCTGGTGCTCGCCCGCATCTTCGTTCCACGCATCCGTCATCATGCCCGCGAGACGGCGGAGGCTGCCTCGATGCTCAACGGTCGCCTTGTCGATTCCTATTCCAACATCCAGACGCTGAAGCTGTTCGGGCGCGAGGAGCAGAACGATCATTACATCCGCGGCGGCTTCGACCGCTTCCAGGCGACGCTCACCCCGTTCGCCCGGCTGCTGACCGGCGTTCGCTCCTCGCTTGCCATGTTGTCGGGCGTCATGATCCTGATGATCGCGACGATCTCGGTCGATCTCTGGTTCTCCGGCGCCATCACCGCCGGCGGGGTTGCCTTCACCCTGGGCCTCGTTCTGCGCCTCAACATGTTGCTCGGCCGGATGATGACCCAGCTCAACAGCATCATGCGCAATATCGGCACGATCCAGAACTCGGCCGAGCTGATCTCGCGGCCTATCGAACTCACCGACCGTCCGGACGCCGCCGTGCTCAAGGTCGCAAGCCCGGAGATCCGTTACGAGGATGTGAGCTTCCATTACGGGCGAAAGAAGGGTGCGATCGACCACCTGACCCTGACCATCCGACCGGGCGAGAAGGTGGGCATTGTCGGCCGGTCGGGGGCCGGCAAGTCGACGCTCGTCAATCTGCTGCTGCGCTTCTACGACGTCGAGGGCGGGCGCATCCTGATCGACGGCCAGGACATCTCCAGGGTCACACAGGAAAGCCTGCGCTCGCAGATCGGCATGGTCACCCAGGATACGGCGCTCCTCCATCGCTCGATCCGCGACAACATCGTCTTCGGCCGCGAGGATGCAACCGAAGACATGCTGTTGAAGGCGGCCGACCGGGCCGAAGCCCTGGATTTCATCCAGCGGCTCGAAGACCAGCGCGGTCGCAAGGGCTTTGACGCCCATGTCGGCGAGCGCGGCGTGAAGCTCTCGGGCGGCCAGCGGCAGCGCATCGCGATTGCCCGCGTCATGCTCAAGGATGCGCCGATCCTGGTGCTCGACGAGGCGACCTCCGCGCTCGATTCCGAGGTCGAGGCCGCTATCCAGTCCAATCTCGACAGGCTGATGCAGGGCAAGACGGTGCTGGCCATCGCCCACCGGCTCTCGACCATTGCAGCCCTCGACCGCCTGGTCGTCATGGACAAGGGGCGGATCATCGAGGAGGGCACCCATGCCGAGCTCGTCGAGAGGGGCGGCCTCTATGCCGAGCTGTGGGCGCGCCAGTCGGGCGGCTTTTTGCCGGTGCATGACGATGACGCCGAGGAGGATGCCAACGGGATCAGCGACCGGCCAGGCCGCCGCTGACCGCCCGGCGGGCACGATCTCAGCGGGCGGGTGCGAGCGAGAGGTCGGCGATCAGGCCGTAGTGGTTGGAGCCGTAACTGTCCTCGATGCGCTCGAGTGCAGTCGGAACGATTGTCTTCGACATGTAGATATGGTCAATCGGGATGCCGAAGATGCCGGCTTCGACCGGCCAGGTGGCGGGCTCGACGCCGGCGGTCTGCAGGTTCCCGCGGCGCAGGAAGCGCTGCATGTCCGGGGCGATCGTATCGGAATTGAAGTCTCCGCCGATGACCAGGGTGCCGCCGCGCTCCTTGAGGATCCGGCTCGCCCGGCGCAGCTCCATCGTGTGATAGTCGTCGAAATAGGGCTTGGTCACGTGGATTGCCGCGAACTCCACCGGCTCTCCGCCCACGAGGATCGTGGCCACGGCGAAGCGGTTTTGCCGCAGATCGCTCAGGCTCACGAACTGCGGGTTCGCCATCGGGTGTTTCGACAGCATC
>DAIMJJ010000174.1:4602-8977 GCA_036722275.1 Rhizobium sp. | reverse complement strand
GGAAGTCCGCGATCGACCGTCCGGTCGCCGCAAGCACCTCGAGCGCCCGCACGATCCGCTGCCTATCCTGGCGCCCCAGCCGTTCGGCCGTCGCCGGATCGCGGCGTTGAAGCTCGCCATGGAGCCCCTCCGGTCCTTCGGCCACAAGCCGGGCCCGCAGGCGCGCCCGGATCTCGTCGGGAATGGCCGGTATGTCGTCGAGGCCGCCGGTCAGCGCCTTGAAATAGAGCCCGGTGCCGCCGACGAAGACCGGGAGCACGCCCCGCGCCCTCAGATCCGCGACCACTTCGGTTGCCTCGCGCAGCCAGTCGCCGGTGGAGTAAGCCGCCCCCGCCGGCACATGGCCGTAGAGATGATGCGGCACGCCCTCCATCTCCGCCTCTGACGGGCGCGCGGTCAGCACCCTCAGCGTGTCGTAAACCTGCATGCTGTCGGCGTTGATCACCTCGCCACCGTGCCGCTTTGCCAGTTCCAGCGCCAGCGCGGACTTGCCGCTGGCGGTCGGCCCGGTTATCAGGATCGCGTCGATGTCGTTTTCAGGATTTTCCATCATGGCCTTCGTTGCCACGCTTCTCGCCAATCCGTCAAATCCGATCCTTGAGCCGGCGCTTGCCGAGCGCGCCGCCGAAAGCCTGAACGCCTCCGGCCTCTACTGGCTCGCCGACGGCATCGCCTGTGACATCGTGCTGCGCGACGGCACCGACGACAAGACGGCGGAAGCGCAGTTGCGCGCACTGATCGGCGACCGCAAGATCGATGTGGCCGTTCAGGACGCCGACACGCGGCGCAAGAAGTTCCTGATCGCCGACATGGACTCGACCATGATCGGCCAGGAATGCATCGACGAGCTCGCCGCCGAAGTGGGCTTGAAGGAAAAGGTCGCTGCCATCACCGCCCGCGCCATGAACGGCGAGATCGCCTTCGAGCCGGCGCTGAGGGAACGCGTGGCGCTTCTCAAGGGCCTGCCGATCGCCGTCGTCGACGAAGTGATCGAAAAGCGCATCACGCTCACCCCCGGCGGCCCGGAACTGATCGCCACGATGAAGGCCAAGGGCCACTACACCGCGCTCGTCTCCGGGGGCTTCACCGTCTTCACCGGCCCGATCTCCTCCCGCCTCGGCTTCCACGAAAACCGCGCCAACATTCTTCTGGAACAGGATGGCATGTTGACCGGGGAAGTGGCCGAGCCGATCCTCGGCAAGCAGGCCAAGGTCGATGCGCTCCTCGACATTTCCGCCCGCCTCGGCATCGACACCCATGAGGCGATCGCGGTCGGCGACGGCGCCAATGACCTCGGCATGCTGGAGCTTGCCGGCTCGGGCGTCGCGCTCCATGCCAAGCCCTCGGTCGCCGCCCAGGCAAAGATCCGCATCGACCATGGCGATCTGACCGCGCTTCTCTATCTTCAGGGCTATCGCAAGACCGATTTCGTCACCCCGTAAGCGCGCCGGGAACAGCAGCACAGGATCGCAAGGAAGCCCGTCATGACCGTGATCCTCGAAACGCCACGGCTTCGTCTGCGCAACTGGCGCCCTGACGATCGTGACCTGTTTCGCGAGATCAACCGCGATCCCAAGGTCATGGAGTTCTTTCCTTTCCGCCGCACCCATGCGGAAGCCGACGCCCTGCTTGAGCGCCTGACCGCCATGGTCGCCGAAACCGGGCTGGGCTTCTATGCGGTGGAAAGCAAGGAACTGGCCGAACCAATCGGCTTTTGTGGCCTGTCACGCGCCAATCTCGCGCCGCTCCTGCCTGACGACACAGTCGAGATCGGCTGGCGTCTCGCCACCCGCTTCTGGGGCCAGGGCTACATCACCGAGGCCGCCGCGGCCCTCATCGAATTCGGATTCCGCGACAAGGATTTGCGCGAGATCGTTGCCTTTGCGGTTGAAGCCAACCGGCGCTCGACCGCGGTCATGGAACGGATCGGAATGCGCCGCGATCCGGAAGGCGACTTCGACCATCCGCGCGTGCCCGACAGCCATCCGCACCTCAAGCGCCACGTGCTTTACCGCATCCGCCGTCCTCACGCGTGAGCGGCCCGAACGGTGCCGTCCACACGACGCAGCGCCACCCGGCCAAGGCGGTGCTGCTTGGCTCCCAGCCCTAGCTGGCCGCCCGGCCCTGCCGTCTCCCCCTGCCGCCCCGTTTCGGCACACATGTAAGGCGGCATTAATCATCTGCCCACGCGGCTTTGCCCCGGCAAGCCCGGGAAGCGCTGGCTTCACGAGCTTTTAAGTTCCTGCGTCTATTCTAATATCCATGAATGAGCGCCCCTTTGTCAGCCTGTCCGAGAAAATCCGTTCCGCCGGAGACGCCTTCCTACGCCTTGGCGAAGCGGGGCAGAGCGAGGCCGAGGCGGGCCGCATCCGCGCCGTGCGTCTGGCGACCGTCCTGCGCAACACCCCCTGGATGATGGCCGCCAACATCGCCAATGCCGTCGTCGCGCTGATCGCCTTTGCCAACAGCGACCGCTTCCTCTGGATCGCAAGCTGGGCCTCGCTGGTCGTGCTGATCGCACTGATCAACGGCTATACCTGGTTTCGCAACCGCAACCGTCCGCCCCGCCAGACGGCATCGCTGCGCGGCACCCGCCGCGCCGTTGTCTATGCGGTGCTGTTGAGCGGTCTCTGGGCGGCACTCGTGCTTCTGTTCTACCAGGATTCGACCGATGGGCAGCGGCTGGTGGTCGTTGCGGTCACCGTCGGCATGATGGGCGGCGGCGGCTTTGCCCTTGCCACCATCCCGCCCGCCGCCATCACCTTCTGCCTGTTGATGGGCCTGGGAGCGCTGCTGACCCTCAGCGTTGCCGCCGAAACCGTCGGCATCAGCCTGTTTGCGCTGTTCCTGATCTATGCGGCCATCATCGTGCGCTCGTCACTGGCGCTTTGCGAAAGCCTGACGGTCAGGGTGCGCGCCTTGATCGCCGCCGACGAACAGCGTGACGTCATCGGTCTGCTGCTCAACGACTTCGAGGAAAACGCGGCCGACTGGCTATGGGGCGTCGATGGCGAGCTCGTCCTCAGGCGCGCATCGCCACGCTTCTTCGAGCAGCTGCGCTGTTCCGAGGCCGACGTCTTCGGCAGGAAGCTGTGGGAGGTGCTGCCCTGCAGCAGCGGCTTCTGTCGCATGCTGCAGAACGTCAACGGCGCCGATGCGCTGCGCCAGCAGCTCGACGCCCATGCCTCCTTCCGCGACTTCGAGGTCTGCATCATGCAGAATGGCGAACCCGGCGTCTGGTCGCTGAGCGCCAAGGCCATCTTCGACGAACAGGGGCGCTTTGCCGGCTATCGTGGCGTCGGGCGCGACGTCACCCAGGCCCGCGAGGCCCGCCGCCGGATCGAATACATGGCCCATCACGACAGCCTTACCGATGTCGGCAACCGCGTCCTGCTCAATGACGAACTCAAGCGCGCCATCGACCGGCTGGAACGTTCCGGCGACGGTTTCTCGATCCTGCTTCTCGATCTCGACCGCTTCAAGCAGGTCAACGACACCCACGGTCACGGTGCCGGCGACGAACTCCTGCGGGACGTGGCCCGGGTGCTGCAGACGGTCTGCGGCGAAAACGACACGCTCGCCCGGCTCGGCGGCGACGAGTTCGCCATCATCCAGACAACGAGCCGCGATCCCGGTGCGGCGGCCGCGCTTGCCGACCGGCTCGTCAAGGCGCTGTCGGAACCCTTCCCGCTGGCCTCCGGCACCGCCCGCATCGGTGTCTCGATCGGGATCGCCTCAGCGCCCGAGCACGGCCGCGATGCCGACAGCCTGATGCGACATGCCGACCTTGCACTCTACCGGGCGAAAGCGGATGGCCGCAACCGTTTCCATGCCTTCGACACATCGTTGGACGCCTCCGCCCGCCGTCGCAACCTGATCGAACAGGAACTGCGCGCAGCGATCGCCAACGAAACCCTGTCGCTGCATTTCCAGCCGCTCGCCGACAGCCGCGACCGCCAGATCGTCTGCGCCGAGGCTCTGCTGCGCTGGCATCATCCGACCCTTGGCGCGATCAGCCCGATGGAGTTTATCCCGATCGCCGAAGACATCGGCCTGATCGACAAGATCGGCGCCTGGGTCATTCGTGAGGGCTGTCTGACAGCCGCCGCCTGGCCGACGCCCATGCGCATCGCCGTCAATCTCTCGCCGCGCCAGTTCGCAGGCTCGGGCCTCTATGCCGGCATCGCAGCGGCGCTGCGCGACAGCGGCCTGCCGCCGTCCCGCCTCGAGCTTGAGGTCACGGAATCGCTGCTGCTGAAAACCGATGCCCTTGTCGAATCGACACTCGTCGCCATCAAGGCGCTCGGCGTGCGCATCGCCCTCGACGATTTCGGCACCGGCTATTCGTCGCTGAGCTATTTGCGCAAATACCGTT
>DAIMJJ010000174.1:2431-4502 GCA_036722275.1 Rhizobium sp. | reverse complement strand
CTCGACGATTTCGGCACCGGCTATTCGTCGCTGAGCTATTTGCGCAAATACCGTTTCGACAAGCTCAAGATCGACCAGTCGTTCATCTCGGACATCGAGACCAATGCCGACAGCCGCGCCATTGTCGATGCCGTCATCCGGCTCGGCCACGATCTCGGCATGTCGATCGCGGCCGAAGGTGTCGAGACGGAAGGACAATACGACATCCTGCGCAGGCTCGGCTGTGGCGAGATCCAGGGCTACCTGATCGGCCGCCCGGTGCCCGCCGACGAAATGGCCCGCTTCCTCGGCGTGACCGGCAAGCCCCGCCCGGTTCGCCGCATCGCCTGACCGGCAGACGGATTCGCGAGTACCGGCATCGCCGGCCGCGTCGACAATACCGTCCCTCTATTCCAGCGGAATGGCGACGTGGCGCAGATTGCCCTCGGCATCGGCGATCATCATATAGGCGTTGCGACGCCCCTCGTTCTTCAGCGTGCTCAGCGTCTCGCCGACATCCTGCGGCGTCTCGACGAACTCTTGCGCAACCTCGACGATCACCTGACCGGGCTCAAGGCCCTTCTCGGCGGCCGCCGAACCCGGCTTCACCGCGGTGATGACCACGCCCTCGACGCTCTCGGCGATCGAATAGGTCTTTCGCGCCTCCTCGGTGAGCGCCCCCAGTTCCAGGCCGATCGCGCCGACCACGGCCGGCAGCTCCGCGTCGGGCGCATCCGGCGACTGCTGCTCCTCGCCGCCTTCGCCCGGTGCTGTCTCCTCGCCGCCTTCCTGTCCGTCAGCCTCCGGCACGACCCCGTCTTCGTTCGGCGCGCCCGCTCCCGCGGCTTCGCTCTGGTCATCCTCGAGCCGGCCGAGCTTGACCTTCAGCGTCTGCTCCTTGCCGTCGCGCAGAACCTTCACGTCGACTTCGGCGCCGACCGCGCTCTCAGCGACAATGCGCACCAGATCGCGGGTGTCGTCGACGCTCTTGCCGTCGAAATCGATGATGACGTCGCCGACCCGGATCGGGCCGTTCTCCACCGGACCGCCCTTGACCAGCCCGCTCACCAGCGCGCCGCGCGCCTTGCCGAGCTTCAGGCTTTCGGCCACTTCGTCGGTCACCGGTTGGATGCGTACGCCGAGCCAGCCGCGCCGCGTCTCGCCGAACTCGATCAGCTGCTTGATGACGTTTTCGGCAAGTTCCGTCGGCACCGCAAAGCCGATGCCGATCGAGCCGCCGCTCGGCGAGATGATCGCCGTGTTGATGCCGATGACCTCGCCGTTCATGTTGAACAGCGGGCCGCCGGAATTGCCCTTGTTGATGGCAGCGTCCGTCTGGATGAAATTGTCGTAAGGCCCGGCATTGATGTTGCGACCGCTGGCCGAAATGATGCCGACGGTCACCGAGCCGCCGAGCCCGAAGGGATTGCCGATCGCCATCACCCAGTCGCCGATGCGCATCTTGCGCGAATCGCCGAACTTGACGGCGGTCAGTGGCGCCGGCGGCTCGACCTTCAGCACCGAAAGATCGGTCTTGGTGTCGGTGCCGACCAGCTTGGCCTTCAGCTTGGCACCGTCGGGAAAGATCACCTCGATGTCGTCGGCACCCTCGATCACGTGATTGTTGGTGACGACGAAGCCGGCCGGATCGATGACGAAGCCGGAGCCCAGCGAATTGACCTTGTTGTTGCCGCCGTCCTTGCCGCGATTCTTGAAGAAGTCCTCGAACAGTTCCTGGAAGGGCGACCCCTCCGGCACCTGCGGCACCGGGCCGTCACCCTCTTCCTTGACGCTTTGCGAGGTGGAAATGTTGACGACCGCGCCGAGCAGGCCCTGCGCCAGGTCAGCGACCGAATCCGGCCCTTGCGCCCGAGCCTCCGGCACGGCACCGAGCGGACCGCAGGCAAGCGCCGTCCCGATCAGGAGCGCGGACAGGAGCGTGCGGGACGAGGCGGTCTTCGGGGTCATGCGGTCTTCCTCTCGCGAACAGGCGTCTTTTTTGCCCAAAGCATAAGGCGGAAAGATGAAAGGGGAAATCAATTTCCCCGGAACGGAAGCCCGCTCAGCCGCGCACCAGCCAGACGAGGCCGAC
>DAIMJJ010000174.1:0-2331 GCA_036722275.1 Rhizobium sp. | reverse complement strand
CGAGGCGCAGATGCTCGGGCGGGATGGAGGGGATGAGGCGCGCCATCTCCACAAGAAACCGAGGGGCCAGTGCGTAGACCAGCCCCTCGATGATCAGAAAGAAGGCAAAACCTGCGAGCAGATCCGCCACGGCCATCGTCAGTTGCCGACGGCCGGTGCTGCGGGTGCGGCCGGAGCAGCCGGTGCGGCGGCCGAGCCTTGCGACTCGTTGAAATAGCGGAAGAACTCCGTATCCGGCGACAGCACCATGGTCGTGCCGCTATTGCTGAGCGCCCCGGTATAGGCCCGCATCGAGCGGTAGAACTCGAAGAAGGCTTCGTCGCGGCCGAAGGCTTCGGCAAAGACCCGGTTGCGTTCGGCATCGCCCTGACCGCGCAGGATTTCCGAATCGCGCCGGGCTTCCGCCTGCAGCTCGACGACCTGACGGTCGGCGATGGCGCGGCGGCGCTGGCCCTCTTCGTTACCGCGAGCACGGATGAGTTCGGCCTCGGCCAGACGCTCGGCCTTCATGCGCTCGAAGGTCTGCTGCGAGACTTCCTGCGTCAGGTCGGTGCGACGGATGCGCACGTCGGAAATGGTGACGCCGAGCGATTCGGCATCGACCCGAAGGTCGTCACGCACTTCCTGCATCATCGACGAACGGGCGTCGGACAGTGCGGCCTCGAAGCCGCGCAGACCGTAGACGCGACGCAGCGAGGCGTCGAGACGGGTGCGCAGGCGCGATTCCGCCGATTCCCGGTCACCCGAGACGGTTTCGCGGAAGCGGCGGGGATCGGTGATCTTGTAGACGACGAAGGCGTCGACTTCATAGAACTTGCCGCCCGAAACCTGGACGCGGATATTGTCGAGGTCGAAGCGCAGCGCCTGATCCTCGACATACTGCACGCGATCGGCATCGGCAAAGGCGAAGGGCAGCTTGAAGTACAGGCCCGGCTCGCTGTGCACGGCCTGGATCTGACCGAAGCGCACGACGATCGCCTGCTGGCGCTCGTTGACGACGAAGACCGAGGAATAGACCAGCAGCAGGACTGCGGCCAGACCGATCAGAACATAGGCGAGACGATTGGACATGATCAATTGGCCCCCTGCGTCTGGCCCATGCGGCCGATTTCATTGAGCGGCAGATAGGGCACGACACCGCTCTGGTTCTCGTCGATGATGACCTTGTTCGAGTTCTTCAGAACCTGCTCCATGGTTTCGAGATAAAGACGCTTGCGGGTCACGTCCGGCGCCTTGCTGTATTCGGCGTAGATGTCGACGAAGCGCTGCGCCTCACCCTGGGCTTCCTTGACGACGCGGTCCTTGTAGGCGGCCGCCTCTTCGCGGATCTGGGCGGCCTGACCGCGGGCCAGACCCAGCTGCTGGTTGGCGTACTTGTTGGCTTCTTCGACGAAGCGGTCCTCGTCCTGCTCGGCGCGCTGCACTTCGTCGAAGGCATCGGCGACCTCGCGCGGCGGAGCCGCATCCTCGATCGCCACCGCATTGATCGAAATGCCGGCACCATAAGCGTCCATCGTGCCCTGGATGATCGACTTCACGTCGGCAGCGATCTGCTGACGGGCGTCGCGGAAAATGTCCTGGGCGGGACGACGGCCGACCACTTCGCGCATGGCGCTCTCGGCGACCTGCTGCAGGGTCAGCTGCGGCGCCTCGATGTTGAACAGGAAGGCCTTCGGGTCGCTCACGGTAAACAGCACCGAGAACTGCACGTTGACGATGTTCTGGTCGCCCGACAGCATCAGGCCGGCGCTCGACGACGACGAGGCCTTGGCGCCGATATTCTGCTGCTGCTCGGTCACCTTGGTGATTTCAACGGTTTCGAGCGGCCACAGATGGAAGTGCAGGCCCGGCATCGAGATTTCGTCCTTCGGCTTGCCGAAGCGCAGCTCGACGCCGCGTTCGTCCGGCTGCACCGTATAGACTGCCTGGACCAGCCAGAAGGCCGCCAGCACCAGTGCAAGCACGACGATGACGCCGCCATTGAAGCCGCCGGGCACGATGTTTTTCAGACGATCCTGGCCACGCCGGATCAGGTCTTCGAGATCGGGGGGTGTATTGCCGCCACCGCCGCCGCCACGCGGCCGGTTCGGTCCCTGCCCCCAAGGGCCCTGATTGTTACCGCCGCCGCCGCCCCATGGGCCGCCGCCGTTCTGATTGCTCCAGGGCATTCATACCTCTTTGCTTGAAATTCTCTCCCGGGTGCCTGCGAGCGGCCGAAACCGGCCCCTCGCGGACGTTACTCCCGTTATAGGTATCGCTATCCGCGCTTTCAACGGAAAGCACTTAACTTCTTCGAGAGTTATGGGAAATAATGCGTTATGCCGCAGGCCG
>DAIMJJ010000173.1:0-9078 GCA_036722275.1 Rhizobium sp. | reverse complement strand
GAGATTTTAAGTCTCTTGCGTCTACCAGTTTCGCCACGCCCGCGCGGCATCCTGTTTCAACGACTTGGGGCTGAAGGTCAAGGGCGCTCGTGGCCGCTTTGGTACCTCCGTGTCGGCGCCCTTTGCGTGGCGTGCCGCCGCCATGCGGTGCCGGCCGGTACGGTTTCACAAATCAATCATCAAAGCATCGTTCACCTGCAACAGAGCGCCGCTAGGAACGTCGCCGGCCAGCCAGCGCGGATCGAATTGAAGCGACAGCGCATGCAGCCGATGGCCGGGGCGCCTCTTGTCCCGCCGTCCAACCAAGCCGCTTTACCGGGGCGCATTGTCGCATCCGGCCAACCTTTTGCCGAAAGAGCTCCAAGATGAATTCGATCCCCAGTTCTGTCGCGCTGTCGCGCCGCAACATGCTCAAAGCCGGCGGCTATCTGGCCGCCCTCGCCGCTCTCGGACTTCCGGGCCTGTCCTTTGCCGCGGAGATGGCAGACTGGGCAGCCGCCCCCGACCTCGAAAAGGCCAAGGAAGAAGGCAAGCTGTTCAACACCTACGGCATGCCCGACAGCTGGGCCAATTATGGCGAGATCATCCAGGCGCTCGGTAAGGCCCATGGCTTTGCCCCGGAACATGCCGACACCGACATGAGCTCGCTGGAAGAGATCACCAAGTTCGACGCCGAGAAGAACAATCCCGTGGCCATTGCTGCCGATATCGGCATCCTGTTCGGCAAGGTCGCCGAGGCCCAGGGCGTGGTGCCGGACTACATGCCGCCGAACGCCGCAAAGTTGCCGGTCGGCCTCAAGGGCGAAAAGGGCGGCTGGGTCGCGACCTTCACTGGCGTGCCGGCCATGGTCGTCAATACCGACGTCATCAAGAACGTGCCGAAGACCTGGGACGACCTGCTGAAGCCGGAATATACGGGCAAGGTCGGCGCGGTCAACGCGGCCGGCGGCGGCGGCACGGACATCGCCATCTTCCTCGCCTGGGCCTTTGCCCATGGCGGCAGCGATGTCGACCTCGCACCCGGCATCGAGTTTGCCCGGCAGATGGCTCCGCAATACACAACCGTGGCACAGAACGCCCAGACGCTCGAGCGCGGCGAAGCGCCGATCCAGATGAAGTACGACTTCAACTGCATCGCCGCTGCCGATGCGCTGAAGAAGAAGGGCATCAACGCCCAGGTCGTCATTCCCGGCGTGTCGGTCTATGCGCCGTCCGCGCTGATGATCAACCGCTACAACCTCGCCAAGATGAATGTCGCCAAGCTGTTGATCGACTACGTGCTGTCGGACGAAGGTCAGATCCTGTTCGCCAAGTTCGGCGCCCGTCCGATCCGCTGGGTGCTCGGCGATCTCGACCTGCCGGCGGAAGCCAAGACCAACTGGCTGCCCGATGCCGACTATGCCCAGGTCAAGCAGGTGGCCGACTGGTCCAAGGTGGACATGGAAGCCATCGTCACCGCCTGGCAGGAACAGGTTCTCGGCGGCTGATGCACGAGATGCGCTCTGCACAAACGCCTTCGCTCGCCGTCAAGGCGGGCGAAGGGGCCCGCACGCGTGCCCTCGCCCGGCTTGGCGCCGTCCTCGGCGACTGGTCGCTGGCCCTGCCGCTGATCGCCGTTGCCGGCACGGTCCTGCTCATTCCCTGCTTTGCCATGGTGCTGTCGAGCTTTTCGGCCGCCGACGGCAGTCTGACGCTGAAGAACTGGATCGACACCTTCTCGTCGAACTCGGCCGTCAGCGCAATAACCGGCAGCCTGCTGCTCGGCTTCACGGTCGCGACGATCGCGGCCGCCATCGGCATCCCGCTGTCGCTGATCATCGCCCGCATGCCTGGCCTCGGCCGCGCACTCAATATCGGCATCCTCAATGTCGCCTCGCATTTCGGCGGCATCGGCCTGGGCTTCGGCTTCATTGCCGCGCTCGGGACCTATGGCATGGTGACACTCAGCCTGAACGCGCTCGGCATTCCTTTCGTCCCGCCAAAGCAGAATTCGTTCTGGGGCCTCGTCATCGCCTATGAATACACCAATATCCCTCTGTTCGTGATCCTGACGCTGCCGGCGGTCGCCGCTCTCAAGACCGAGTGGTGGGAGGCGGCCCAGACCGCATCCGCCAGCCGCGCGCAGTTCTGGCGCTACATCGGCCTGCCGATCCTCGGCCCGTTCTTCCTGGGCTCCTGGCTGCTGGTCTTCACCTGGGCCGTCGGGCTCTACGGTCTTCCGGTGGCACTCAACGGTTCGGCCCCCGGCTCGTTCCGGCTGATCACGCTGGAAATGGCCAAATCGCTGACCGGCTCCTTCTTCGGCAAGAACTACATGCCGGTCTATGCGGTGGTGCTGATGCTCTCGGCCGGCCTGACGCTCGGCTGCTACCAGTTCATTCTGCGGCGAGGCACCCGATGGCTGAATTGACGTCTTCCGCCCCGGCGCTTCTGCGCAAGCCGGTCGACCGGACGCAAGCGCAGCCGACAGCGGTCCGCACCGCCTGGTCCTTGTTGCTCGTGCTTGCGCCCTATCTTGCCTTCGTGACGATACCGATCGTCGCCGTCGTGCTCCACAGCCTGGCGACCCGCTGGACGACCTCCATCCTGCCGGACGGCTATACGCTGGACCACTGGCTGGCGGCCTTTCGCGACCCGCGTTTCCTCGCCGTGCTTGCCCGCACCTTCGTGCTTGCCGTCACCGTCTCCGTGCTGACCGTGGCGCTGGTCACGCCGGCGGTCTACTGGCAGCATGTGCGCAACCCGCGCATCCGCACCGTGCTCGGCCTTCTCGCCGGTATCCCCTTCGCCCTGCCCTATGTGGTGGTCGGCTTCGGCCTCCTCAAGGCCACCGGCGATTTCGCACCCTGGCTGCAGGGCACGGCGGGCCTGCTGCTCCTGGCCCAGGTCTCGGTGGCGTTCTCCTTCGCCTACTGGTCGATCGACGCCTCCATGGCCGCCGCCAACGTGGTCGCCCTCACCGAGACGGCGCGCACCTGCGGTGCCGGGCTGTGGCAGACCCTGCGCCACGTCATCCTGCCCAATATCCGCGCCGGCATCGTCAGCGGCGCCATCCTCGCCTTCGGCGTCAGCTTCAGCGAACTGGCGCTGGTGCAGATCCTGGTCGGCAGCCGTTTCGAGACGCTCGAACTCTATATGCTGAACATGCTCAAGAGTGCCGATGCGAACTTCAACATCCTGGCGGTGATCACGATGATCAGCTTCATCATCACGCTCGTGCTGACTGCCGCCGTCGCCTATCTTTCGCGCGGCCACGGCAGGTCTGCCGGCCCAGGCGCCTCCCTCGACATGAAGAGAAAACGATGAGCAACATCACCATCGAAGAGGTCAGCAAGGCCTATGGTTCCAAGCGGGCGCTGGACGGCCTCACCCTCGACGTCCATTCCGGCGAAATGATCGCCATCCTGGGATCGTCCGGCTGCGGCAAGACCACCCTGCTGCGCTGCCTGGCCGGTCTCGTCACCCCGGATTCCGGAACGATCCGCTTCGGCGGCGAGGACGTGACCCGTTTGCCGCCGCAGGAACGGCCGATCGGCATGGTGTTCCAGAACTACGCCCTCTTTCCCAACATGACGGTCGCCGAGAATATCGGCTTTCCGCTGAAGGTGCGCGGTCGACCGGCGCGCGAGATCAGCAGCCGGGTCGAGGAGCTGCTCGATCTCGTCGGACTGACAGCGCTGGCCGCGCGGCATCCGAACGAGCTCTCCGGCGGCCAGCAGCAGCGCACGGCGCTGGCCCGGGCGCTTTCGCCGGCCCCGCAGGTCCTTTTGCTCGACGAGCCGCTCTCGGCGCTGGACGCCGTCGTGCGCGACAATCTGCGCGACGAATTGCGGCGCATCCAGCAGAAGGTCAAGACAACGGCGCTGCTGGTGACGCATGATCAGGCCGAGGCGCTCGCGGTCGCCGATCGCGTCGTGGTTATGCAGGAGGGACGGATCGAGCAGCTGGCGACGCCGGAAGTGCTCTACGATCGGCCGCAGACGGCCTTCAGCGCCTCCTTCATCGGCAACCGCAACGCCTTGCGCCTGCCCGTTGTCGACGGAACGGTGCGGCTCGGCAAGGCGCTGGCGCTCGAAACCGTCACGGCATCCACCGCCGCGGTCTTCGTGCGGCCGGAGGACGTCAGGCGCTCGTCACCGGAGAGCGGCGAACCGGCGCGCGTCGAAAGCCGCATGTTCCAGGGACAGACGACCCGCTTCTATCTGCATCTCGACCATGGCGGCGACACCGTTCGCCTGCGGGCCGACTGGCCCGCCCGCGATGTCAGCGACATCCGTGTCGGCGATACGGTGCATATCGCCCTGGCGCCGGAGGACGTTCACGTCTTTGAAGCCTGAGGGCAAGACAAGGGGCGGCAGCGGGCGAAGGTCTCAGGCCTCGACGCCAAAGGCGACGCCGAGCTCCTTCGGGTTGCGCCATTTGACCGAGCAGCTGAACACGCTGCCGTCCTCGAAATTGAGGTGGAAGCTGTCGGGCACGTCGAAGGTCGATTCGAGAACGAGCTTGGCGCCGGCGGCCGAGAGATTGCGAACGGTGCAGTCAAAGGTGGAATAGCCGCCCGGCAGAACGACACGCGCCGCCTTCAGCGCCCGAAGCCGTGGAGTGGTGCGTCTCTCTTCCATATGCTGCCTGCCTGCCGTCCCAATGTGATGGCTGCAAGCCTATTTCGGTATTTGCTAATTTTTCCTTTGCGGCCGCCGGCCAGATCCTGCCGGGCCGAACGGAAAGGGCGGAGGTCGCAACCTCCGCCCTGTCTCATCCCCAAAAAAGACCGTTCCTGGCGATCGCTCAGGCGGCGATCGGCTCAGGCCAGCTTGGCAGCCAGCTTGGCGACATGCGCGCCCTGGAAGCGGGCGGCGTCGAGTTCGATCTCGGACGGCTGGCGCGAGCCGTCACCGTCGGTGATCGTCGAGGCGCCGTAGGGCGATCCGCCCTTGACGGCTTCGACGCCCATCTGGCCCTGGAAGGCGTAAGGCAGGCCGGCAACGACCATACCGTGGTGCATGAGGGTCGGGATGAAGCCGAGGATGGTCGATTCCTGGCCGCCGTGCTGGGTTGCCGAGGAGGTGAACACCGAGCCGACCTTGCCGACCAGCTTGCCCTGGGCCCACAGACCACCGGTCTGGTCCCAGAAATTGCGCATCTGCGAGGCGACCGTGCCGAAGCGGGTGCCGGCGCCGACGATGATGGCGTCATACTGGTCGAGTTCGGCCGGCGACGCGATCTCGGCCTTCTGGTCGAGCTTGAAGTGCGAGGCCTTGGCGACGTCTTCGGGAACCAGTTCCGGCACGCGCTTGACGGTCACGTCGGCACCGGCCGACTTGGCGCCTTCGGCGACGGCATTGGCCATGGTTTCGATGTGGCCATAAGCGGAATAATAGAGAACCAGTACCTTAGCCATTTCGTATCTCCTTGTGCGATGGACCTTGGGAGGGTCCGTGACGAATTTCATCGCTGTTATGTAGCCGAACGCCGGCCGCAGACCAGCCTTCCCGGCGGTGACGCAGTGTTCACTCATCGGCCGGAAAAGGGCATGAACTTCGCTCCGATCTCACCTCGTCTTGCGCTGCCGTCGCATCGCCTCTGCGTCACCCTTGCCAAGCCGCCGCAAGGCGGTAGAACTGCCTTGCCAATCGATCGGAACATCATCATGACAGACACGACCATCAAGACCGCCGCCATGCTTGCCATCGGCGACGAACTGCTGTCCGGGCGGACCAAGGACAAGAATATCGGCCATCTGGCCGAGATGCTGACGCTGTCGGGCATTGACCTCAAGGAAGTCCGCATCGTCGGCGACGAGCAGGACGAGATCATTGCCGCCCTCGACGCACTGCGCCAGCGCTACACTTACGTCTTCACCTCCGGCGGCATCGGCCCGACCCATGACGACATCACCGCCGACGCGGTGTCCAAGGCCTTCGGCGTGCCGTGTCTACACGATGCGGAAGCCATGCGCCTGCTCGGCGATATGTATGCCCGACGCAACCTCGAATTCACCGAAGCCCGCCAGCGCATGGCGCGCATGCCTGAGGGCAGCCGCCACATTCCCAATCCGGTCTCCGTCGCCCCCGGCTTCATCATCGGCAATGTGCATGTCATGGCGGGCGTGCCGCAGGTGTTCCAGGCCATGCTCGACTGGGTCGTCACCACCCTTCCCGCCGGCACACGCATGCTGTCGCGATCGATCGCCTGCCCCTTCGGCGAAGGCGATATCGGCACTGCGCTCGGCGCCGTCCAGAAAGCCCACCCGGACACCTCGATCGGCTCCTACCCGCATTTCGACGGCCAGCGCTTCTCCACCGAACTGGTGGTGCGCGCCCGCAATGCCGACGCCCTCGAGGCCGCCGCCCGCGACATCACCGCCATGATCGAGGCGCTGACGGCCGAGCGCGAAACGGCAAGACAAAAGGATCTCGGCACCGGGGAGCTGGCCTGAGAACTTCGGTGGAAGCGGCCGGCCGCTATTGACCGAAGTCAAGGAAGGACCCAAGAATTGCGGCCATTAATCGAGCATGCGGGGTGCAACACCCCGCTCGAGGGAGAAAGTTATGGCCTACAAAACCATTCTCGCCGTCTTGGACACACCCAAGAACGCGCTGCAAGTGACTGATTTTTCGATTTCGCTGGCCGAGCAATTCCAGTCGCATGTGATCGGGCTGCATTCCGAGGCACTCGCCACCGTGCCTCTGGTTGCGCCGATGGAGATCCCGGACCCCGCCACCGTCCAGGCGCTGCAGGACATGGCCCATGCCGAGACCCTGGACGTCGAGAAGATCTTCCGCGAACGGGCCGAGCGCAACGGCACCTCCTACGAGTGGCGCAGTTTCGTCTCCTCGGCCGGCTATGGCTCGGCCGCCCTCGTCGACAGCGCGCGCACCTGCGACCTCGTGATCGCTGCCCAGGGCGACAACAGCATCCTGTCGGAAAGCCGTTCGGATCTGGAGAATTTCCTGTTCGAGAGCGGCCGTCCGGTGCTGCTGGTGCCCTATATCCTGAAGGAACCGAAGCCGATCAAGCGCGTGCTGATCGCCTGGAACGGCTCGCGCGAGGCAGCCCGCGCCGCATTCGATGCCCTGCCCTTCCTGAAGGCCGCCGATTCGGTCGAGGTCTTTTCCGTCGATCCGCCGGAAAACCGCAGCCAGTCGGCCTCGATGGCCGGCGCCGAGATCGCCGCGACCCTGGCCCGCCACGGCGTCAACATCACCGTCGTGCGCCAGGAAACCGATCACATGCCGGCCTCGGCGGCGATCGAGAACCGGCTCTCCGACAGTTCGATCGACCTTCTGGTCATGGGCGCCTACAGCCACAAGCGCTGGTGGGAAATGCTGTTCGGCGGCGTCACCCGCACCGTGCTCGAATCGATGACGGCGCTGACCCTGCTTTCGCGCTGACAGAGCGGACGGGAGGCCTTGCCTTGGAACGGCAATTGCCGCTAATAGCGGGCAAGGATCCTGGCCCTTGCGGGCGGCATCAGCACGGCAGAAAGCCGCGTTGGGCGTTCCGGCTGAGCCGGAGCGCCGCATCATCTCCCGCAACCGCCGACCCTCACCGACGCCGGACAATGCCGGCACCATCAAAAAGACCAAGCCTGCGCGGAGCCCCGATCGATGTCCCTGCCCGATAAAGCCTTTCCCGTTTCCTGGGATCAGTTCCACCGCGATGCCCGGGCGCTGGCCTGGCGGCTCGCCGGTCTCAACCAGGACTTCCGCGCCATCGTCTGCATCACCCGCGGCGGCCTCGTGCCGGCGGCGATCATCTCGCGCGAACTCAACATCCGTCTGATCGAGACGGTGTGCATCGCATCCTATCACGACTATACCAGCCAGGGCGAAATGAACCTGCTCAAGGGCATTTCGGCCGAACTGACGACCGATGGTGGCCAGGGCGTGCTCGTTGTCGACGACTTGACCGACACCGGCAAGACGGCAACGGAAGTCCGCGCCATGATGCCCAAGGCGCATTTCGCCTGTGTCTATGCCAAGCCGAAGGGCGTGCCGACCGTCGACACCTTCGTCACCGAAGTCAGCCAGGACACCTGGATCTACTTCCCCTGGGACATGGGCTTCACCTATCAGGAGCCGATCGCCAAGAACCATCGCGGCTGATTGCGGCCGGGCGCCGTCCACGGCGCCGCCACCCATAAAAAAGGGCGCGATCCACTCGCGCCCTTTTCTTTTGCATCCCCCCGGACGCGTCAGATGACGCTGAAGTCCTGATAGGTCAGCAGCAGGTTCGGATTGAGCACAGCGATCAGCACGCTGCCGCCGGCGGCATTGCCATTGCTGTCATAATAGAGATTGCCGGTATCGCTCTCGTAGATGACGCGATCGCTGGCGTCCTGGGCGAGGCCGGAAGTGTTGCGCACGAAGGCGCCGGAGGCGAGCGTGCCGTTGGCCCCCAGCGCCGTCATCACGCTATTCTCCAGCCAAATCGAATCGTCGGCGACGGAAAAGTCGGTGATGCGATCGACATTGGTCGAGGCGTTAAGCGCGGTATTGAACAGGAAAATGTCGGTGCCAGCCCCACCCGTCAGCGTGTCGTTCCCAAGCCCGCCGAGCAGACGGTCAGCACCGCTGCCGCCGTTCACGGTGTCGTTGCCGCTGCCGGCTTCGAGGATATTATTGCCGCTGTTGCCGGTCAAAACGTTGTTGAGCCCGTTACCTGCGCAGTTGATGTTGGCGCTGCCCAGCAGCGTCAAATTTTCTATTGTCGCATAGCCGGCGAGCGAACGAGCGATGGTTGAAGTGATCGTGTCCGTGCCGGCGCTGTCGCTGACCGAGTCGTTGTCACCGCCGAGCACGAAGGTGTCGTTGCCGGCGCCGCCGATCAGTGTATCGGTGCCCGCACCGCCGTTCAGCGTATCATTGCCGTTGCCGCCATCGAGCCGGTTGTTGCCGCTGTTGCCGGTCAAAACGTTATTAAGCCCGTTGCCGGTGCCGTTGATATTGCCAGTGCCGAGCAGCGTCAGGTTCTCGATCGTCGCATAGCCGGCGAGCGAACGCGTGATGGTCGAGGTGATGGTGTCCGTGCCGGCGCTGTCGCTGACCGAGTCGTTGTCACCGCCGAGCACGAAGG
>DAIMJJ010000172.1:0-9192 GCA_036722275.1 Rhizobium sp. | reverse complement strand
CGAATGATCCAGACCTATGGCGTCGATTGGTATATCGAACGAGCCTATCGCACCCGCCCTCTCGATTACGCAACCTGCACGGACCCTAATCTCGCGCCCTTCATTCGAAACGCCTGTTCGCATCTGCTTGCTCAAGGACATCAGACTTTTGTTCGGGAGCTTCTCCTTGCCCGATCTGACATCGACCCGGTCATCGAGACCTTGTCGGTGCCATTGACATGGGTTGCGCCGCAAGAAGACGGCGTCTTCGATGAGGCAAGCTTTCGGCTGATAGAGAGGAGAAATCCCCGCATCAGCGTGCGACCTCTCGCAAAGGCTGGCGAGCTAGCGCTCTACCAACAGACCTCCAGCATCGTTGACCTGATCATCGCCACCGCGATCGGCAAAACTGACGGCCTAGATCAAACGTGTCGAGCTTCCCCGTGACACCTTACATGCAACTCGTTTCGGTGCGACTGAATTAGCCACGTACGTGGCCTTTGGAGAACGGAACTCATTGCCGGTCCGCTTTGCTCACCATCTGGCTTCACCTCAGCTTGGTGTTTTCAAGCGGAAATAATTGCCGCTCACCCGCCATATTGACGCCGGCCCGAAGCCAGGACACAAAGAGGGCATCCACGGTCGCTCGCGGCAGGAAAACAGAGGAAAATCAAAGGCTATTTTTCTAAGTCTTTGAAATCAGGCGAGAATCCAGGCTTCCCAGTCAAACTCTTTTACGCGAGGAAATTCAGCCACTTAGTGGCGGCTGAGCACCCCAGTTCGTACCTCTGAATGTACCTCTGCGGCGGTCAACCTCGCCGCCTTCGATGACCTGTGTCGCGTCGAAATGATGCTGATGACGCTTGCTGCGTTCAAAACAGGGAAGGTTGCGCCTCACTCCAAACGATAGCTTGAAGCCGCCCCGGATCAGTCTTGGGTCGGGAGGCGACCGGTCCTGAACGGGTGAGGATCAGGTCTGGCGCGGGGCGAAGCGTCCCGCCCAACCTGCAGCCCGCAAATACGTTCGGGGAGCCGACGCGTGTCGGCTCCCCGATTGTTTTTCGGTCGTCGCTCGCCCGGAGGTCAGAAACGCATGCCGAAATTGCCCTTCACCACATGCTCGGCGCCTTCCGCGCCGAACTGGCCGCTATAGCCCAGCGAGACGGTCGAGGCCTTGCCGACCTCGAACTCGACGCCGGCGCTGACAAGCGCCGTGTCGCGCGCCATGGCGGCCGAGGTGATCGAGAAGCTGTCGCCGGTGGCAAAGCCGTAGCTCGCCTCGGTGGCGGTGTCGCCGAAGACGTGGCGCCAGCCGAGCCCGCCCTTCACCTTGCCGAGCGCGCCGTTGAGCGCGAAGTCGCGGTCGACTTTCAGCCCGAGCGTCGACTGCCACTGGCCAGCGGCATGGGCGTCCGCGCTGAGCGCGGCCGCACCGCCTTCTTCGGTAAAGCCGTCCCGATCGACATGGACGTAGGCGATCCCGGCAAACGGCTCGAAATGCCACAGATCACGATCCACCCGCCAGGAGAATTCGCTGAAGGCCTGGGCCGTGCGGGCGTTGTAATCGGCGGTCAGCGTATCGGTGAAACCGGTGAACGCGACGTCGCGCTGTCAGACCAGCCATAGGCCACGCCGAACTTCATGCCGAGGGGACCGGCGCGCCGGCCGGCATAGGCCGCGAGGTGATAGCTGTCGGCCGAGCCCGAGGCAGACACGCCGTCAGCGCCGAAGCTCTCGTTCGCATAGCCGCCGGCCACGCCGAGGCGCCAGCCATTGTCGAGCTGGCGATCGGCGCCGAAGAGCACGCCGCCGCCATTGGCGTCGAAGTCGGAGCCGGTGCCGTCACCGTCATAGCGTCCCCAGGCGCCAAAACCGCTCATCCACACGCCGCTCGACTGGTCCGCGCGCGGCAGAAGCGTTTCGGTCGGCTCGTCATAGGCGGCGACATTTTCGCCGCCGGGCGCGCCCACGCCACCGAAGGCGTCGCGCAGGCGGTCGGTGATCGCATCCCGCGTCAGGCGGCTGCGGTCGAGATAGGCCGTCTCGATCGAGGCATGGGTGGCGCCGGACAGCTGCTCGAAGGCCGCTCCCGGCTCGCCGACCGGCAAAGCGAGAATTGCGCTGTAGAGGGCACCCGAGCCCTGGCTCTCGATGGCACCCGCGACGGCAGACTGGTTCGGCGTCGTGGCAAGGGATGCGAACGAACCGCAGGAGACACAACGCGTCAGCGTCAGATAGGCCTTGTCTGCATCATAGGTGACGTCGGCATCGAGATAGGCGAAGTTCTCGTTGACCGTGTCGAAGGCACCGCTGAGGCCCGAACCGCTCTCGAGAATGGTATAGGTCGTCGACGGACTGTAGGTCGATCCATCATCCGTGCCGTTCTGCGCCAGAACGTTGAGCGTGACACCGGTGTCGATCGTGATCGACCCGCCCGAGGTGAGCTTGTCGGCATTGCCGCTATTGTCGACATGCACCTCGAAATTGGAGCCCGTATAGAACGTGACGCTGCCATTGGAATCGAGCTGGCCGATGCCGGCCGAGCTTCCCGGTGCGATGGTGGAGCCCGAGGTCACGTAGGTCACCCCAGCGATCGAGCCCGTGCCGCCGAGCACCCCGCCTGCGAGATAGGCCATGCCACCGAGGGAGATGCCGTCGAGGAGCAGGGTGCCGCCATTGACATAGGTCTGGCCGGAGAAGGAGGAGGCGTTGCTCTGCAGCAGCGTCGTGCCGCTTTCGACCACGAGGTCGCCGTCGCCGGAGAGCGCCGTGTCGAAGCTGTAGGAAGACAAGCCGTGATCGAAGATGAGCTGGGAGCTGCCATGGTTGAACCGGATGCTGCCGGCCTCAATGGTGCCGCCGCCGGCACCGATCTCGAGCACGCCGGCAGCCGAGGGGCCGCCGATCACGATGTCGCCTGCGCCGCCATCAATGGTCACCGAGGAATTGTTGCTGACCGTGAAAGATCCGGCGGACACGTCGCCGATGCGCAGATCGCCGTTCGTGGCGAGCTCCGAAGCGTCGACAAGGACCGTGCCTGCGCCTGAGGCGCCGCCCACGGTCAGAATTCCATTCACCTCGACATAACCGTGATCGAGCACCTGCAGGCTGCCGTCGCTCAGATGGCCGATGACGGCGCTTGCCGAGTTATACCAGGCCGAGCCGGTCCCGCGAACGATGACTTCACCATAGGGCGAGGTCGCGCCGGCAGCGGCTCCGACATAGGAATAGGTGTTGCGAACATCCGCACCGTTTTCGACGACCATCGCACCGGAGGTGGTTACGCCCACCTGGAGCGTATCCGCGTAGTCGTAGTCCACAGTATGGGTGACGACACCGTTCAGGTCGACGGCAGCTGCCGTACCGGCGACGGCGAATGTCATGGCCGTCGAGGCAAGCAGGAGGCCTGTGCGGATCCGGCGGCGGGGTGCCATCCGGTGGCTTCGCATAAAGGGTTTCATGATGATCCTCTAAACATGTCTTCTGGCGCACTACACGCCGTTGAAAGGTTTCTGGAGGATCGGCAGTCCGCTCGCCACGAACCAATTCAGATCAATTCTGTCCAATTCTGGCAGCATCGGCTTGGCGACGAGTTTTGTGACGGACGACACAGAAACTGCAGAAATGCCGCGCTATGCAGCGCCGCGAAACAGCCCCGATCGACCAATCATTTCGGACATCCATGCTTCCCATTCTCGACCCGGTGACCGCCCTGGCAGGGGTCGTTGCCGGAAAAGTCCTCAATGCCGTGATCTGGTCGATCCTCGCTTTGTTGCGGCCGAGGCTCGCGGGGCCGAAGCTGATCGTCATCGGATCGCTGACCGGCGCCCTCGGCTTCCTGCGCATCGGCATGCGCGGGCCGTCCCCGAGCGCGGCCTATCTGACGGCGGACAATGTGCTGGTCCTCGGCGGCATCACCCTGATCGTCGCCGGCTATCTCGAACTGATGCACCAGCAGCTCAGTCGCCGGGTTCTGATCCTCTGCATCGCGATCATGATCGCCGGTCTTGGTTACGCCTTCGACACCACGCCGCAGAACGTCGCCATCCGGGTGCATGTCGTCAATATCGTGGCGATCATCCTGCTCATCGCCACGTCGCGAGGTGTGTGGCGCGACAGCCTGCAACCACGATTGCTGCGCATGGCGATCCTCTCGGTCATGGCCTTCCATGCCCTCATTATCGTCGTGCGCAGCCTCGCGCAGGTCGTCAAGCCGCCGTCGCGACCGCAATTGCTCGATGACCCGGTGCAGGCCTGGATGTTCCTCGAATGGGGCCTGTTCTTCGGCCTGCTGAACCTGTTCATGCTGGTGACACTGGTCATGCACTATGCCCACTCGCTCAACACATCCGTTGAAGCGCTGGAAAAAGAGGTCGCGGAACGGCGAAAACTGCAGGGCGAGCTGGCAGAGCGGCTGCAGACCGAGACCGCCTTGCGCGAGGAGCAGTATCAGTTCGTCCGGCTGGTCAGCCATGAGCTGCGCACGCCGCTGGCCGTCATCAACCGCTCGGCGGAGATGATTGCGCTGACGCTGGAAAACGCGCCGGCCTCGATCCGCGACCGGCTGGACAATATCCGCTCCGCCGCTGCCGGTCTGTTCGGGCTGATCGATCGCTTCCTGATCACCGAACGGCATCAGACGATCGGGCCGGACATTGCCCAGGTGGCGATTGCCGACCTGTTTGCCGATGTGCGCCAGCATGTCGAGGCGCGCCAGCAGGCCGGGCGCCTGTTGCTTGAAGGCGATGTCGACGGGATCTGTGCACCGCTCGACCGCGCGATGATGGCAACCGTGCTGACCAACCTGATCGACAACGGGCTCAAATATTCCGCCGCTTGCGAACCGGTGACGCTGAGCGCCGAGCGGCGCGCCGATTGCCTCGTCTTCGGCGTGGCAGACAAGGGCATCGGCATTCTCGATGCCGACCGCCGCCAGATCGGCCAGCGCTTTTATCGCGGCGCCAACACGACCGACACGGCCGGTGTGGGTATCGGCCTCTACAGCGCCCGCAAGCTTGTCGAGTACCACGGCGGCACGATCACGCTTTCTGACCGTTCCGGCGGCGGGACGCTGGCCGAGGTCCGCCTCCCCCTGCCCCTCCACCCATGCGAAAGGCGGAGCCTGCCATGATTTCCGTTCTGGTGGTCGAGGACGAGCCGTCGCTGCGCGCCGACCTCGTCGACTATCTCACACTCAAGGGCTTGAAGGCACGCGGCGCCGGCAACGGAGCCGCCTTCCGCGAGGCCGTGGCGGCCGACCCGCCGCAGATCGTCGTCCTGGATGTCGGCCTGCCGGATGCCGATGGGTTCGAACTGGCGGAAGAGATCCGGCGCACCGGCGATTTCGGCATCATCATGCTGACTGCGCTCTCCGAGCCCGAGGATCGGATCCGCGGCTTCGAAGCCGGTGCCGACATCTACCTGATGAAGCAGGCGACGCTGCGAGAGATCGAGGCGGCCATCCTCAGCCTGTCGCGCAGGCTGACGTCCCCGCCGGAAGCGCCCCGCGAGCCGGAGAACCGACGGGAGGCCTGGACGCTCGACCGCGAAGGCTGGCAGCTGACGGCCCCCGACGACCGCATGACCCGCCTGACGGCGACCGAGTTCGCCTTCCTCGATCTCGTGGTGGCCAGGGCGGGAGAACCGATTTCCCGCGAGGAGATTGTGCGCCAGATCGCGCGGCCGATCCCGCATTGGGACGGCCGGCATCTCGATTCCATCGTCAGCCGGCTTCGCCGCAAGGTCCAGGCCGAATGCGGCCGGCCTCTGCCCGTCAAGATGATTTACGGCAAGGGCTATGCCTTTACCGCCTCCGTCCGCCAGGTGGCGGGCGCCGGTACCTCCCGCGACTGAGCGGACGGGGACCTCGGGTCGGCCATCGCTGCCGGCCCTCGCACGGTTCTGCCCTCACGAGCTCCGCCGCCGCCCAGACCTCACCCCGCCTCCTCGAGCAGGAAGCGGGCGCTGTCGGCATCAGTGACGACGACGGTCGCCAGACCGGCGCGAAGGGTCGCCCGCAGGATGGCGTGCTTGTGCGAGCCGCCCGAGGCGATGATGCGGCCGGGAATGCCGCGATAGGCCTCGAGATCCGGCGAAATCACCTGGCGATTGAGCGGATGGTCGACCGGACGACCTTCCGCATCAAGATAGCGGCCGAGAAGGTCTCCGACGGCGCCGGCCGACACGAGTTCGCCGATATCGGTCTGGGACGGCAGGCCATAGCGGACCTGCAGCGATTGTCCCGTCACGTCCCCGACGCTCAGGAAGGAGACGTCGACGCTCGCGCCCTCCCGCAGGAAATCGCAGAACACCGGCAAAGCCATGATCTGTCGGTGCGCCTCTTCGCTGCCGGCATAGATCGGGGCCGCGAAGTAGTGGCACTTGGCGTTCAGCACCTTGGCGAAGCTGCGGACGATCTCGAAGGTGTTGATCTCGGAACCGCGGGTGAGGCCGCCCATCAGCGAGCGGATGCGCATGTCCGGCTCGTTTGCGCCACTCATGTGCTGCACCGTCTCGCGCAGGGTCGCGCCCCAGCCGACGCCGATCGAGCGCGGCTTGCGGCTCTGGATCAGCCGGTCGAGGAAACCGGCCGAGGCGCGGCCGATCACCGCATGCATCTGCGCCGGATCAGAGGGAGTCGGCGCCACCACCGCGTCTTCAAGCCCGAAGCGGCGGCACAGCCGCGCCTCAAGCTCGACGTTTTCGGCGAGCGGCGAACTGAAGCTGATGCGCACGACGCCCTGTTCCAGCGCCTCGCCCAGAAGCTCGTTCACCCGCCTGCGGGTGAGGTTCATGCGCTCGCCGATCTGCGCCTGCGTCAGTCCTTCGACGTGATAGAGCCAGGACGCCCGCACCATGAGTTCCTGATTGTCCAAGAAGCCCCCTTCCGACCAAATGTCACACTGGCGTAACATATGTAACCTAGAAGCCCCGCATAGACGACCGCGGGGCCGATGGCAATTGTCAAGGAAAGCCCGGCGGCCGGCAACCCGATTGGGGTGACGGTCCGGCTCTTTTTCAAAGCCTCTGCCTTCCACCCCGACAAAAGACAGTGGAATGGCATGACGGCTGACCTTCTCATTTTCGATTGCGACGGCGTATTGATCGACAGCGAACCGGTGGCAAGCCGGGTCCTCTGGGAGACGCTGACGAGGGCCGGCGTGTCGATCTCGCTTGCCGAGGTCCATCGCCGTTTCACCGGTTATTCCGAGCGCGATGCACACCGCATCTGCGTCGATGAACTGGGGATTTCCGACCCCGACCCGGTCTTCGCCGCCACCCGCGACGCGCTCTATCCGGCCTTCCGGCGCTCGTTGCGGCCGATGGCCGGCATCGAAGCCGTGGTGCGCGCCCTGCCGCAACAGAAATGCGTCGCCTCCAACAGCACGCTGGAGCGCCTGCACGCCAGCCTCGGCCTGTTCGATCTTTGGAACGCGTTCGATCCGCATATCTTCAGCGCCGAAATGGTCGCGGCCCCGAAGCCCGCGCCGGATCTCTTCCATCTGTGCGCCGAAAAGCTGGGCGTCGACCCGAGCCGCTGCGTGGTCGTCGACGACAGCCCGCACGGCATTGTCGGGGCGGTCGCCGCCGGCATGCGGGCGATCGGCTTCGTCGATCCGGCCGATCCGCGCGAAGGCCGCCGTGACGTCCTGTCCGGCGCCGGCGCCATTCTGGTCGCCACCGGCGCGGACGAGCTTGCCTGCGCCCTTGCAACCGTTCTCGGCGGGACGCCGGCGGCATCGAGAGCGCCGGCACTTTCCGGCCCGGTCTGACCGATCAATGCCCGCCGCGGCCAGCGCGGCGGTCCGTCATGCAAAATTCACGAGGCCATTAACAAACCGACACTCGGAACGCGCAAGAGAATGCCTCTGCTTTCGAGTGCCCCCACCCCAAAAGGAGGATTTCCAATGCTATCCATCAATCGTCGTGGCGCGCTTGGACTGATCGGCGCGACCACCGGCAGCCTGATCCTGCCGCGCATGAGCTTCGCCCAGGGCAAGCGCCCCTCGGTGACGATCGCCGTGCAGAAGATCACCAACAACAACACGCTCGACATCTGGAACGAACAGTCCAACGTCGGTGAGCGCGTCTTCTTCCCGAACCTCTGGGAAGGCCTGATCCTGCGCGACTGGATGGGCAATCAGGGTCCGGTCCCGGGTCTTGCCACCGAATGGCGCCGCATCGACGACAAGACGCTCGAACTGAAGCTGCGCCAGGGCGTCAAGTTCCACAATGGCGATGAACTGACCGCCGACGACGTCGTCTTCTCCTTCTCCAAGGAGCGCCTGTTCGGCGACACCGAACCCAAGGGCGGCAAGACGATCTTCGAAGCCGACCACAAGCCGACCACCGTCAAGGAACTGCCGGCCTCCGTTCCCGGCATCGGCCGCCGCCTGTGGCCGGCACTGGCCGGGGTCGAAGCCGTCGACAAGTACACCGTGCGCTTCCACAACGCGACGCCGGACGTTACGCTCGAAGGCCGCCTCTACGCCTTCGGCTCGCAGATCACCAACCGTCGCGCCTGGGATGAGGCCGCCTCCTACACCGACTGGGCCCGCAAGCCGATCACCACCGGCCCCTACAGGGTCGGCGAATACAAGCCGGACGTCTCGCTGACGCTGGTTGCCTTCGACGAATACTGGGGTGGTCGCCCGCCGCTGGAAGAAATCCGCTTCATCGAAGTTCCGGAAGTCGCCTCGCGCGTCAACGGCCTGCTGTCGGGCCAGTACGACTTCGCCTGCGACCTGCCGCCGGACCAGATCGCGACCGTCCAGGCCGCTCCGGGCTTCGAAGTTCAGGGCTCGACCATTCTCAACCACCGCATCTCGGTGTTCAACACCCAGAACGAGATCCTCGCCAACCCGCTGGTGCGTCGCGCCATGACGCATGCGATCGACCGCCAGGCGATCGTCGATGCTCTGTGGGGCGGCCAGACCGTGGTTCCGCCCGGTCTGCAGTTCGGCATCTTCAAGACCACCGACATGTTCATCGACGGCTGGGCCGCTCCGGAATACAATCCGCAGCTCGCCCAGGACCTCTTGAAGCAGGCCGGCTACAAGGGCGACGCCATCCCCTTCCGCCTGCTCAACAACTACTACACCAACCAGACCGCCAATGGTCAGGTCATGGTCGAGATGTGGAAGCAGGTCGGTCTCAATGTCGAGATCCAGATGAAGGAAAACTGGGCGCAGATCCACGATCCGGAAGGCGTCA
>DAIMJJ010000171.1:0-9205 GCA_036722275.1 Rhizobium sp. | reverse complement strand
CACTCGTCCATCTTTACGGCAAGGCCGAGGCCCGGCCGGGCCGCAAGATGGGCCATGTCACCCGTCTGACCGGTCGCAAGGCCTGAAAAAGCCGGAAAAATCCGGCTTCCTCAACCTGAATCAGAGCCGGGCCGGTTGACATACGGGGTCGGGACAGAGTATCTGCCACCAACCCTTTAAGAGCGCGCCCCGTAGCGCGCTTTTGATTGATAGAGACCGTGGCGGGTGGAACATTCGCCGATAACCTTTGCGGACCAGTAAAATGAAGATCAAGAACTCGCTGAAAGCGCTTAAGGCCCGTCATCGCGACAACCGTCTGGTTCGCCGCAAGGGCCGCGTTTACATCATCAACGAGCAGAACCCGCGCTTCAAGGCTCGCCAGGGCTGAGGCATGGGCGCCGCCTGAGGGGCGGCGTTGCTTTCCGCGGACGGCTTGATAAGCATTCTGTCGGTGGCGAAAAATTGAGTTTGAAACACGGCGCAAGCGGACTACCTTTACCGCATGCGCCGTTTTCGTATTTATGCTCCACTGATTGCCGCCCTGACTGCCGCAGGCCCGTTCGGCTCGTCCGTTCTGGCTGAGGAGGGAGCGACCGAGCGTGTCTCGCTGGCGCCGGAGCAAGTGCTGCCCGTCCAGAAGGGCGTAGACGAACTGATCACCGAACTGAAGCGGGAACGCGATCCGGAAGCCGCCAACCGACTGACCGGCGAGATCATGGCGGCCTGGAACGATTCGCAGAGCCCGACCATCGACCTGCTAATGCAGTGGGCAACCACCGCCGCCTCGGAGAAACGCAACGCCGCCGCCCTCGACTTTCTCGATCAGGCGATCGTGCTCAATCCCGACTTCGTCGGCGCCTGGAACCAGCGGGCGACGCTGCACTACACTATGGGCAACTACCGTAAGGCGATCGCCGACATCAACCGGGTGCTGGAGCTGGAGCCCCGCCATTTTGGCGCGCTTGCCGGCTTGGCGGCAATCCTCGGCGAGCGCGGCAGTGAAGCCATGGCGCTGAAGGCCTGGGAACGCTACCTGGATATCTACCCCGCCGACCGCCAGGCGCAGGAGATCGTCTCCAAGCTCTCGGAGAAACTCGCCGGCAGCCGCACGTGATCGCACTGCCGCCGGCCCCGCCGCCAGAGGACCGTGCATCGGCCAGCCGCCTGTCGCGGGCGCCGCCTGCTCCATCCGACGCCGTCACGCCGCCCTCCCTGCACACGCCCGGAACCGTCCGCCTTCGAATCATGATTCTCACCGCCCTCGCCTCTCTTGTCGGCCTCGCCTCGCTCTCCGCCGTCGGCACTTCCCTCCGTGCCCGCTCGATCGAGGCGGCAGCCCCCAACATCGGCGAAAGGACCGATGTCGGCGGCTATGCCATTAACGCGCTGCATGTGCCTGCCGCAACCGATGCCGAGCTGCCACCGATCGTCTTCATTCATGGCGCGAGCGGCAACCTGCGTGACCAGGCGACGGCCTTTCTCGGTCCGCTGCAGGGCCGCGCCGAACTGCTCTTCGTCGACCGGCCCGGGCATGGTTATTCCGACCGGGGCGGGCCGGAAAACGCCTATCCGGATGGACAGGCCGCGGCCATCGCCGCGCTCATGGAAAAGCGCGGCATCGAGCGCGCGATCATCGTCGGCCATTCCTTCGGCGGCGCGATCGCGGCGAGCTTCGGCGTGCTTTATCCGGAGAAGACCGCAGGACTGCTGTTCCTGGCGCCCGCGACGCATCCCTGGCCGGGCGGAGTCGACTGGTATTACCGCCTCGCCTCGACGCCGATCCTCGGCCCGCTGTTCTGTCATACGGTGGCGCTGCATGCCGGCATGGCACGGCTCGAGGCCGCGACCCGCAACGTCTTTGCGCCCAATCCGCGCCCTGAGACATACGTCGAGGACACAGGCCCTGCGCTGGTGCTGCGCCCGGCCGCCTTTTCGGCCAATGCGACCGATGTCGCCAATCTCCACTCCTATGTCTCCCGCTTCTCGCCCCGTTACCGCGAGATCGCCGCACCGACGGTCATCGTCACCGGAGACAGCGACGACATCGTTCTGGAAGAGATCCATTCGCGCGGGCTGGCCCGGGACATTGCGGGCTCCGAGCTCGTCTGGATCCGCGGGCTCGGCCACAAGCCGGACTATGCCGCGCGCGATCTCGCGATCGCGGCGATCGAGAAAATCGCAGGGCGTCCGCATGATCTGCAGGCCATGGCACGCGCTCTGGAGCCGCAGCTTGAAGCCGCAAGCGTCGCCGCACCCGATCTTGACATCCGGCTGCAGGCGAGCCGATAATCCTGCCCGCAGTTCCGGCCGACATTCCGGAATGACGTAGCGATGTGTTCGCTGTGGCGCAGAGGGCGGCATGCCGACGCAGTTTGTCCGTCCCGCGTGGTACGGCCCCGACTTGCGGTTCCCGGCAACAGGCCGGGGGCGACAACTCAGATGCGCAACGTGCCGGAACGACGTTGGCCGCCAAGACCAAGCGTCTCGCCGCGCACCGTGGCTAGGTTGCTTTCGTGCAGGACCGTGACGCCGCCGAAGGGCAAGGTCATTTCTTGCAGCCTCGCATGGCTACTCAACAGCCTCGGCCTCCGCGGTTTGAGCCGATGCGGTAAGCGCGGATGTGAGCGGACGATACTTCTCGATGAAGGCGTCAATCGAGAGCGCGCGGATATCAGGAAGGCTGCGGCGGAGCGTATCGTGGTGCCAGTCCCACCAGGCAATATCGAGCAGTGCTTCGGCCTGCCGCTCACTGAAGCGCCGCTTAATCACCCTTGCGGGAACGCCACCGACAATCGTGTAGGGTTCGACATCCTTCGAAACAACGGCACCGGCGCCGATCACCGCACCCGTGCCAATCGTCACGCCGGCAAGTACAGTGACGCCGTGGCCAATCCAGACGTCATGACCGATTGTCACCCAGTGGTCCTTGCGCCATCGGAAGAAGTCATTGTCATCCTCGCCAAGGCCGTATTGCGCCGCGCGATAGGTGAAATGGTGCTGGCTCGCGCGCCAGGTGGCATGGTTGCCGGGATTGATCCGCGCGCCCTCGGCGATCGAACAGAACTTGCCGATCGTCGACCACACGACATTGCCGCCCTTGACGATATAGGAATAGTCGCCGAACTGGCTTTCGCGCATGCTGACATGGGCCTGGATCTCGGTCCACCGACCCAGTTCGCAGGCGATCACGCTGGCGGTTTCGTGGATGGTCGGCTGTTCGCTGAGCATTTTCATCGCGTGGTTCCCATTTGTCCAATGAAGCGCGCCCGGATGAGGGCAGAGAGAGCGTCGATCAGGTAGACCATGGCGATGATCAAGAAGATGATCGACCAGGCCTCGTCCCAGCGATAGGCGCCGATGCGGTCCGAAAGCAGAAAACCGATGCCGCCGGCGCCCACGATGCCGAGAATGGTGCCCGAGCGAACATTGGATTCGAAATTGTAGAGCGTGATCGACAGGAGCACCGGCATGACCTGAGGCATTATGGCGAATCGCACGGCCTGCAGGCGCGAGCCTCCGGACGCGATCACCCCCTCCACCGGCTTTCTGGAGGTGTTTTCGATCGCCTCGGCGTAGAGCTTTGCCAGCACGCCAATCTCGCTGACCGCAATCGCCAGTACGCCCGGCAGCGGGCCGAGGCCGAAGGCGCGGATGAAGACCAGCGCCAGGATCAGGGTCTCGAAGGCGCGGATGATGTCAAAACCGCGCCGGACGCCAAAGCGCAGAAAGGAAAAACGGTTGATGTTCTTGGCGCCGAGGAATGAGAGGGGAAAGGCAATCAGCGCTCCGAGCACGGTGCCGAGAAAGGCCATGGCCAGCGTTTCGCCCAGGCCGTTGAGGATTTCGGCGATGTGGCGCCATTCTGTCCAGACATGTGGCGGAAACATGAACGACAGCACGCGGCCGAGTCGCGAAAGGCCGGTGACAATCCGCTCCGGAGAAAAGCCAAAGTCATAGAG
Organism: Rhizobium sp.; assembly: GCA_036722275.1. Lineage (GTDB taxonomy): Bacteria > Pseudomonadota > Alphaproteobacteria > Rhizobiales > Rhizobiaceae > Allorhizobium. Next base: position 5,246 of record DAIMJJ010000171.1, on the reverse strand, counting down.
GCACCAGGAAAACAGCGCCGCAAAACCAAGAAACAGACCGATACGGCGAAGCCGCTCCGTCCGGGACAGGCGAAAGGCCTCAGGCATGGCGTGGCGCCAGGCCTCGATCTCGGCGGGGTTCATCGTTTGCATCAGGCATTCCTTTCCAGGCCGATCACATGGTGGCGCAATTTTTCCGAACCCCAATCGATGACGAAGACGGCGGCGAAGATGATCAGGAAGAGGGCGGAGAGATCCGTATATTCCTGCAGAGAAACGGCAGTTCGTAATTCCTGGCCGAGGCCGCCGGCGCCGACATAGCCGATGATCGATGAGGACCGCACGTTGATCTCGAAGCGCAACAGTGTGTAGCTGATGATGTTGGGCAGGACCTGCGGCACCGCACCGTAGCGGATCTGGTCGAACCAGCTGCCACCCGCCGACTTCACGCCCTCGAGCGGTCGCATGTCGATGTTCTCGTTGACCTCCGAATAGAGCTTGCCGAGCGAGCCGCAGGTGTGCAGCCCGATCGCCAGCACGCCGGCCATCGGCCCGACGCCGAAGCAGAACACGAAGATCAGCGCGAAGACCAATTCGGGCACGGTGCGCGCGACTTCGAGGAAACGCCGCGTCAGCGACAGGACAAAGCGGTTGGGGCTGAGATTGCGAGCGGCCGGAAAGGAGAGGAGGAAGCCGCCGGCAACACCGAGCGTGGTGGCCATGAAGGCGATCAACACCGTTTCGAGCAGGAGCCAAGCCCATATCTTCCAGCGCCAGAACCAGGTGGCAAGGTCCGTGCCAAGCGTGTCGAACGACAGGGTAGGCATAGTTTTGGCCAGATACTCGCCAAGGCGCGGCAGGCCGGCCAGCAGGATCCAGCGCTCGGCGCGACTGCCGTCGGCAAGGGTGATCTGGGTGACCTTGAAGAAATTGGAGAAGTCAGCCGTGATGATGAACAGCGTCATAAACACCATCGCGACCATCGCCCAACGCAGCCGCGCACGGGTGCGATGGATCGCGAAATTGCGTTCAAAGTCGAGAACGGGGGCGCTGGCGGAAGGATTGAGGAAGGCTTCGGTCATGGCGTCATCCCATGAGAGATCGGGCAGGCGGTGATCGCCTGCCCTTAACGGATCGCTCCGCGTGATCAGCTCTTGCGTTGCGCCTTGAGCCACGCGCGCATGTCAACGATCCACTGGTAGCGATCGTGATTGACCTCGACATAACCCTTGGCCGTCGAGCTCTCGGCGCCGGTCATTTCCTTGTGGGCTTCGGGGTCGACCTCCGGAACGGCCTTCACGGCGGCCTGCATTTCGCTGATCAGTTCCGCCGGCAGGTTCTTGCGGGCGGTGAACGGGCCGGAGGTAATCTCGGGCGACTTCCAGATCCAGCAGACTTCGCCTTCCTTGATCATGCCCTTGGCGATCATGCGCTGCGGAATGCCGCTCTTCTCATTGTTGATGTAGGTCGCGGCCGCATCGAACTGACCGTTGACGACACCCTGCACCCCGGCTTCGTGGCTGCCGGAAAAGGGAATGGCGGAGAAATAGGTCGACGGTTCGAAGCCCTGCTGCACCAGGTTGTAGTTCGGCACGGCGTAGCCACTGGTCGAATCCGGATCGGCAAAGGCGAGAACTTTGCCCTTGAGATCCTCGATCTTCTTGTACGGGCTGTCGCAGCGCACGGCGACGATCGAATAATAGCCGGTCGACCCGTCTTCCTGGACGGCCGTCAGCAGCGGAACGACGCCGCCATTGGTTTCGGTAAAGGCGGCCGCATAGGCGGACGAGCCGAGGAAAGCGAACTCGATCTGGTCGGCGGCCAGTGCCTGGATCACGCCATCGTAGTTGCCGGCGGTGAAGATCTCGATGTCCACGCCGAGCGTCTTTTCCAGATAGGCTTCGAAGGGCTGGTAGCGGGCGATCCGATCCTTCTCGTTTTCGCCCGACAGGATGCCGAAGCGGACGACCTTGTAGTCGCTCTTCCAGTCGGCAGCGGCGGCGGGCAGGGAGGCAAGCGCAAAAAGTGCAGTAGCAGCAAGGAATCGCATGGTTATCTCCATTGGGCTTTAGAGTCAGGCCGGAACCGATGAACGGATCGCCGTCGAGGTTACGGATTCGTTGAAATCGCCGAAGTCGTCGCTGCCATAGATCTCGCGCACGACGTCGCTGGTCAGGGCGCGAGCACTGCCGTCGAAGACGACTCGGCCGCTACGCATTCCGATGATCCGGTCGCAAAAGGCACGGGCCGTGTCGAGCGTATGCAGGTTGACGAGCACGGTGATCCCGTCCTCGACGTTGATCGTGCGCAGCGCATCCATGACCCGCGTGGCGTTGCCGGGATCGAGGCTGGCGATCGGCTCGTCGGCCAGCAGGATGCGGGGGTTCTGGACGAGCGCACGGGCGATCGCCACGCGCTGCTGCTGGCCGCCGGAAAGCGTTCCCGCCTTCTGCAACGCCTGCGGCGCAAGATCGAGGCGATGGAGCGCCTGTATCGCGAGCGCCCGCTCGGCATCGGTAAACCGCATGGCCATGGAGCTGGCAAAGCCGTGAGCGGCCAACCGTCCGACCAGGACATTGGTCAGCACGTCGAGGCGGTCGATCAGATTGAACTGCTGGAAGATCATCGCGCATTGACGTCGCCAGTCTCGCACCGCCCGACCCTTCATCCGGGTGATGTCCCGGCCGGCAAAGGAAATGTGCCCTTCGGTCGGATCGACCAGTCGGTTGAGGAGGCGCAGCAGGGTCGACTTGCCGGCCCCCGAACGTCCGATGATCCCGACGAACTCGCCGGAACCGATATCGAGGCTCACGCCATCCACCGCGCGGGTGGTGCCAAAGCTGCGACCAAGGCCGCTCAAGGTGAGATTGTGCTTTTCCATGAGGCCAATGCTGGCCCTCGTCTGTGACATCCCGATATCATTCGAATGAATTTATTCTTGCGGATTTGTGACGCGGGCATGACGCAAAGGAGACAGCGTTAGACGCGAGGACGACATCATCCCGACTGGATTTTACGACAAAGGCCGGCAGCTCCCGCCACCGGCCTTCCGCTTGCGCCTGCAGTGTGTCAGGCCGCGCGGGAGCGCGTTATGGACCCGTCGGAATAGATCTTACCACCGTTGCGAAGCGTGGCCCGGACGTGACCGAGGCCGCTGTCGTCCGCGATGACGAAATCGGCTACCTTGCCGAGCGCGATCTCCCCACGGTCCGGCAGGCCGAGTGCCTGGGCAGGATTGAGCGTTGCCAGCCGTGTTGCACCGGCCAGACCGGCGCGGTCGACCTTGGCGAGTTCCAGGATGGCCGGCAGGATGGCGGACGGGTGATAGTCCGACGCCAGGATGTCGAGCACGCCCTCGGCATGGGCTTCCTGCGCGGAGAGATTCCCGGAGTAGGACTGGCCGCGCAGCGCATTCGGCGCACCCATGGCCGTGGCGAGCCCTCTGGCGCGGGCTTCCCGCGCGGCTTCGAGCGTCACCGGAAACTCGCTGATCGCGGCACCCAGATCCTGCATAAGCGCCACCTTCGCCGGTGTGTCGTCGTCGTGGCTGGCAAGCACCACGCCGTGGGCACGACATGTTCGGGAGATCGCGCTCAAGGTTTGCGCCATGACCTCGGCCGGCTGCGTGCGCTCCTCGATGCGCTTGGCAATCGACTGGCTGGCTTCGTCCCGGCTCAGACCCTTTTCGCGGACCATCTTTTCGACGTGTCGTTCAATGTCGCGATACTGGCCCTGTCCGGGGGTGTGGTCGGTCAGTGAGATCAGATCCACCGCGCCCTCTGCGATCAGCGCGTCGATAACGTTGAGCGCCTTGGGAAAGGTGATCTCGAAGCGAGCATGAACCCGGTGATCGACGAGCAGTTGGGGCCCCATCGATTTCAGCGCGCGGATGATGGCGCTGGTGTGCTCATAGCTGCGCAGATGGCCATAGGTGGACGAAGGGCTGAACGAGACGGCGGCATAAGCCGTGGTGATGCCGGCCACGGCCAACCGCCGGTCGAGGTCACGCAGCCCGAGTTCCAGCGGCATCGGCACGTTCGGCCGCGGCTCCACTTCGCGCTCCACCATGTCGCCATGCATATCGACGAAACCGGGCAGCAGCAGCAGTCCGTCGCCGGAGAGTTCGGCACCCACCACCGGCTTTTCGGCAATCTCCGCTATCTTGCCGGCTTCGACTCGAACGGAACCGCGCTCGATGACGCGGTCTGCGAGTACGACGCGAAAATCAGAAATCCACATGGCCGTCTATCTCCTCGGCTTTCAGTTCGATGTCGCGGTCGACGAGGCCTGCCACGTCGCCGGGGTGATGAAAGACGCCGATCATGGCAACGCCTTGTGCTTTGAGGTCCACAAGCCTGCGCACCAGGGCGGCGCGGGCATTGACGTCGAGGGAGGCTGTCGGCTCGTCGAGCAGCAACAGGCGTTGCGGCAGGATGAGCGCGCGCGCCAGGTTGACTTTTTGCTGTTCTCCGCCGGAAAAGGTCGTGGGATAGGCTCGCCAGAGATCGCGCTTGACACCGAATTCTTCCAGCCAGCGACGTGCCTCGGTCAGGGCATCCGCATGTGCTATTCCGGCCTGACGGAGCGGTTCGGCGACGATCTCTTCGGCTGCAACGCGGGGCCGGGCGATCAGGAACTGCGTGACGAAGCCGATCTCCCGGCGTCGCAGCAGGGCAATATCGACATCGGCTGCGCGAGCAAGATCGATCCGCCCTTCCGCCGTGTGATACCAGACATGACCGGCACGCGGCAGATAGCTTCGGTAGAGCGTGCGCAGCAAAGTCGACTTGCCGACGCCGTTTGCGCCCTTCAACAGCAGAAATTCGCCCGCGTGGAGTGTGAAGCCGATGCTGGCAAAAGCGTGCAGACGCTGGTCCAGGTGATGCATGTGAAAGGTCTTGGCCAGACCCTCGACCTGAAGAACGGGTTGCATCGCGACCTCACAGTTTCGCATGGACGAGTTGTTGGGTGTATTCGTGCTGTGGATCCTGGAAGATCTGGTCGACCAGTCCCTCCTCGACCACCCGACCACGGCGCATCACCATCACCCGGTCGGCCATGGTGCGGATGACACCGAGATCGTGGCTGACGATCACCATGGTGATGGCGCGGTCACGCTGCAGACGTTTCAGCGTGTCGAGCACCAGCGCCTGGACGCTGACATCGAGGCCGGTCGTCGGCTCGTCGAGCAGAAGCAATGCCGGTTCGAGCGCGATCGCCTTGGCCAGCTGCACACGCTGCTGCATGCCGCCCGAAAGCTCCATCGG
>DAIMJJ010000170.1:0-9235 GCA_036722275.1 Rhizobium sp. | reverse complement strand
TACAACTCGAAGGCTTGCGCCGAGGCGAACACCGATTGCTTGCTGTTCAATACTGCCGGTATGCCGGCTTGCAGCAGCGCCTGCTGGTAGTCGGCGGCAACGGCGTTGCTGCGGACCAGAACCGCGATGTCCCGAGCTTGTACCGGCCGCTCGTTACCGTGCTTTTCGGCGATGCGGCCTGCCGCCAGCAACTGGCGGATTTCGCCGACCACGGCCTGCAGCACCCGCGCCGAGACTTCGCCCGAGCCGCCTTTGCGCGCGGTCCAATGTTCCTGCTTGCCGGGATTCTTATCGAGCTGCCACAAGACCAGCGGCGCGCCGCCGGCAATGCTGCCGTCGCCGGGTTGGCGGCCGGCCATGACCGGCGTGAAATCCAAGGCATCGAACAAGAACGGTTTTTCGCGGCGGAACAAGCGGTTCACGGCCTGCACCAGATGCGGATGCGAACGCCAGTTGTGTAGCAGCGTGTAATGCCGGTCGGCGCGTTGTTGGGCGGCGAAGTAGGAAAAAATATCGGCGCCGCGGAATTTGTAAATCGCCTGCTTCGGATCGCCGATCAGGTATAGGTAATGTTCCGCACTGGCAAACACGCCGGAAAAAATGCGCCATTGCTTGGCGTCGGTGTCCTGAAATTCGTCGATCAACGCCGCCCGGAAACGCAAGCGCAATTCCGCCGCCAACAAGGCGCCGTTGTCGCCGTCCAGCGCAGCCGCCAGCCGAGTGATCAAATCGTCGAAGGACAGCACGTTTTCCCGCAGCAGGCGCCGGTCCAGCTCGACGCGCAAGCTGGCCAGCAGTGCGGCGCGAAACGCGACCGGCAGCCGCCGCATCGCATCGGCCAGCGCTTGAAACGGCGCGCAATAGATGTTCAGACTGTCCAGGTATTGTTGCTTTTGTTTTTCGGCAGACAGCGGCTGGCCGGAGAGTGCGCCGAGCATGCCGACGGGCAGCGCGCCGGTCGCGGGGCTGCCCTGCGAGACCTCGTCGGTCACGGCGACCATGCGTATGCCGGAATCGTAGTCGAAGGCATAGGAGACGGCGAGGCGGCATTCCACGTCGTCGAAGGGCGGCTTGGCCGTGTTCAGCTTGATGTAGAACTCGGTCGTGCCCTTCTCGGTGAGAAGCTGCGCGCCGTCGGCGGCCAGCGACTTCAGCACCTCCGGCGGCAGCCATTGCGAGGAGATCTCGTGCTCGCCCTGGGCGATGAGCGTGCGCACGGTGGCCGCTTCCAGGCCGTAGCGCAGGCGCACCGTGTCGGGCGCGGCGTCCGGCACCGTCAGGAAGAAGTCCGGGTTCTTCGCCATGACCGTCTCTTCCTGCGGATTGTGCGAGACGAGCCTGTAGGCGCCGGAGCCGGCGGCATGGGCGGAGAGATAGGCCTGTCCCCAGTCCTTCATCTCGCCGTCGCCTTCGCCGAGGTTCTGCAGGACCAGCGCCTTGTCGACGATCGGCAGGCGGGTGAGGGCGGAGATGAAGGGGGCGTAGACGTCCTTGAGCGTGAAGGTCACGGTCGAAGGATCGACGGCCTCGGCCTTCTCGACATTCTCGAACAGGTAGGAAAGGCCCTGGCCGAGCGCCTTCATGCGGTCGAAGGAGAAGACGACGTCGTCGGCCGTCAGCGGGTTGCCGCTCTGGAACTTCACGTCGGTCCGCAGCTTGAACGTATAGGTCTTGCCGTCCGCCGTCTCGAAGGAGGTCGCCAGGAATGGGTCGAAGCCCGGCTGGCCCTGCTTGGGGATGACCAGCGTGTCGTAGACGTTGTACATCAGGATGCTGTCGGCATAATCCGATGCCTTGGCCGGGTCGAGCTCGCCGACGGGCGATTCATCGAGGCGGAGGACCGTTTCGGCATTCGCATGGGCGCAGAAGGCCGTTGCGGCGAGCAGGGCTGCCGCGATTGTCTTCGATACGGATGTCATTGCTGTTCCCTTGTTAACCCGAGGATTTGGTTGTCTTGAGCGATTTGGGCGCGCTGCGGCGGGCCGCGGAGCGCTTGACGACCAGGCTGGATTGCGCCTGGGCGGATGGTTCGCCGTCGCCGAAGACGTCCATCGTGCAGGTATGGAAGATCGTCGTCGGTTCGGTCGTGTGGTTCCAGGTGACGTGCGTCAGCGTCGAGGGGAAATGGGCGGAGTCGCCCTTTTCCAGAATGGTGCATTCGCCCGCGATCTCGAGCGTCAGCGATCCCTCCACGATGAAGTAGATCTCCTCGCCTTCATGCGACATGGGCTCGCTGCGGAAGCCCGGCGGCTCGTGGATGAGGGTCGAGCGCAGGATGTTGCCGGGGAAGGAGGCGGAAAGGCGCTCGTAGCTGACGGCGCTGCCCGGCGTGCCGCCCACCGCATAGACCGGGCGTCCCTCATGCCGGGTGATCGGTGCGTCGACGCGCGGCGACTGGAAGAAGGAGCCGACATCCGTCTTCAGCGCGCGGCAGACGGCGATCAGCGATGTCAGCGAGGGCACGGTGATGCCGCGCTCGATCTGCGAGATGAAGCCGACCGAAAACCCGGCGGTATCCGCAACGTCCTGCAAGGTCATCTTCAGCTCCCGGCGCCGCTTGCGCAGCCGCTTGCCCACGGCGGGGCCAGCCCCCGCCTCAGGCTCTTGGACATTCGCCACTCTGTTCACCCAAGTTTTTTAGTATTTCTTCAAAATTGCAGTGGGAACCGGAGTTTGTCAAATGGTTTTTTAGTTTCCCTAAAAATCGCCTGAGGCGAACGTGGCCCTCTACCCCGAAAAGGCCTGCTTTAAGATCGGCCGGGCTCATTCATGCGTCGCTAGGCCGGATCGACATTCAGGATTGCCCAATCATTTAATGGCTGATTCATAGGCTAGCGTGTTGCACACGGAGAGCCTGGATGGCAGCAAAGCGTTATGAATTGCGCGACGGGCAATGGGCGCGCAGGCCGGCCGTATAATCCTGGAAAGCCTGCATTGAAGCCAGTACACCAGCAAGGCGGCCATGGATGGTCAGCTCCGCCGACTTGCCATCGGCAGACGGCGCGATAACGACCTTCTGGACCAGCTCTCTCAAGAAGTTAAAATGACGCTGCACATCGTCATGTTCGCTCGCACCGGCGCGGGCCACCGCCGTCAACGCACCGATCGCGGCCGTGAACATCGACGGATTGACCGTAAAGGTCTTGGGCGGACCGGGCCGCTTCTTATGCTGGTTTCGAAGCGAAGCTTCGATCTCGTCACGCTGACGCTGAAGGTCATCAAGCATCTTGTTGAACGCTTCGATTTGCGGCTGGCCGTTGAGGATACGATCGGTGATCTGAGTTGCGATGGCCTCTTGCTTTCGCGACACGTCGTTGAGTTGGCTCTTTAGCTTCTCTTGATCGCGTTCAAACCGCTGACCGCACGAAAACCCAAGAGTTGAACTGTAAGCGATGTCTCGGTATCACCTTGACCGTATCTCGCCCAGAAGTCGCATTTAGGGGTGTCTGGAGGAAGTCATCTCACATGCCTCTATCTTGAATTAGTCCTTTAGTTAGAATAATTCTAAACTGAACATTTTTCTGCGTTTTCCTTCCATCACGGAATGAGGTTGCGTCGACGCAGCATCATCCCGCTGCACACACAATCACTGCTCGGAGCACCATTCATGCGCGCCCTTCACAAGGAAAATCATCTCATCGAACGGATAGGCTGGCTTCGGGCGGCTGTACTGGGTGCCAATGACGGGTTGATCTCGACGTCGAGCCTGATCGTCGGTGTCGCCGCGGCGACCAACGCCTCGCATGAGATCCTTGTTGCCGGTGTTGCCGGTCTGGTGGCCGGGGCGATGTCGATGGCGGCGGGCGAATATGTGTCGGTCAGTTCGCAGGCCGATACCGAGGAAGCCGACATGGCGCGGGAACGGCACGAGCTGGCGACGCAGCCGGAGGCCGAGTTGGCCGAACTCGCGGCAATCTACGAGCAGCGCGGCGTGGCCCCAGAGCTGGCCCGGCAGGTCGCCGAACAGATGATGGCGAAGGATGCCTTCGAAGCCCATGCGCGGGATGAACTCGGATTGGCGAGCCATGTGATGGCAAGACCGGTTCAAGCTGCGCTGACCTCGGCGGTCACGTTTGCGGCGGGTGCGGCTTTGCCGTTGATCGTCGCCCTGCTTGCGCCGGCCGGAACGGCTGCATGGACCGTGTCCCTTGCTTGCCTCATCGGTCTTGCCATCCTCGGCGCAATCGGGGCACGGGCGGGCGGCGCCAGCATCTGGAAACCGACTATCCGGGTGGTGTTCTGGGGCGCTGTCGCGATGGCCTCGACCGCATTGATCGGCTCCGTGATCGGCCGGGCGGTGTGACGATGAAACGTCTGTCGCTCGATTTCCAGACCGTCATGTCGGCAATTGCGGTCCTCGGGATGATGCTGGCCGTCGCCGGGACCTGGCCGCCGGCGGAAGGCCTTTCCATTCTAAGATCTCCCGGTCTGGCGATGGTCTATTTGGCCGGAGGACTTCCCGCCACCTGGAGCGCCCTGACGGCGTTGTGGCGCGATCATATCCTCGACATCGATCTTCTGATGGTCGTCGCGGCCGTGGCGGCGGCGATCGTCGGGGCGCCGTTCGAAGGCGCGGTGTTGCTGACGTTGTTCAGCGTGTCGACCACGCTTGAGCACCAGGCATTGGGACGCGCGCGCAGGGCTGTTGAGGCGCTCATGGCGCTCCGGCCGGAGACGGCTTTCCGCAAAGGAGAGGACGGGACCACGGTGGAGGTTCCTGCTGCGGAGCTTGCCGTCGGCGATGTGGTGGTGCTGCGTCCGGGCGCACGCGTGCCGACCGACGGTGTGATCCTGCATGGCCGTGGCGGAATCGACGAAGCCAATATCACCGGTGAGTCGATGCCGGTCTCCAAGGAACCGGGCGAGCAGGTTTTCGAGGCGACCGTCAATCTTGACGGGGTCCTTGACGTGACCGTCACCAGGACGGTCGGCGACAGCACGATCGCGCGCATGATCCAGCTCGTCACCGAGGCGCAGGAAGCGAAGGCGCCGTCCGAGCGCTTCAGCGCGTGGTTCGGCCAGCGTTATACGGTCGGTGTCCTGCTGGGCTCCGCTCTGGCCCTTGCGGTCTTCTATTGGCTTGGCCGCGACTGGGAACAGGCCCTCTACAAGGCCGCGACACTCCTGGTCGCCGCCAGTCCCTGCGCGATCGTCATCTCAGTCCCGGCAGCGATCCTGTCGGCGCTCTCCGCCGCGGCGCGAGGCGGCGTGCTGTTCAAGGGGGGCGGTGCGCTCGAAACGCTCGCCGCTGTCGATACCTTCGCGTTCGACAAGACCGGGACCCTGACCAATGGACGTGCAGAGGTTACGCGCATTGTCGCCCTGGATGGTGAGGATCGCCGTTTCCTTTCGCTCCTTGCCGGGCTGGAAGCGCATTCCGAGCATCACATCGCTGCCGCCATCCGTCGTGAGGCTCTGTTTCACGGCGTTGAACCGGTGGCGGTCGTGGACGTTACGTCGCATCCGAGCGCCGGCATCGTCGGCTACGATTCCTTCGGCCCGATATGGGCCGGCAACGCTCACCTCGTCGAGGACATGGGCGCCTCCGTCGATGATCCGGCGTTCCGTGAACTCGCCGACAGTTCTCAGACCGTGGTCTATCTTGGGCGCGGTGCGACCGTTCTGGGGGCGGTCAGTGTTGCGGACGAAGCAAGAGCCAGCTCAGCCCCGGCGCTGGCCGCGCTTCGCGCCGGTGGCGTCAACCGCATCGTGATGATGACCGGCGACCGCAGGCCGGTGGCCTTGCGCATCGGTACGGAACTTGGCCTTGCGCCCGGCGAGGTTCATGCCGAGATGCTGCCGCAGGACAAGGTGCTCCAGGTCGGCGACCTCGCGCGTGATGGCAAGGTCGCTTTCGTCGGCGATGGCGTCAACGATGCCGCCGCATTGGCTCGCGCCGACGTCGGCATCGCCATGGGCGCGGCGGGGTCGGACGTCGCACTGCAGGCCGCCGACGTCGCCCTGCTGTCGGAAGACATGAAGAAGCTGGCCGATGCGCACCGGCTTGCACGGCGGACGGCCGTCATCATCCGACAGAATCTCGTCCTCGCGATCGGCGCCATGCTGGTACTTGTGACCGGCGGCCTGTTCTTCGACCTGCCGCTTCCGCTCGCGGTGATCGGACACGAAGGCGGCACCGTTCTGGTCGTGCTGAATGGCCTACGCCTCCTGTCGGACCGAATCCGCGCCACCGACGGCTATCTCCACCATTCTCGTCAATATGAGTTCCAGGATCAAACGGGCAGCACGTCCGGATCGCGGGCGACCTCGCCCACCACACCATGATTGGACCCAGTGCTGATTGGGCGGCAGCCGGACCTTCCCTGTCCTAAAAACCGCAAAGGGACACCGATGCTGACTTTGACATCGCTCGGCGCGCCACCGCATCCTTATCGACTGCGGGCTGTTCCAGGGGCTCAAGAACCTGCGCGAGCTTAACTGGGAGAAGCTTCCGGTTCAGCCTGCGGCGATCGGCGCGGTCATCCTGACGCAGGCCCATCTCGACCGTTCCGGATAGTCGCCGGCATCGGATAACACATGCCTCGTCTCACTTGCGCCAGATCAAGAACGTTCCTTTGCCAATGGTGTATCAGGGGGGGGAAATGAAGGATCGGATCGTGGTCAAGGCACAAGAACTACCCTCAAGTTTCCACCACGTGCGGTTGGTTCTCGCTCGCGGCAAAGACCATCCGGAGGGAGATCGAGAAGAAGGCTATGATCTTCTGGTTCCGCTCAACCACGAAGGATTCCTTGATCCGCTGGAATGGAAGAAATCTCGCGACGCCTGTCGCGTCCGATATTTTCGGGACGGTAAGACGGCCCGCATCGGGCTGTTGCGGCGCAAGCCCGGCGGGCAGTGGTATTTCGATTACGAGCTGGGTGATCGGGACGACGAGATCGGTTTCCGCCTGGGCGAGGAGTGCTTCCGGCTTGGCGAATACATCTCGGTCGGGCGGGAAGGCGCGTTTGTCACCTATCAGGTCGCGCGCGTCGAAAAGCCCTGACGCCGGGGCGAAATTGCAGAAAAGGAGAAAGAACCTTGTCGAATACACCTCACACTCTTGGCGACGAATTCCCAGACCAGATGGACGCCATTCATGCCCTGAAGGCGAAAAGCCCGGAGTTTGCGCATGTTTTGACGGAATATGACGCGGTGAACGACAAGATTCATCGGTCCGAGACACGTCTCGACGCCATTTCCGAAGCAGCCGAGGCCGATCTGCGCCGCCAGCGGCTGATGTTAAAAGACAAGATCGTGGCATCGCTCCGCAACGCGTGAGGGGACTGCGAGGCCGCGTTTTGCTGCCCCGCTTGCATTACCCGATTTCGGGGAGATCAGCGACACCACTCTCCCCGAAACCATCGCTTACAGCCGACCAGACCGACCCATCAAGGCCCGAGTGTGGCCGCATGCCCGGCCGCAATCTCCCCCTCAATTCACGAACGGCCAAGATACAGAGACGCTGCCATGCCGGCCGCAAGGCCGAGCACGCTAAGGGCGCTGACGGGCCCGCCGATCCTTGAGCCTCCGACCCATGCCGCCATCACGGCTTTGACAAGTGTATTCATGGCCACGGCGATCAGGATCGCATCTGCCGCAAGACCGGGCTCGATCGAATGCGACGCCAGGCGGGCCATGGAGATCGAAATCGCATCCACATCGGCGATGCCCGAAGCGGCGGCGGTCACCAGAACGCCCGCATTCCCGAACGACTGCTGAAGCAGATGCGACACCACCATGACCACGGTGATGAGTGTCCCCATTTTCAGGGCAGGTGCCAATTCCAGCGGGTTGGTGATCGTAAGTTCCGGCTGTTCGGAGGAGCCGCGACTTTGTAGCAGCAGGAGCCCGGCGCCGATGGCGAGCACGCCACCGCCGATGAGCAATGGCCATTTGAGATGCGGAAGCAAGCTTGGGTTCAAGGCCGTCGCCACGACTGCAACGCGGATGATCATGGTCAAGCCGGAAAGAAGCACGCCACAGGAAAGCAGCGTGCTGGACTCGGGGTGCCGGCGGGCAAGCCTTGCCAGCGTCAAGGTCGTCGCTGTCGAAGAGGCGAGCCCGCCCGCGATCGCCGTCATCAGGACGCCAAGCCGGTCCCCGAACACGCGGACGGCGACGTAGCCGGCGAAGGAGACCGCGGCGATCAGGATGGTCAGCAACCAGATCTCATATGGATTGACGGTGCCCCAGGGATCGACCGGCCTGTTCGGCAGGATCGGCAGCATGAGAAAGGTCATTGCCAGAAGCGTCAGGCCCGACCGGATCTCATTCCAGCTCAGCGACGCGACCCAACGATGCAACGGCTCGCGCAGGGCAAGCAGCACAGCCGTGGCAACAGCCCCGGCGATGGCGGCTGCAAGGTCGCCGACGACGGCAAGCGTTCCCAGCAGGAACGTGGCTATGCCGGCGACGACGGATGTCGCGCTGTAATTTCGCTCGGCCCGCGCTTCGAGCCAGTGGTAGGAGGCGAATGCCGCGGTGAACCCGAGGAAAACAAGACCGATCACGAGGCCAGAGTCGAACTGCCGGGCCAGGGCGCCGGTAATGCCGCCGGTGAGACCGGTCAGCGCGAACGTTCGTAGACCTGCCGCGCGCAGATGGTCTTCCTCGTTGCGGGTACGCCATCCACGCTCCAGGCCGATCAGCAGACCGATCGAAAGCGATACCGCAAGGCGGCTGAGCAGGGCGTCAGTGTCCATGGTCTCCCGAGTTGCCTTTCAGCATCTGGCGTCGATGTCGATGATCATTTGTCTATGAAGAACCTTGCCTCAAACCCGTCAATCCTGCCGCTTGCGGGAGATTGGAGTTCTATCCGTCCATTTGTTCCGGCAGCAATGGTCCGGGCGATGGCGAGCCCCAGGCCGGCCCCCGCACCAGAGCCTGACCGCGCTCGAAGGGCTCGCTCAGCCGCGTAAGCACTGCGGAAGGCACGACCGGGCCGGCGTTCGTGACGCGCAGACAGCCGTCTGCCGACAAGGTGACGGCGACCGGTTCGTCCCGCACGCCATGCTTGAGGGCGTTTTCGATCAGGTTGCGGGCCAGGATGGCGAAGGCGTCGGCGTCGATGCTTGCGAATACCGGCGCGTCTGGCAGTGTCAGGTCGATGCGCCCTGCAGTCTCGGCCTGCCCGTCGAATTCGCTCACAACCATCCGCAGGATGGCGCCGATCTCGACCGGCGCCTCGGCGAGAAGGCGTCCGCCCTCGGCTCTCGCCAGTTGCATGAGTTTCTC
>DAIMJJ010000169.1:0-9316 GCA_036722275.1 Rhizobium sp. | reverse complement strand
TGCAGCCGCAGGTGACGCTGAAGTCCGGCGGCTACATCATCATCAACCAGACCGAAGCGCTCGTCGCCATCGACGTCAACTCCGGCCGTTCGACCCGCGAATACTCGATTGAGGACACCGCGCTGCAGACGAACCTCGAGGCGGCCGAGGAAGTGGCCCGCCAGCTGCGCCTGCGCGACCTCGCCGGCCTGATCGTCATCGACTTCATCGACATGGAAGAAAAGCGCAACAACCGCGCCGTCGAGAAGAAGCTGAAGGATTGCCTGAAGAACGACCGCGCCCGTATCCAGGTCGGTCGGATCTCGCATTTCGGCCTGCTCGAAATGTCGCGCCAGCGCATTCGCGCCTCGGTTCTGGAATCGACGACCCAGCTCTGCCCGCATTGCGGCGGCACGGGCCTCATCCGTTCGCAGTCTTCGGTCGCCCTGCACGTGCTGCGTGGCATCGAGGAATATCTGCTGAAGAACACCACGCACGACATCACCGTGCGCACCACGCCGGAAACCGCGCTCTATATCCTCAACCAGAAGCGCGGCACGATCGTCGACTACGAACACCGGTTCGGCGTTGCGATCACCATTGACAGCGACTCGTCCGTCGGCGCCCAGCACTTCGGCATCGACCGCGGCGAGGCGGTTGCCAATCCGGTGAAGATCGAGAGCCTGATGCAGCTGCTGCCGGCGATCGAGGAGGACGACTACGTTCCCGAACCGGAAGACGAGGACGAAGAGGAAGAGATCATCGCCGCAGCACCCGCTGCTCCGGCAGCCGCTGCCGGCAATGGCGACGATCAGGGCCGCAAGCGCAAGCGCCGGCGTCGGCGTCGCGGCAAGAACGGCCAGGGCGGCAATGGCTCACAAGCCGGTGCTGAGGGCGACGTCGAAGGCGACGAGGACGAAGGCGAAGAGGGCGACGAGGACGCAAACGTCGAGGCCGCCGCCGAAGCCCGCGAGCAGGACGGCGAGAGCAACGGCGAAGACGGCCAGAAGCGCAAGCGCCGCCGGCGCGGCAAGCGTGGCGGCCGTCGCAACCGTCCGGGCGAAGAAGGTGTCGAGAACGGTGCAGAGGCTTCGGCCGAGGGCGAGGACGGTGACGACAGCGACACCGAAGCCGCTTTGATCGAGGACATCGGCGAACAGGCGGTTGCCGAGGAACCGTCTGCCATGGCCGCCATCGAATCTGCCGAGGAAGTGGTCCAGCCGAAGCCGCGCCGCACCCGCAAGGCCAAGGTCGCCGTGTCGCCGGTTGAGGAACCCGTGATCGCCGCCGAACCGGTCGAGCCGGCGCCGGTTGCCGAAGCGGTCAAGGAAGAGCCCGCGCCCGCCGCCAGCGAACCGGTTGCATCCGAGCCTGCGGTAGAAGAAGCGGAAGCCGAGACCGCGGCCGAGCCCGAAGCCTCGACCGAGGCCAAGGCGGCTCGCGCCAATCGCCAGTCGAACGTGACGTCGTCCGAGCCGGTCGTGACTTCGGTCACCTCCTCGAGCGAGGGCAATGACGAGCCGCCGAAGCCGAAGAAGGGTGGCTGGTGGCAGAAGCGCGGCTTCTTCTGAGACGCGCCCTGGCAGATGATTGAATAGAAAAGGCCGCGCCGGTCACCGGCGCGGCCTTTTTCATTGTCGACGCTGTCGACGATGGAGAGGCAATCCATCTCTTCCCCGGCATCCGCTCGCCCAGAGGACGCCGGCAAGCCGGGGCTGCGGGCGCAAGATGAAGTTCGGATGGCACCACCTCGGACACCCCGAAGTACCGGCGCGCACCCTGCTGCAATCGCAGCGAGGCGACAAATGGTCTGCGCGTCCCCGTTACAGGGCGGGGACGACGCCCGAGACAAGCAGGCCGCGGACAAGAACCGGTCAGAGCTGCATGCAGGCCGGGTCGCGCAGAGCGTCCCGGTCGCCCCTTCCCTTCACAAACTGATTCAACGCCTTGGCGAAGTGATTCCGCAAACGACGCTAACCCTCTGTCCGAGAATCACTTTTGCGCGCCGAGCCAGCGCCCCATGCGGTCTGTCGCCTCGACCATCTCGGCATGGGTGCCGGCGTAGGAGATCCGCAGCGCCCGGTGGCCGTCGATGGGATCGAAGTCCATGCCGGGCGTGGCCGCCACGTCGATTTCGGCGAGCATGCGCCGGGCAAAAGCCATGGTGTCGTTGGTATAGCGGCCGGCATCGACATAGGCGTAGAAGGCGCCGTCCATCGGCGACAGCAGGGGGAGCCCCAGCTCCGGCAGCCGGGTCATCAGGAAGTCGCGGTTCGTGCGGCAGCTCGCCTTGTAGTGTTCGAGCTCGTCCTCGGCGTCGAGCGCAGCAATGGCCGCAATCTGCGACAGTTCCGGTGCGGAGATGTAGAGGCTCTGAGCCAGGCATTCGAGCGGCCGGACGATGTGGTCCGGCACGACCATCCAACCGATGCGCCAGCCGGTCATGCAGTAGTATTTGGAGAAGGAGTTGATGACGATCGCCTCGTCGCCGATCTGAAGCGCCGTCGTCTCTTCTCCGGCATAGGTCAGCCCGTGGTAGATCTCGTCGGAAATCAGGGCGATCCCCTGCCCGCGGCAATAATCATACACCGCCCGCAGCTGGTCGCGTCCCGTCACGGTTCCGGTCGGGTTGGCGGGGCTTGCGAGCAGCACGCCCTTCAACCTTACGCCCGCTTGCGTCTGCGCGGCCTCGAGGCTCTCGGGCGTCAGCGTGAACTGGGTTTCGGCGTTGACCGGCACCTCGATGACGCGAAGACCAAGCGCGGAGAGGATCGCGCGATAGGCCGGATAACCGGGGCGGGCAATCGCCACCGCGTCGCCGGCATCGAAGAGGGCGAGAAAGGCGAGATTGAAGCCGGCGGAGGAACCCGTCGTGACGATCACCCGTGCCGGATCCACTGCAAGGCCGTGGCGGCGCTGGTAATGCCCAGCCAGCTTTGCGCGCAGGTCGGCAAGCCCCAGGGCATCGGTGTAGCCGATGCGGCCATGGTCAAGCGCAGCGCGGGCGGCTTGAAGCGCGGCCTGCGGCGCGGGATGCCCCGGCTGGCCGACCGCCATGGAGATGACCGGCCGACCGGCATTGCGCTGCCGGGTGGCCTCGGCCAGAAGATCCATGGCGTGAAAGGGCTCGACTGCGCTGCGTCTTGAAAGGGAAACCACGAACAACTCTCTCCGGTCGATGAAGGTCGCCCGACAATTGCCGCATTATTCACGTCATCACAATGGCGCGAGCGCTTCGCTGCGGCCATTTTTCCAATTCCACTTGCCGTTCGCCGCCGATACGCTAGACGATGTGATCAAACGGGATGGCACGGCCATCCGCGCCCGTTCCGCCCTGGCGGACAGCATGCAAGAGGAAAGACATGGCCTTCAATTTCAGGACGCTTGCCGCGACCGCCCTTATCGCCCTGCCGGTGGTCATGCCCACCTCGGCCGGCGCGCTCGATGATGCGCAGAAGAAGGAACTTGGCGCCTTCATCAAGGAATTCCTGATCGCCAATCCGGAAATCATGCTGGACGTGCAGGATGCGCTCGAGAAGAAGCAGCAGGAAGCACGCCTTCAGCAGGCCTCGGCGGCTGTCAAGGAAAACAAGGCGGCGCTGTTCTCGTCTGAACACGACATTGCGCTCGGCAATCCGAACGGCGACGTGACCGTCGTCGAGTTCTTCGACTACAATTGCGGCTACTGCAAGCGGGCGCTCTCGGACATGAACGACATCCTGTCGAAGGATAATAACGTGCGCTTCGTGCTCAAGGAGTTCCCGATCCTCGGCCCGGATTCCGAAGCTGCGCACAAGGTTTCGGATGCCTTCCGCAAGATCGCACCGGAAAAATATGGCGATTTCCATCGCGCCCTGATGGGCGTCGACGGCCGGGCGGGCGAGGAAAGCGCGCTGGAAGTCGCCGCCTCGCTGGGCGTGACCGAAGAACAGATCCGCGCCAAGATGGCCGAGAGCCCGAACGACGCCTCGGTGCGCGAGGCCTATCAGCTCGCCACCAGCCTCGGCATCACCGGCACCCCGTCCTACATCGTCGGCAACGAGGCCGTGTTTGGCGCGATCGGATCCGAGGCGATCGAGAAGAAGCTCGCCAATGTCCGCTCCTGCGGGCAGACCACCTGCTGATCGGCGATCTCCGGATTGGCAGCCGCGTCGCCTTAACCCTCCTCCCCGATTTTCCGGGGACGAATGGTACCCGGGCCGCAAAGGGCTTTCCCTTGCGGCCCTCACGGTCTATAGGAGGCGGTTGAAAGTCGACGGAACCGTAGATGAGCAAGAGCATTTTCGTCCTGAACGGCCCCAATCTCAACGCGCTCGGCAAACGCGAGCCGGGGATTTACGGCGGCAAGACACTGGCGGACATCGAGGCCGAATGCGGTGCCGTTGGCGCGGAACTGGGCTTTTCCATCGATTTTCGCCAGTCGAACCACGAGGGCGTTCTGGTGGACTGGCTGCACGAAGCCGGCGATAAGGCTGCGGGCGTGGCGATCAATGCCGGTGCCTATACCCACACCTCGATCGCGCTGCACGATGCCATCCGGGCGATCGCCATTCCGGTCGTCGAGGTGCACATTTCCAATATCCACGCGCGGGAAGAGTTTCGGCACAAGTCGATGATCGCCCCCGCGACCAAGGGCATGATCTGCGGCTTCGGCCCGCACAGCTACATCCTGGCGCTCCACGCGCTGAAGAACATCACGCAATAACAAGAATACAGGACCCCTTTCCATGGCTGACAAGAAATCGGGAATCGATCAGGCGCTGATCCGTGATCTGGCAAACATCCTCAACGACACGGATCTCAGCGAGATCGAAGTCGAGCAGGACGACATCCGCATCCGCGTCTCGCGCGCCGCCCCCCAGATGATGGCGATGCCGCAGATGGCCTACCAGCAGGTGGCAGCACCTGCGCCGGCCGCACCGGCCGCTGCCGTCGTGGCCGCCGAGCCGGCCCGCAACCTTGCCAATGCCGTGACCGCGCCGATGGTCGGCACTGTCTATCTCGCTCCGGCTCCGGGCGCGCGCCCGTTCGTCGAAGTCGGCTCGATCGTCAAGGAAGGCCAGACGCTGCTCATCATCGAGGCGATGAAGACCATGAACCAGATCCCGGCACCGCGCTCGGGCAAGGTCGTGGAAATCATTGTCGAAGACGCTCGCCCGGTCGAATACGGCGAGCCGCTGATCGTCATCGAGTAAGCCGATGACCATTTCCAAGATCCTCATCGCCAATCGCGGCGAAATCGCGCTCCGGGTGCTTCGCGCCTGCAAAGAGCTCGGTATCGCCACCGTCGCCGTTCACTCGACGGCCGACGCCGACGCGATGCATGTGCGCCTCGCCGACGAGAGCGTCTGCATCGGTCCGCCGCCCTCGCGTGACAGCTATCTCAACATCCACCAGATCGTGGCGGCCTGCGAGATCACCGGTGCCGACGCCGTCCATCCCGGCTACGGCTTCCTGTCGGAGAACGCCAAGTTCGCCGATATTCTCGATGCGCACGGCATCACCTTCATCGGGCCGACGGCGGAACACATCCGCCTGATGGGCGACAAGATCACCGCGAAGAAGACCGCGGTCGAGCTTGGCATTCCCGTCGTTCCGGGTTCCGACGGCGAGGTTCTGCCGGAAAACGCGCTCGAGATTGCCCGCAAGATCGGCTTCCCCGTCCTCATCAAGGCCACCGCCGGCGGCGGCGGCCGCGGCATGAAGGTCGCGCGCACCGAAGCCGAGCTCGAAGAGGCCGTATCCACGGCCCGCTCCGAGGCGCTGGCCGCCTTCGGCAATGATGCGGTCTACATGGAGAAATATCTCGGCAAACCGCGCCATATCGAGGTGCAGGTCGTCGGCGACGGCGAAGGCAATGCCATCCATCTCGGCGAACGCGACTGCTCGCTGCAGCGTCGCCACCAGAAGGTCTGGGAAGAGGCCAACTCCCCTGCCCTCAATGTCGAGCAGCGCATGAAGATCGGCCAGATCTGCGCCGACGCCATGAAGAAGATGAAGTACCGGGGCGCCGGCACGATCGAGTTCCTCTACGAGAACGGCGAGTTCTATTTCATCGAAATGAACACCCGCCTCCAGGTTGAGCATCCGATCACCGAGGCCATCACCGGCATCGACCTCGTTCACGAGCAGATCCGCGTCGCTTCCGGCGCCGGCCTGTCCGTCACGCAGGACGAGATCACCTTCCACGGCCACGCGATCGAATGCCGCATCAATGCCGAGGATCCGCGCACCTTCGTGCCGTCGCCCGGCACGATCACGCATTTCCACGCACCGGGGGGCCTGGGCGTTCGCGTCGATTCGGGCGCCTA
Organism: Rhizobium sp.; assembly: GCA_036722275.1. Taxonomy (GTDB): domain Bacteria; phylum Pseudomonadota; class Alphaproteobacteria; order Rhizobiales; family Rhizobiaceae; genus Allorhizobium. The sequence goes on along the minus strand of DAIMJJ010000169.1, from coordinate 3,026 downwards.
TGCCGGTTACAAGATCCCGCCTTACTACGACAGCCTGATCGGCAAGCTGATCGTGCACGGACGCACCCGCGTCGAATGCATGATGCGCCTGCGCCGCGTTCTCGACGAATTCGTCGTGGACGGGATCAAGACCACGCTGCCGCTGTTCCAGGATCTGGTGGCAAACCAGGACATCGCCAACGGCGACTACGACATCCACTGGCTGGAAAACTATCTGGCCCGGACCGCACCATAAGGTGATACAGGCATGGCAGGGCGCCGCAGCAGGGATCAGGGCATAACTCCGGAACTCCTGCTGCGCGCCTATTCCATCGGGCTGTTCCCGATGGCTGACGCCGCCGACGATCCGGAGATCTTCTGGGTCGAACCGGAAATGCGGGGCATCCTCCCGCTCGACGCCTTTCACGTCTCCAAAAGCCTCGCCAAACTGATCCGCAAGAAGCCCTTCGACATCCGCTTCAACACGGCCTTCGATGCCGTCGTCGCGAAATGCGCCGAGGAGGCGGACGACAGGCCGAGCACCTGGATCAACGTCACGATCAAACAGCTTTACGGCGAACTGCACCGGCTCGGCCACGCCCATTCCGTGGAAGCCTGGGAGGGAGAGACGCTGGTCGGCGGGCTCTACGGCGTATCGCTCGGCTCGGCCTTCTTTGGCGAAAGCATGTTTTCGCGACGCACCAACGCATCGAAGATCTGTCTCGCCCATCTGGTCGAGCAATTGAAGGCGCGCGGCTTCACCCTTCTCGACACCCAGTTCACCACCGAGCATCTGAAGACCTTCGGTGCGATCGACGTACCGAAGGCCGCCTATGGCAAGCTGCTGGAGAAGGCCGTCGCGGTGCCGGATATCGACTTTAACGCCTGAGGCGCGCGTTCACGCAAAGATCAGAAAAGCCCGACACCGGGCGGGGGTGCCGGTGCACCGGACGGCGGCAGCGGCTGGCCTTCCGGCATCGGTTCGCCATCCTGCGGGAAGCCGGCCGGAGGCAGTGCGTCACCGGGGATCTCGCCCGGGATTTCCTGCGGCGCATCAAGCGGCGGCACTTCAGCCGTTGCGGGCTGCTGCGCCGTTGCGGCGGCAGCCGGATCGGTTGCGGGTTGCCCCGAGGCTTGCGCAGCCGGCTGCTCTGCGGCCATGGCCGGCTCCGGTGCCGCATGGGCAGCCTTCACGCCGGGCGGAGCCGGAACGTCGGACTTTTCCTTGCAGCCCGTCAGCCAGACGTCGTAAATCGCGTGCTCGACGGCATTCAACGCCGGGCTGTCGGCAAACATCCAGCCGGAGAAGATGCGCCGGATCTTGCGGTCGAGCGTGATCTCGTCGACCTCGATGAAGGCGTCGATTTTCTGCGCTTCGCTCTCGTCGCGGGAATAGCAGACCTTCGGCGTCACCTGCAGGGCGCCGAACTGCACGGTCTCGTCGATATAAACGTCGAAGGAGGTGATGCGGCCGGTGATCTTGTCGATACCGGCAAACTCGGCCACCGGGTTGGAGATGCGCTCGGCAAAAGCCGGGGCGACGTCAACCAGGATGCCGATGGATGCGGCGGCGCCGATCACAGCCAAGGTTGAGCCACGCCCGATACGCTTCATGTCTGCCATTCTCCAGCCTTCGATCATGGGCCCGCGATCAGCGCGGCCCCACACTGAGGCCCTAGAACCGAATTGTGGCCAAATCGGGTGTCAGTTGCCGGGGGTCCAGGCGTCGTAGTCGCCGGTGACGCGGGGGCGCTCGCCGGTCGCAGCCAGCGAGCCCTGCGGACGGTAGGCGTTCGGCGTGCCGGTGCCATTGGCGCGGTGCGGCTTCTGCCATTCCGCCGCCTTGTAGTCTTCCTTGGACGGCGGAACGTCGGTGCGATAGTGCATCCAGCCATGCCAGCCAGCCGGGATGCTCGAGGCGTCGGCATAGCCCTTGTAGATGACCCAGCGACGCGGCAGGCCGAAGGTCGTCGTGCCGCCTTCATAGTAGACGTTGCCGAACTGGTCTTCACCGACCTTCTTGCCCTTGCGCCAGGTGAAGAAACGCGTGCCCATGGTCTGACCGTTCCACCAGGTGAAAAGTTCCAACAGAAGCTGCTTCATGTCTCGTCCTTGGCTCCGGGCCGTATCGGCCAGCGGCTTGTCATCGTTCTCCGCTTATGCCGCCTCGGCGGGCCGTTGTCCAGTGATTCGCCGCATTGCGGCACTCATTTCAGCTTGTACTTGAAGCCGAAATGGCTCTTGGCGAAACCCAGTCTCTCGTAAAAGCGATGGGCGTCAATACGGGCGGCGTTCGACGTCAGCTGGACCTGGCGAAGGCCAAGCCGACGAGCCTCATCCAGGCAGAAACCGATCATCTGCGCACCAATGCCGCGGCCGCGCATGTCGGCCCGCGTCTGCACCGCCTCGACGATCATCGATGTGCCGCCGCGCCCGGTGAGAGTGGTGGTCAAAAGCGTCTGGAAGGTTCCGACGATTGCGCCATCGCATTCGGCGACATAGAGCGTCTCGCGCGGCGTCTGCTCAAGCGTGCGGAACGCATGCAGATAGTCGGCACGGGCCGTCTCGTCGGTGGTGTCGCCATGGCCGCCGATGTCGTCGGAGGCGAGAATGGCGACAATCGCCTCAAGATCCTGCTCCGTCGCCGGCCGAATGATGATCGTCGCTGCTTGCATATTCTTCCCTTCTCAGCCTTACTCTGAGGGAGCTTTAGGGGGCCATGGGGAGAGCCATATGACACAGGGACAGTTTTGCACGCTTATTTTCGCCGTCGCGCTGTCGGCGACGGGGGCTTTCGCCGAAGACGGCGGCCGCAAGGGGATCGCCTTCGTGCAGGCGCCGGAGATGTCGAGCGGTGTCTGCGCCGGCAAGGACGCGGCCAGCGCCTTCGACTGCGCCAAGAAGCAATGCATCGACGGCGGCGGCACGCAGGAAGACTGCCTGGAGCAGGCCTATTGCTTCCCCGGACGCTACAGCGTCGATGTGTTCATGCAATCGTCGGAAGGACCGCACTGGCACGAGTTCTATTGCGGCTGGGACAGCAAGGA
>DAIMJJ010000168.1:7448-9457 GCA_036722275.1 Rhizobium sp. | reverse complement strand
TCGGCGTCACCTCGCTGGTCGCCGGCTACGTGCTTTCCGACCTGCTCGCCCGCTATCGCCGCGCCTGCCCCGGCGTCGAGGTCTCGGCGATCGAGGACAACGGCTCCTATCTCGAACACCTGCTGATCGGCGGCGAACTCGATGTTGCCGTCATGGTCATTTCCAACCTGCGCGACCGCATGGCGCTGCAGGCCGAGATCCTGGAAACCTCTCCCTATCGCCTGTGGCTGCCCATGGGCCATCCGCTCGTCTCCGCCGACATCATCTCGGTCGCCGACATCGCCCGCGAGCCGCTGATCATGCTCACCGTCGACGAAATCGAGGAAAACACCGGCAAGCTGCTGTCGGCGCTCGGGGCCCGGCCGCATGTCGCCTTCCGCACCCGCTCGGTGGAAGCGGTGCGCAGCCTGGTGGCCACCGGGGCGGGCGTCGCGCTTCTGCCCGACCTCGTCTACCGCCCCTGGTCGCTGGAAGGCGACCGCATCGAGAGCCGCGACGTCTCCGGCGCGCTGCCGGTCGTCCAGGTCGGCATGGTCTGGCGCAAGGGCTCGAGCCTGCCGCAATCCGCCCGCGACTTCGTCGGCATCGCCGAGGCGCTCAGAAGCGGGCGGGGACGTTAAATCTCATTTTCTTGGTGGACTCCCCCTCTGGCCTGCCGGCCATCTCCCCCACAAGGGGGGAGAACACGCGTGGGACCGTTCTGCCCTGAACCTGCCGCAGCTTTCGCGGAAAAGCCCCTCCCCCTTGTGGGGAGGGGTTGGGGAGGGGGCTTCATCCCACGCCCCTCGGAAAAACCGATAGCGACTTTCTGACAAATGAATTTGCGAATGCGGCGATTTCGCGTCACCTTCAAACTCGGGAACAATCGCCGCGACAAGGCGGCCCCAAACGGGAGAAATCGCTATGAAGAAACTATTGCAGTCTTGCACCGCAATCATTGCCGTTGCCAGCTTCGCCACCAATGCCGTCGCCCAGGAACCGCTGAAGGAACTCGGCAAGGGTGAAGGCGCGCTCTCCATCGTCGCCTGGGCCGGTTATATCGAGCGCGGCGAAACCGACAAGAACTATGACTGGGTCACCAAGTTCGAGCAGGAAACGGGCTGCAAGGTCACGGTGAAGACCGCCGCCACCTCCGACGAAATGGTCGCGCTGATGAACGAAGGCGGCTTCGACCTGGTCACCGCCTCGGGCGATGCCTCGCTCCGCCTGGTGGCCGGCAAGCGCGTTCAGCCGATCAACACCGACCTCATCCCCTCGTGGAAGACCATCGACGAGCGCCTGCAGAACGCGCCCTGGCACACCAAGGACGGCGTTCATTATGGCACGCCCTATGTCTGGGGTCCGAACGTCTTGATGTACAACACCGAAGCCTTCAAGGAAGCACCGACCAGCTGGAAGGTGGTGTTCGAGGAAATGACGCTTGCCGACGGTAAGTCGAACAAGGGCCGCGTCCAGGCCTATGACGGCCCGATCTACATCGCCGACGCCGCGCTCTACCTCATGAAGCACAAGCCGGAACTCGGCATCAAGGATCCCTACGAACTGAATGAAGACCAGTACAAGGCAGCGCTCGATCTGCTGCGTGGCCAGCGTCAGCTCGTCGGCCGCTACTGGCACGACGCCATGATCCAGATCGACGACTTCAAGAACGAAGGCGTCGTCGCTTCCGGCTCCTGGCCGTTCCAGGTCAACCTGATGAAGGCCGAAGGCGCCAAGATCGCCTCGACCTTCCCGGAAGAAGGCGTCACCGGCTGGGCCGACACCACCATGCTGCACGCCGATAGCGAGCATCCGAACTGCGCCTATATGTGGATGGAGCATTCGCTCTCGCCCAAGGTTCAGGGTGACGTCTCGGCCTGGTTCGGCACCGTTCCTTCCGTCCCGGCCGCCTGCAAGGGCAATGAACTTCTGACCGACGAAGGCTGCGCCACCAACGGCTACAACGACTTCGAGAAGATCCGCTTCTGGAGAACGCCGACCTCGAAGTGCGAAAGCCAGGGCGAGTGCGT
>DAIMJJ010000168.1:0-7348 GCA_036722275.1 Rhizobium sp. | reverse complement strand
AGATCCGCTTCTGGAGAACGCCGACCTCGAAGTGCGAAAGCCAGGGCGAGTGCGTGCCGTACCACCGCTGGGTCTCCGACTACATCGGCGTGATCGGCGGACGCTAAAATCCCCTTCTCCCCATCGGGGAGAAGGGGCCCGAAGGGCGGATGAGGGGGCCGAGCGTGCCGCCCCCTCATCGCCTCGCATACGCTCGGCACTTCTCCCCGCTGGGGAGAAGCGGTCTATGCGTCGAGGCCAATCAAATCCATCCGGAGTCCCCATGACCGCAGCCGTTTCCTTCTCGCAGGTGTCGCGCCATTTCGGCGCCGTCAAAGCCGTCGACGCCGTCGACCTTCAGATCGCGCCGGGCGAATTCTTCGCGATGCTCGGGCCGTCCGGTTCCGGCAAGACGACCTGCCTGCGCCTGATCGCCGGCTTCGAACAGCCGACCTCCGGCCACATCGAAATCTTCGGCGAGACGGCCGAGGGCGTCCCGCCCTATCGCCGTCACGTCAACACCGTCTTCCAGGATTATGCGCTGTTTCCGCATCTCAACATCCTCGATAACGTCGCCTACGGGCTGATGGTCAAGGGTGTGGAGAAATCGGAGCGGCTGCAGCTCGCCGAACAGGCGCTCGATCTCGTCAAGCTGCCGGGCTACGGTGCCCGCAAGCCCGGCCAGCTCTCCGGCGGCCAGCGTCAGCGCGTGGCGCTCGCCCGCGCACTCGTCAACAAGCCGAAGGTGCTGCTGCTCGACGAACCGCTCGGCGCACTCGATCTCAAGCTGCGCGAGCAGATGCAGGACGAGCTGAAGACGCTGCAGCGGTCGCTCGGCATCACCTTCATCTTCGTCACCCACGACCAGGGCGAGGCGCTCTCCATGGCCGACCGCGTGGCCGTGTTCAACGAGGGCAAGATCGTCCAGGCCGGAACGCCGGAAGAAATCTACAATCGCCCGAAGACCCGGTTCGTCGCCGATTTCGTCGGCTCCTCCAACGTGATCGCGCCGGCGGAAATGAAAACGCTCGGCGGCGAGGCGAAATGGGCAAGCCTTCGCCCCGAGGCCATCCGTCTCGTCCAGGGCGGGGTGCCCGCGATCGTGCGCTCGCGCAGCTTCCTCGGTGCCGCGACACGGCTCACGGTCTCGGCCGGAAACATCTCGCTGTCGGTTATGGTGCCGGCAGGCCATCCCGTGCCGGAAGTCGGCTCCGGCACGGGCCTTTCCTGGCAGCCCTCCGACCTGCACTATATGGATGACGCCGCATGAGCGAGGTCGCCACCACTTCCATCCTGCCGGGCCGCGGCGGTTTGATGGGCCGTTTGTCGGATCTGTTCTGGCGCCGCCCGACCCTGCTGCTTCTGCTGATGCTGCTGCCGCCACTGCTCTGGCTCGGCATCATCTATGTCGGTTCGCTGATCGCCCTGCTGTTGCAGAGCTTCTTCTCGATCGACGAATTCTCCGGGATGATCAATTACGAGCTGACGCTGTCGACCTATGGCCAGCTGCTCAACCCGGCCAATTTCGACATCATTGTCCGCACCGTGCTGATGGCAACCGTCGTGACCCTCGCCTCGGCCGTGCTCGCCTTCCCGATCGCCTATTACGCGGCGCGCTACGCGACCGGCAAATGGAAGGCTTTCTTCTATCTCGGCGTCATGCTGCCGCTGTGGTCGAGCTATCTCGTCAAGGTCTATGCCTGGAAGCTCATCCTCGCCAAGGAAGGCATCCTCACCTGGGCCTTCGACAAGCTCCACCTGACCTGGCTGCTGGACGCCATCCTCGCGCTTCCGGTGATCGGTGGAAACTCGCTGTCGATCAGCTATATCGGCACCTTCATCGTCTTCGTCTATGTCTGGCTGCCCTTCATGATCCTGCCGGTCCAGGCAGCACTCGAACGCGTGCCCGGAAACCTGATCGAAGCCTCCGGCGATCTCGGCGCGCGTCCGGGCCAGACCTTCCGCCATGTGCTGCTGCCGCTGGCGCTGCCCGGCGTGATCGCAGGCTCCATCTTCACCTTCTCGCTGACACTCGGCGATTACATCATCCCGCAGATCGTCGGCTCCTCGCGGCTGTTCATCGGTCAGGCGGTCTACGCCCAGCAGGGCACGGCCGGCAACGTGCCGCTCGCCGCCGCCTTCTCGGTGGTGCCGATCGCCATCATGGGCGTCTATCTGTGGGCCGCCAAACGCATGGGGGCTTTCGATGCGCTCTGATCGTTCCTCGGCCGGCTGGCCGCTCAAGGTGGCGGCCGCAGGCGGCCTGATCTTCCTGCACCTGCCGATCCTTCTGATCTTCGTCTACGCCTTCACCACCGAGGAGAAGAGCTTCCAGTGGCCACCTCCGGGGTTCACCACCCAGTGGTTCGCCGTCACCTGGAACCGGCCCGACGTTTGGGAGGCGCTGACGCTCTCGGTCAAGGTGGCATCGATCTCGACCGCCGTAGCACTCGTGCTTGGCACGCTTGCCGCCGCCGCCGTCTCGCGCACCAGCTTCTTCGGCCGCGAAGTGATCTCCCTGCTCGTGATCCTGCCGATCGCGCTGCCCGGCATCATCACCGGTATCGCCCTGCGCTCGGCTTTCTCGCTCGCGGACATTCCGTTCTCGATGTGGACCATCATCCTCGGCCACGCCACCTTCTGCGTCGTTGTGGTCTACAACAATGCGGTCGCCCGTTTCCGGCGGACGTCGGGTTCGCTGATCGAAGCCTCGATGGATCTTGGCGCCGACGGCTTCCAGACCTTCCGCTACGTCGTGCTGCCGAACATTGCGACAGCGCTTCTCGCCGGCGGCATGCTCGCCTTTGCGCTGTCCTTCGACGAGGTCATCGTAACGACCTTCACCGCCGGCCAGCAATCGACGCTGCCGATCTGGATGCTCGAAGAACTGATCCGTCCGCGCCAGCGCCCGGTGACCAACGTGGTTGCCATGCTGGTGGTGATCGTGACGCTTCTGCCGATCCTGGCGGCCTATTATCTCACCCGCGACACCGACCAGATTTCGGGCAGCGGCAAGTAACTTCAAAGACAACCCGACACGTTGAGGGAGAACGACATGGACACGAAAATGCTGATCGGCGGGACCTTCGAAGCCGGAACCGAGATCGAGGAAAAGGTTCTGAACCCGAAAACCGGGGAGACCATTCTCGACCTGCCCGAGGCCTCGCTCGCCCAGGTCGACGCCGCCGTCGGTGCCGCCGAGAAGGCGTTCGACACCTGGTCCGCCACGACCCCGTCGGAACGGTCGGTCTATCTCCTCAAGATCGCCGATGCGATCGAGAAGGATGCCGACGGCTTTGCGGCGCTGGAAAGCCTGAACTGCGGCAAGCCGATCAATGCGGTGCGCAATGACGAGATCCCGGCGATTGTCGACTGCTGGCGCTTCTTTGCCGGCGCCATCCGCTCGTTGCACGCGCCGGTCGCCGCGGAATATCTGCCCGGCCACACCTCGATGATCCGCCGCGACCCGGTCGGCATCATCGGCTCGATCGCACCCTGGAACTATCCGCTGATGATGATGGCCTGGAAGCTGGCTCCGGCGATTGCCGGCGGCAACACCGTCGTCTTCAAGCCGTCGGAACAGACGCCGCTCACCGCCTTGAAGATGGCCAAGCTCCTCGCCGACATCCTGCCGGAAGGCGTCGTCAACGTCGTTCTGGGACGTGGCGAAAGCGTCGGCAATGCGCTGATCAACAACCCGAAGATCGGCATGGTGTCGATCACCGGCGACATCGCCACCGGCAAGAAGGTGCTGGCCGCCGCCGCCAAGACGGTCAAGCGCACGCATCTGGAACTGGGCGGCAAGGCCCCGGTCATCGTCTATGACGACGCCGATCTCGAAGCCGTCGTCGCCGGCATCCGCACCTTCGGCTTCTACAATGCCGGCCAGGATTGCACTGCCGCCTGCCGCATCTACGCCTCGGACAAGATCTACGACAATTTCGTCGCCGATCTGGCCTCGGCCGTCTCGACGCTCAAGTTCAACCAGGCCGACGACACCGAAAACGAAATCGGCCCGCTGATCTCCAAGCGCCAGCGCGACCGCGTCGAGAGCTTCGTCACCCGCGCCTCCGAACATGATCACATGGAAGTCGTGACCGGCGGCAAGGTCTACGGCGAAAAGGGCTTCTTCTACACCCCGACCGTCATTGCCGGCGCCCGCCAGGACGACGAGATCGTGCGGCGCGAAGTCTTCGGTCCGGTCGTCTCGGTCACCCGATTCTCCGAGACCGACGACGCGATCGCCTGGGCTAACGACAGCGACTACGGCCTTGCCTCCTCGGTCTGGACCAAGGACATCTCCCGCGCCATGAAGACCGCCGCCCGCCTGCGCTACGGCTGCACCTGGATCAACACCCACTTCATGCTGTGCAACGAAATGCCCCATGGCGGCCTGAAGCAGTCCGGCTATGGCAAGGACATGTCGGTCTACGCGCTCGAGGACTACACCACCGTCCGCCACGTGATGATCGCCCACTGACACGACCGATCGGCGGCGCGGCCCTGACCGCGCCGCCGATCCCCTTTGTCTCACCCGGCCCGCCTGATGAAGGCAATATTCGCCTTCAGCGCCGCCGCCGCGCTGGCCGCGGAAGCACTGACCCGCACATGATGCCCTGACAGACGATGCGCCGCCCGCTCCAGCGCAAGGGCGGCCTTCTGCGGTTCCGATCCCACCTTCTTCAACCGCTGCAAGGCGGCTAGCGTTGCCCGCCCCTCGCCATCAGCCAGCAAACCACTGCGCACCAGGTCCTGAAGCGACAGGATCGCATATCCAATCGACAGGATGGCAAGCCCGCCATCGGTGACCTCACGGTGCCGGTCGCCGCTTCGCTCGGCAAAACGGATCAACCGGAAGAGCCGGTGATAGAGACGCGCACGCCATGTCAGGCGATGCTGCGAGGCATCCTCGGCGCGCGCCATGTCCTGGAGTTCGTGCACCATCATGGAAATCAGCGTTTCGAGGCGCACGTCCGCATTGAGCGGAAAGATCACCCGGTAGGCGAGCATCGCCACCAGCGGCGCCGCGACAACGGCCACGATGCTCGAAAGCATGGTCGGAAGATCCCCCGGCAATGGGAGCGCCGGATGGAGAAGAAGCAGCGACACCATCGCATAGTCGAATGCCGAGGGAAGCGTGCGCCGATGCGAAAAGAACAGCGCGCCGGCGAGAATGAATGGCATGGTGAGCAGCACGACCTGCAACTCCGTGGTCGCAAGCGGCCAGGCGAGAAAGCGGCAGGCGAGCGCGCCGAGAGCTCCGAGAACCTGACCGAGCAGCACGAAGCGCATCGTCTGTGCCGGATTGTCGAAGGTAGAGAAGATCGTCGTCATGATCGACAGGCCGAGCAGCAGGAAGGGCGCCGCCGCCCAGCCGGTCCAGACCCAGAACAGACCGACCACCAGCAGGCAAAGCATCGCCCGGATCGCCGCCTGACGCGCTCCCACCCAGTCCCGATGCAGCACGATCGGATGGCCGGTCTGTGCGACGGACATGCTGGCTCCGATGTCCTGGCCGAGCGCCATGCGATGCGCCCGGATCGCGTGGTTTAGCGCCTGCAGCGTCTCGCCCAGATCCGTTTGCAGGCCGGCCCGGTCGGCGGCCCGATCGATCAGCGCCAGCGGCCCGTCCGAACCATTGCCGCTTTCGAAGCCTGCCGCCGCCCGGTCCAGCAGCTCGGCCACGGCGCCGCCGTGCCCGCCCCCGCCACGGCGGCCGGCGAGCAGAAGCGATATCTGCACGGAGAGCACGGTGCGCAGCGCCCGCACCGCCTGGCGCGAGCGCAGCGATCCGGCGGCATGCGGATCGAGCATCTCGTCGATGGCCGCCATTTCGGCCAGGAGGCTGCGCTGCTCGTCATCGAGTGCCGACGCATTTCCTGCCCGCAGCGAAGCTGCGAGATCGCGCAGCAGGCGGGCCGTGACCCGGCGCATGCGCCCGGTCATCTCCTGCTCAGCGGCGGCCGGCGTGAACGCCCAGCCGATTACCAGAGCAGTCAGGACGCCCACCATGATGGTGCCGGCCCGGTCCGCGCCAAGCGCCAGCATATGATCCGGATGTCCGGTGTCGAGCAGCGCCACCATCGAGGCGGAATAGCCCGACAGCATGGCCCCATAAGAGACATAGCCCCGCAACAGGTTGCCGGCGGCCACGCAAAGCCCGATCCAGAGCGAAAGGCCAATGACCAGCGGCCGCGGATCGCCACCGGAGAAGGCGACCAGCGCCACCCCCGCCGCGACACCGACCAGCGTCCCGAATGTCCGGAAGAAGCTTTTCTCCAGCAGTTGTCCGCGCGTGGGCTGCGCCGCCGCCCAGACCGTCATTGCCGACCACTGCGGATGTTCGAGACCGATCGCCCACGCAATCAGAAGGGCAAGACAAGCAGCAATCGCGGTGCGAAGCGCAAAATTCAGACGCGGCAGGTCGAATCCGAGCGCCGCCATTCTCTCCGTCACGGGCAAGGTTCAGCGCTCCTCGATATCGGCCATGGCGCGGATACGCGCCTCGATCTTCTCGAAGGCGCCGAGCAGCAAGGTGAGTTCGTCGTCATCGAGATCCCGCAGCATGTCGTCTTCCCGCGGCATCAGTCGCTCCATGATCGCGTTGACGCGATCGGCCCCGGCCGGTGTGAGATAGAGCCGCCTGGCGCGACGATCGTCCGGTTCGGTGCGCCGTTCGACCAGTCCCTGCCCCTCGAGGATGTCGAGCAGCCGCACGAGGCTTGAGCCGTCGAGGCCGATATGGGCGGCAAGCTCCCTTTGCGTGAGGCCGCCTCCGAGCCGGTCGAGATGAAACAGCGGCGACCATGTCGCATCGCTGACGCCAACGGCTGCCACCGCCTCGTCCACCTGCTGGCGCCAGCGCCGTGACAACCCCACGAGCCGAAACCCGAATTCCCTGCGTGATCTCTCCGTCATGAAAATTCGTTTGGATCAAAACGATTTTGATATCAAGAGATTTTCGACGACAGAAAATTCCCTGGCGGCCGGGCGATGCAAGCCGGGCGTTTACCTTGGCCATGGAAAGTGCGGCAATGAACGTGCCACTGTACTATCTTCAGCCGTAGTCAACGGAGTTCCCGCATGCGCCGCATCCTGCCCGTCCTTCTCGCCCTGACGACCCTTGCCCTGCCGTTTGGCGCGCGCGCACAGGACCCGCTGGTCATTCCCGCCCCGACGATTGGCGGCAGTCCCTCGGATGATGCGGCGATCTGGCATGTCTATGGCCTGGTCCCGGGCGACGTCCTCGCCATACGCTCGGGCGCCGGCACGGCTTTCCGTGTGATCGGAACGCTGGAGGAAGGCCAGCCGGTGCGCAATCTCGGCTGCGAGGATCGCGATGGCGGCTTCTGGTGCCGCATTTCCACCT
>DAIMJJ010000167.1:0-9704 GCA_036722275.1 Rhizobium sp. | reverse complement strand
CGAAATCCCCTTGCTCCTCCGCGTCGCCCGGCCGATATAGGCGGCAGCGACAATGAACGGCATAAGCGGAACGGAATGGCCCGGCAAAAGCGTGCGAAACTCGACACAAAAGGCTTGAGCAGCCTTGGCCTCGAAAAGCTCGTCGAGATCCTCCTGGAGGAGGCGTCGGCCAACAAGGCGCTGAAGGCGCGGCTCGAGGCGGCGCTGGCGGGCGAGGCGGGGCCGGCGGAAATGGCCCGCCTGATCGACAAGCGGCTGGAGACGCATGAAGAAGCAAGGACGCGGATCAACAATGCCCGCGCCAAGGACCTTGCCGTCGAATTCGCCGGTCTGGCCCGTACCATCCTGTCCGAACTGGGAGGCGTGGATGCGGCCGGCAGTGCTGAGCGCATCCTGCGTTTCCTGGGGCTGAGGTTCTCGCTCTCCGCCCGCCTGGTTTCCGACAATGCCCGGCTGTGGAAGGTCTTTGACGATGCGGAGGGGGCCGCGCTCGAGCTGATCGGTGGGCTGGAGGGCCGCGACCAGGCGCTGCTCGTGCCGCAGTTCGAGACGCTGCGCAAGCGTGACCGCTACGGCGAAAACAAGGATTTCCTGCTGCGGCTGACGGGCACCATTGGTGCGCCGGCCGCCACCGCCTGGACGGCGCTGTTGTCGGAAGCCCTGCCGAAGGAGCCGGGAAAGCTCGGCGCGCTCGACCTTCTGCAGGCGATTGCGCTCCACCAACGGGACATCGACGCCTATGTGGCGCTCGAAGACGGCAAGCCGGAGAACCGCCGCGATACGCTTGTGGTGGCCGGGTTGCTGCACGCCGCCGGCCGCCACGAAGAGGCGCTCGAATGGGTGCGCCGGCGCCCGACCGGCATGCGCCTGCTGCCGGTCGCAGGCCAGCTGACCTCCGTCGGTCCGGAATATGGCGCGCGCGAGCGACGCCTGCTCGAAGCCGACATCCTGGACAGGCTGAAGCGCCGCAGTGACGCGCAGGAACTGCGCTGGCGCGAGTTTTCCGAGATGCTCGATCCCGAGGTTCTGAGGCTCTATCTGTCCAAGCTCGACGACTTTGCCGAATTCGACGAGATGGACCGTGCCTTTGCGCTGGTGGAGGACGCCGAGGACATCTACCGCGCGCTCGATTTCTTCGTCTCCTGGCCGCGGCTGGATCGGGCGGCAGCCCATGTCCTGCGCCACCGCGACGATTGGGAAGGGCGTTATTACGAGGATCTGGCGCCTGCCGCCGAGGTCCTGTCCAAGGACCAGCCGCTGGCCGCGACCGTGCTCTACCGCGTGCTGATCAGCGACATCCTGCGCCGGGGCATCGGCGTCGCCTATCCGCATGCGGCGGGCTACCTCAAGGAGCTCGATCGACTGCGTCCGCACCTGCCCCCGGAGGCGCGCCTCCAGGACCATGAGGACTTCGTCGACGATCTTCGCCGCACCCATCCGAAAAAGTTCGGCTTCTGGAGTGCGGTGCCCGAGGCCCTTCGCTGACGGGCCTTAGTGCTCCCAGTAGGGCACGGGGCCGTAGAGGTCGGCGAGATAGTCGATGAACAGGCGCACCTTGGCCGGCAGGAACTGGCGGCTCGGATAGACCGCCGACAGCGTGACGCTGCGCGCGCCCTCATAGGCCGGCAGCACCTGAACCAGCCTGCCGGCCTTCAGTTCAGGGCCGATGTCCCAGGTCGAGCGTAGCGCAATGCCGAGCCCGGCGATCACCGCCTCGCGGATGACTTCGCTCGAATTGGTGATCAGCATGCCGTCCGGCCGCAGCGTGAGCGGTCCCTGCGGTCCTTCGAGTTTCCAGGCGTCGTAATTGTGGGCGGGCAGGCAATGATGCCGCTTCAGCTCCTCGATCGTCTCCGGCATACCGTGCGTGCGGATATAGTCCGGCGAGGCGCAGAGGATGCGCCGCACCGGTGCCAGCCGCCGCGCCACGAGCGTCGAATCCATCAGCTCGGCAATGCGGATGGCAAGGTCGAAGCCGCCGCCGACGATGTCGGTGAATTCGTCCGACAGCACGAGATGGATGGTGAGGTCCGGATGGGCATCCATGAACGCCTTGAGATGAGGCGCGATGTGCAGGCGGCCGAAGGAGGTGGGGGCCGAGATCTTGAGCGTGCCGGTCACTTCCGAGGAGCGTCCCGAAGCGTAAGCTTCCGCTTCCTCGAGGCCCGCCAGCACCGCGATCACCCGCTCGTGGAACCCCTGGCCGGCTTCCGTGAGCGAGATCTGCCGCGTCGTGCGCTGCAAGAGCCGCGTGCCCAGCCGGTCTTCCAGCCGCTTGATGCGCTTGGAAACCACCGCCGGCGACAGGCCGAGATCGCGCGCCGCCGTCGACATGCTGCCGGCCGCAATCACCCGCACGAAGACTTCCAGATCGCCGAGATTGGTCATAGTGCGCGCCCATTCTTTCCGTTTTGATCATAAGTGCATAGCATTTGCCCGCCTAAGGTTGAAGTGGTAAAGAAAGAATACCAGTTGCTGACCCGTGAGCCGCGGTGTATGCGAGGTGATCCTGAGCGAGGGGAGGGGTCAATGTCGGAAGCCATCCAGTTCCTTGAGCCGAAGGCCGCGATCCTGTCGCGCCGCCGGGAGATCGTCTCCGATCTCGCCGAGTTGGTGCCGAAGGAGCGGCTGGTGCATGAACCGGTCGAGCTCGTGCCCTTCGAGACCGACGGATTTCTCGCCTATCGCCGCCGGCCGCTGGCCGTCGTCCTGCCGGAAACCACCGCGCAGGTCGCAGCCGTGATGAAGTACTGTCACAAGTACAATATCCCGGTCGTGCCGCGCGGTGCCGGCACCTCGCTGTCGGGCGGCGCCATTCCGCAGGAGGATGCGGTCGTGCTCGGCCTGTCGGCGATGACGAAGATCCTCGACATCGACTATGCCAACCGCTGCGCCACGGTACAGGCTGGCGTCACCAATCTGTCGATCTCCGATGCCGTCGGCGGGGACGGCTTTTTCTATGCGCCCGATCCGAGCTCGCAGCTCGCCTGCACGATCGGCGGCAATATCGGCATGAATTCGGGCGGCGCCCACTGCCTGAAATACGGCGTCACCACCAACAACCTGCTCGGCGTCAAGCTGGTGCTGGTCGATGGCACGGTGGTCGAGCTGGGCGGCAAGGCGCTGGATGCGGCCGGCTACGACCTTCTCGGCCTCGTCTGCGGCTCCGAAGGCCAGCTCGGCGTCGTGACCGAGGCGACTGTGCGGCTGATCGCCAAGCCGGAAGGCGCCCGGCCCGTGCTGTTCGGCTTCGACAGCGCGGAGGCCGCCGGTTCCTGCGTCGCCGACGTCATCGGCGCCGGCATCGTTCCGGTCGCCATCGAGTTCATGGACAAGCCGGCGATCGAGATCTGCGAGGCCTTTGCCCATGCCGGCTATCCGCTCGACGTCGAGGCCCTGCTGATCGTCGAGGTCGAGGGATCGGAAGCCGAGATGGAAACCATGCTGGCCTCGATCGTCGAGATCGCTAAGCGCCACGGCGTCATGACCGTGCGCGAAAGCCAGTCGGCGCTGGAATCGGCGCTGATCTGGAAGGGCCGCAAGTCCGCCTTCGGTGCGACCGGCCGCATCGCCGACTATATCTGCATGGACGGCACGGTGCCGTTGAGCCAGCTTGCCTATGTTCTCAAGAAGACCTCGGAGATCACCGACCGCTACGGCCTTCGCGTCGCCAATGTCTTTCACGCCGGCGACGGCAACATGCATCCGCTCATCCTCTACAACATCAACGATCCGGAAGATGCGGCGAGGGCCGAGGCGGCCGGCATGGAGATCCTCAAGCTCTGCGTCGATGCCGGCGGCTGCCTGACCGGCGAACACGGTGTCGGCATCGAAAAGCGCGACCTGATGCGCCATCAATATGCCGAGGCCGATCTCGCCCAGCAGATGGCCGTGCGCGCCGCCTTCGATCCCGCCTGGATCCTCAATCCGTCCAAGGTGTTTCCGCTGGAGGGACGGACGTGAGCGTGACAGCGTCTGTGAACACGCCGATGGTCTTCGGGACGACAGGGGCTTACCCCCCTCTGCCCTGCCGGGCATCTCCCCCTCAAGGGGGGAGATCGGAAGACGGTGATCGCCCGTTCTCCGTGAAGCGCACGAGTGCTGCACAATCCGAGTCCGACAGAAACGTGAAAATCAAGGCGAGAGGCCAAACGCACCCGATCTCCCCCCTTGAGGGGGAGATGCCCGGCAGGGCAGAGGGGGGGAGCCCCGCGCGCTCCGCCGGTTTTTTCCAGGCAAAAGCCGAGGGCGGTGCCAAGCTCGCCCTTATGATCGAGAGTTCTCCATGCTGATCCCTGAGACGGAAGCCGAAGCCGCGGGCCTGATCCGCGAACATGCCGAGCGTTCCGCGCCGCTGGCCCTTTCCGGTGGCGGCTCGCGGGCGGGGTTCGGCAATGCGCTGACCGCCAATGCCACGGCCCTGAGTGCGCGCGGACTGTCGGGAATTGTCGCCTACAATCCCGCCGAAATGGTGCTCACCGCCCGTGCCGGGACCCCGGTTGCCGAGATCGAGGCGGCGGTTGCCGTCAACGGCCAGTCGCTGGCCTTCGAGCCGCCGGATCACCGCGGCATGATGGGGACGGCGGGCGAGCCGACGATCGGCGGCGTCTTTGCGGTCAACGCCTCCGGCCCGCGCCGGTTCACGGCGGGGGCTGCCCGCGACCATCTGCTCGGCGTGCGTTTCGTCAACGGCCATGGCGAGATCGTCAAGGCCGGCGGCCGGGTGATGAAGAACGTCACCGGCCTCGACCTCGTCAAGGTTCTCGCCGGCTCCTACGGCACGCTCGGCCTTTTGACCGAAGTGACCTTCAAGGTCCTGCCGGCGCCGAAGACCGCGGTCACCCTCGTGATTTCCGGACTGGAGGACGAGCAGGCGGTGCGCGCCATGGCGGCAGCCATGGCCATGTCGGTCGAGGTCTCGGGAGCGGCGCATCTGCCGGAAAGCGTGCGTGGCCGTTTCATCGGCGGTGCGCTTGCCGACGGTGCTGCGACCGTGCTCAGGCTTGAAGGCCTCGAAGCCTCGGTCGTCGTTCGCGCCGACAAGCTTTCGGCCGCCATGGCCGCCTTCGGTCCGGTGTCGCGGCTGACGCCCGATGAGACCGCCACCCTCTGGCGCGAGATCCGCGATGTCCTACCCTATAGCGACGGCTCGCACCGGCCGCTCTGGCGCGTCTCGGTCGCGCCGTCGGAAGGCTGGAAGCTGGTTGCGGCGCTTCGCCTCGAAGCGGGTGTCGATGCGTTCTACGACTGGCAGGGTGGGCTTGTCTGGATGCGGCTCGAGGGCGATCCGGAGGCCGATCTCATCCGGCGTTACGTCAAGGCGGCCGGCGGTGGCCATGCGACGCTGCTGCGTGCCGCTGACGCGGTCCGCGCCGGCATCGCCGCCTTCGAGCCGCAGTCGCCGGCCATTGCCCTTCTGTCTGCGCGGGTGAAGGAGAAGTTCGATCCGCGCGGCATCTTCAATCCGGGCCTGATGGCCAGAGGAGACGTGGCATGAGCGAGCCGACCCTGATCCCCGACCCGCGCCAGCCGGACAGCTGGCTGGAGCCGGGCAAGCTGAACGTCCAGCTGGTCTATGGGCTCTATCTCCTGAGCTTCCTCATCGGCATTTCGGGGCTGATCGGGCTCGTCTTTGCCTATCTCAACCGCGGCAAGGCCGGCGGATGGATCGACAGCCACTATACCTATGCCATCCGCACCTTCTGGATCGGCCTGCTTTACGGCTTCGTCTCGGTCATTCTGTCTCTGGCGGTGGTCGGCGTGCTGCTCGCCGTCCTGACCGTCGTGTGGGTGGTGATCCGCTGCATCATCGGCCTGCAGAAGGCCGCCACCGGCGAGCCGATCGCCAAGCCGGAAACCTGGTGGGTGTGATGATGCCGCGCCCTTGAGACGCAAGGGCAGGGTGAGGGGCTTGGCCTCGCAAGGAGCGAATGGATGCAGACCAATTTTACTGCCGAACAGCTTGCCGATCCGCATGTGGCGGAGGCGGAGAGCATCTTGCGCAAATGTGTGCATTGCGGCTTCTGCACGGCTACTTGTCCGACCTATGTGACGCTCGGCAACGAACTCGACAGTCCGCGCGGTCGCATCTATCTGATCAAGGACATGCTGGAGAATGGCCGTCCGGCCGATGAGCAGATCGTCACCCATATCGATCGCTGTCTCTCCTGCCTCGCCTGCACCACCACCTGTCCCTCCGGCGTCGATTACATGCATCTGGTCGACCATGCCCGCATCCACATCGAGAAGACCTACAAGCGGCCGCTGATGAACCGGCTGACGCGCGCCATCCTCGCG
Organism: Rhizobium sp.; assembly: GCA_036722275.1. GTDB lineage: Bacteria > Pseudomonadota > Alphaproteobacteria > Rhizobiales > Rhizobiaceae > Allorhizobium. The sequence goes on along the minus strand of DAIMJJ010000167.1, from coordinate 3,407 downwards.
TTCACGCTGCCCTATCCGACCCGTTTTCGCGCGGCGCTCTCGCTTGCGCGCCTCGGGCGTCCCTTTGCCGGCCTGTTCAGCCGCGTTCCGGCGCTGAAACCGATGGGGGCCATGCTGGCGCTTGCGCCGCGCGAGGTGCCCCAGCCGGGTGCGAGCGCCCGTCCCGCGACCCATGCGGCGAAGGCGGAGAAGCGCGGCCGGGTCGCGATCCTGACCGGCTGCGCCCAGCCGGTGCTCGATCCGGGCATCAATGCCGCAACCATCCGGCTTTTGACCCGCCTCGGGGTCGAGGTTGTCGTTCCGCAAGGCGAAGGCTGTTGCGGGGCGCTCGTTCATCACATGGGCCGCGAGGGCCAGGCGCTCGACAGCGCCCGGCGCAATGTCGATGTCTGGACCCGCGAGATCGAACGCGGCGGGCTCGATGCCATCATCATCACCGCGTCGGGCTGCGGCACGACGATCAAGGACTATGGCCACATGCTGCGGCTGGATCCGGCCTATGCGGACAAGGCGAAGCGGGTCTCGGCGCTCGCCAGGGACGTCACGGAATATCTCTCCACCCTCGATCTGCCCGTGCTGGAGCGCAAGGATCTGACGGTCACCTATCATTCCGCCTGCTCCATGCAGCACGGGCAGAAGATCACCATGGCCCCGAAGATCCTCCTGAAGAATGCGGGCTTCACGGTGCGTGATCCGGCCGAGGGGCATCTGTGCTGCGGTTCGGCGGGCACCTACAACATCATGCAGCCGGAGATCTCGGACAGGCTCAAGGCCCGCAAGGTCAAGAATCTCGAGGCCACCCGGCCGGACATTATCGCCGCCGGCAATATCGGCTGCATCACGCAGATCGGCTCAGGGACCGTCGTGCCGATCGTCCACACGATCGAGCTGCTCGACTGGGCCTATGGCGGCGAAAAGCCGGCAAAGCTGGGCGTCTGAACATCAAGAACGGCGAACCTGGTTCAAATTGGAACAGTGCCTCTGTCCCGGGACCGGTCATTCGGTCGAAATCCTTTAAGGCGATGCTGATAGAGTTGCTCCTGAAATGGGGAGGCCACATCCCCGGCGAGGAAAAGCATATGTCGCTCAAGATGATGACCACCGGCATCGCCCTTCTGCTGAGCGCGCTGCCGGCTGCCGGTGCAACGCGGATCTACTGCGCCGCCGCCGATCCGGTCGTGAAGATGTCGATCGAAAGCGGCTTTGCCGCACGCGATGGCAAGAGACTGGTGCATTTCCGCGGCATCGCCGACATTCTGGACGACAAGTCACCGGCGGCTTTCCGCAATCTCAAGCTCAATTCGGCCATGCTCAAGCAGGTCTGGATGGACGGCAAGGAATTGCGTCTGCAGATCTATACCGACACCCGCGATGCCCGTCCCTTCGAAACCTTCGAACTGTCGGTCGTGACGAAGGCGAGCATGCGCGAACCGGACCATTTCACCGGCCGTTACCAGCTGACGGTCAGCCGCGCCGCATCGAAGCAAAAAGCCCCGCGCGACATTCCGGTGTCGCACGAGGCTGCAATCTTTTGCGAACTCAAATAGGCGCGGCCGCGAACGGCCGAAGACCTTACCAGTGGAAGCTCACACCGGCGTTGACGGCATTGGTCATGATGTTGGTTTTCAGCGACGCGCCGCTGTCGATGTCGACGTCGACCCAGGAATAGTTGCCCTTGTACTCGACGAAGGCCGACCAGTTGTCGTTGAACTGATATGCGATGCCGGCCTGGGCCTGCACGGTGGCACCACCGAGCTGGTAGTCGAAGGTGGTGCCCGAGGCACGCGTGACTTCGACATGCGGCACGTTGATGCCGGCGCCGATGCCGGCATAGGGCACGAACTTGGTGCCTTCGATCGGCATGCGATAGAGCGCGTTCAGCGTCAGCAGGTTGATGCCGTCGGAGAATTCGAAGTGATCCCAACCGCTTTCGGCGAGCGTGTCGTCGTCGGCGTAGACCTTGGCATGGGTGAAATCGAGCGAGAGGCCGAGGTTCGGCTGGCCGAGTTCTTCCATCCACCAGGTGCCGCGCACGCCGTAATAGGGCGGCATCTCGAAGGAGCGGCCTTCCCAGCCGGCGGTAAAATCCGGGGCGTCGGAGACTTCAACGTCGCTGTGCGGCGCGGACTGGTAACCGCCGTAAACGGACAGCGCCATTTCGGCCTGGGCCAGCGAGGCGGACAGGGCGAGGATGCTGGCCGCAACGGAGGCGCCGAACAGGGTGCGAAGCTTGGTATTCATTGGGTCGATCCGCGAATCTGATGAAGTTGCTATAGTTGATAAGCGATTTTCGCCGCCAAGTCTGTTTCCAAATTGCATCACTGTTTTGGGAACGACCGAAACTGGGTGTATTTCCACGACCCGCAGCGACGATAGGCGGCTTTCGCCGTTTCGCTGCGGAACGCAAAACGGGCGGCTTTGGCCGCCCGTGCGCTTAATCCGGAAGGTCGCGATCCCGTCAGCCGCCGAACATGGTGCGCAGGATGTCGATCCCCTTGTCCTCGAAGCTCACCTTGCCCTGGCGGTTGCCCGGGCCGATGACGATGACCTTGCTGCCGATGTCAGCGCGCTCGTAAAGATGCTCGACATCCTTGTTCATCATGCGGATGCAGCCGGACGACATGTTGAGGCCGATCGTCCAGGGCTGGTTGGTGCCGTGGATGCGGAAGATCGTGTCGCGGCCGCCCTTGTAGAGATACATGGCGCGGGCGCCGAGCGGGTTGTCGATACCACCTTCCTGAACGACCGGAAGGTGATGACCCTTGGCGGCCTCGCGGCGGCGCATCTCGGCCGGCGGACGCCAGCTCGGCCATTCCTCCTTGCGGCCGATCTTCACGACACCGGACCAGCCAAAACCTTCGCGGCCGACGCCGACGCCGTAACGGGTGGCGCGGTTCTTGCCCTCGACATAGTAGAGGAACTTGTTGTTGGTATCGATGATGATGGTGCCCGGCTTCTCGTCGGTGACGAGGCGGACGACACGGCGGCGGAACTTCTCCGCCGGCTGCTTCGGCTTCTGTGCGACGAGCGTCACGTCGTTCGTGACTGTCGCAGGCCGCGCCGCTGCAGCCTGGAAGGCATCGGCCTCGACCGGCGCCAGCATGCCGGTCGCAGCGATCGCGGCTGCGGCAAGCATGGACAAGTATTTCGACATGGTGAACTTCCCCCTTCAATTATACCGGAAAAGAGCCTTAGCCGACTCGCTTGCGGATTCAAGTCCAAAGCGGCCGGCAAAGGCGGGAATGGTGCGGGATACTGCGAAGAACTTGGCGGTTTTGCCCGAAATTGGTCAGATGACGACGACGGTCGTGCCGACATTCACCCGCTCGTAGAGATCGACGACGTCCTCGTTGCGCATGCGGATGCAGCCCGAGGAGACGGCGTTGCCGATCGTCCATGGCGCGTTG
>DAIMJJ010000166.1:0-9725 GCA_036722275.1 Rhizobium sp. | reverse complement strand
GTGCCGGTTCTGATCATCGAGGACGCCGCCCATGCGGTACCGCTCGCCAGGGCGCTGGTGGCCGGGGGCCTGAAGGCGATCGAGATCACCATGCGCACCGAGGCCGCCCTGGAGGCCGTTCGGCGCGTGGCTGCGGAAGTGGAGGGCGCGGTCGTCGGTGCCGGTACGATCCTCAATCCGTCGCATTTCGAGGCCGCGGTCGAGGCCGGTTCGCAGTTCATCGTCAGCCCCGGGACTACACGCGAACTGATCCGCGCAGCGCATGCCTCGGACGTTCCGCTGCTGCCGGGCGCTGCGACCGCCAGCGAGGTCATGCAGCTGCGCGAAGAAGGCTACCAGGTCTTGAAATTCTTCCCCGCGGAACAGGCCGGCGGAGCCGGCTATCTCAAGGCGCTGTCCTCGCCGCTGGCCGGCACGCTGTTCTGCCCGACCGGCGGCATCTCGTTGAAGAATGCCCGCGATTACCTGTCTCTGCCGAACGTCGTCTGCGTCGGTGGCTCCTGGGTGGCTCCGAAGGAGATGGTCGAGGCGGGCGACTGGCAGGGCATCACCCGACTGGCCACCGAGGCCTCGGCGCTGTCTGCCTGACAAAAAATGGCGGTCGGTCGGGGGCCGCGTCTTTGTATTTCCATGATCGGCTCCCTATCTAACGGGCGACAGGAAACCAACGGAGAGCCCGATGTTCGACGCCAAGAAGCTGCTTGATCAATTCCTCGGTTCGCAAGTGCCGGGAACGACCGGAAGCGTGAAGCAGAAGGCCGGCGATGCCGTCCAGCTCGCCAAGGACAATCCGCTGGCAACCGGCGCCATCGTTGCCGTGCTGCTCGGCACCAAGACCGGCCGCGAGCTCGCCGGTGGTGCGCTCAAGATTGGTGGCCTCGCCGCGATCGCCGGCCTCGGTTACCAGGCCTATAAGAACTATCAGGCCGGCAAGGCGCCGCAGGAGGTTGCCGCCTCCGAGCCGAAACTGCTGCCGCCCCCGACGGATTCGCCGTTCAGCGTCGAGGCGCCGGCTGCCTCCGATGATTTCGCCCTGATTCTGGTGCGCGCCATGATCGCCGCTGCGAAGTCGGACGGTCATATCGATGATGCCGAGCGCGCCCGCATCATGGACAAGATTCAGCTCTCCGGTCTCGGAGCGGAAGCCCAATCCTTCATCGAGAAGGAACTGGCGGCTCCGACCGATATCGACGCGCTGGTGCGTGCTGCCGTCAGTGAAGAGCAGAAGGTCGAGCTTTACACCGCCTCGCGTCTGGCGATCGATCCCGACAGCCGGGCAGAGCGCGGTTATCTCGACCTGCTCGCCGGTCGCCTCGGCCTTGCCGACGGGCTCGTTGACCATATCGAGGTCACCGTTTCGGCCGCCGCCAAGGTCTAACCTCTGTCCAATCCTGACGATCCGATCGGGCCAGTTGCCTTTGCCGGGCGGCTGGCCTAATCGTTTGCCGAGACATCAAGGGGCAAGCATGCGCGATCTTTCCACATTCAAGGGCTGTCCGGCGCCCAAGCCTGTCCGGCTCGAAGGCCGGTTCGTCACCGTCGAGCCTTATGACAAGGCGCAGCATCTCCAGGCGCTGTGGGACGGTCTTGGCGGCATGGCGATCAATCCGCTGCTCACCTATTTCACCCAGCCGGATTTTGCCGGCATCGACGATTTTGCGGCCTGGCTCGAGGGTGTGCAGACCAAGGGCGGCTGGGTCACCGAAGTGTTTCGTGACAACAAGACGGGCAAGGTCGTCGGCATGGCCAACTACATGCGTCCCGACCCGGCCAATGGCGTCGTCGAGGTGGGCGGTGTCGCCCACGGCCCGGCCATGAGCCGGACGCCGCTTTCGACCGAGGCGCACTATCTGATGGCCCGCCACGTGTTCGACGATCTCGGCTATCGCCGTTACGAGTGGAAGTGCCACAACGAGAATGAGCCAAGCAAGGCGACGGCCAGCCGCTACGGCTTCACCTTCGAGGGTGTCTTCCGCCAGCACATGCTGTCGAAGGGCAAGAACCGCGACACCGCCTGGTTTTCGATGATCGATGGCGAATGGCCGCTCATCAAGGCCGCCTTCGAGGCCTGGCTCATGCCGGAGAATTTCGATGCGGAAGGCCGGCAGATCCGCAAGCTGCAGGACATCCGGGCAGAATGCGCGAAGGGAGCTTCGGCATGAACGACAACAATCGCTCCGCGGCGCTCGCTGCGCTCGCCATCATCCTTGGCTTTGGCCTCGTGCTCCTCGGTCTGCCCAAGCTGGTGCTTTGGATCGGCGACTATTCGCCGGCGCTGGCCGCAGCCGTCGGCACGGTCGGCATCATGTCCTTCTTCATCGTGCTGTGGTTGCGGGCGCGCCATCAACGCCGGAAAAACGGCGGCTGATCGATCAGGCCTGAAAGCTTGCGGCAAGCAGCAGCGCGCCGAGAACGATGACCAGCAGCGCGCCCAGGATCTCGATCGCGTCGGCTACGCGGCGGGCTGCGGTCGAACCCGGCCCGGATAGCCGAACGGCCAGCCCCTTGGCCGAGACGGCGATCGCGGCGAGCGCCGACACCGTGATGGCGGTGCCGAGCGCCATGGCAAAGACCGACAGGATGCCGCCGAGATAAAGCCCGTTCAGAAGGGCAAATGTCATCACCAGAAGGGCGCCCGAGCAGGGACGCAGGCCAACCGCGACAATCGCCGACCAGGCCTCGCGCAGGCTGAAGCTCTTGGCCGACAACAGACGCGGATCCGGCAGGTGTGTGACGCCGCAATCGGGGCACACGGAGCCCGGGGCCAGCGCGTCGTGCCCGTGTTCGACCGCAGTCGCGCGGAAGGATAGACCGGTCGTTCCCGCGATGACGGGGGAGGGCGCATCGAACAGGCCGGCGGTTGTCGGCGCCTCGAACAGTCCCGCGCTCAAGGGGGCGGCCCGCGCGGCCCGGATCGAGCGCAGCTTGCGCAGCAGCAGCCAGGTGCCGAAGGCGACGATCAGGCCATAGCTCGCAGCCTCGAGCGCCTGCGTGGCCTCGGTCATCGAGATCGAGGTGCTGCGCAGCACGAGATAACCGAAGCCGACCAGCACGACGGCCACCACGCCCTGCAGGAAGGCCGAGACGAAGGAGATGGCGATACCGCGCTTCAGTTCGGTCTCGTTGGCGATCATATAGGAGGAAATCACCGCCTTGCCATGGCCGGGGCCGGCGGCATGGAAAACGCCATAGGCGAAGGACAGCGCGATCAGCGTCCACAGACTCGCCGTGTCGTCGCGCATCGCTTTCAGAGCGCCGGTCAGCGAGCGGTAGAAGGCCTGCTGATTTTCGTTGATGAAGGCAAGCCAGCCGGCAAAGGGGCCGGTTGCCTGGAAGGACGGCTCCGCCGTGCCGATCCCGAGTGGCGAGCCCGCATGCGCAAGCGTTGCCGCCAGCAAGGTCAGCGTGACGGCCGCAGCGGCCCGCTTCATCGACGCCCGCTTCAGCATGTCAGCTCGAGCCGGGTGGCAAACAGTTTGCTCATATCCGTTCCGGCAGGATCGTTGAAGAAGGCTTCTGTGAGGCTGGCCTGATTCTGCGCCAGAACCTCGTCCGGGTCGGGGCGGATCACCGCGCGCTTGCAGGCCTTGAAGCCGTCGCCGTCGGTGGCCATGTCCTCGTCCTTGGCGAAATCGATGGCGGTGTACATGGTCGGGTCGTAGACACCGATCGTCACCTTGCCCTTGAGCGGAAGTGTCTTCTCCGGCTTGGCCACGAAGAAGACGAGGAGCTGGTGATCCTTGAAATCGACGTGAAAGACCTCGGGCATGGCCACGGTAACCGGCTGGCCGTTGCTCGTGATAGAGGTGAAGAAGCCGTAGTCGGCGATCGACGTCCGGATCGTGTCTGCAATCTCGTTCAGTTCGCCGTGGTCGAGTTCCAGATCGCCATTCTTGTCGAAGTCCATGAGGACGCTCGATGAGAAGATGTCGTCGAAGCGCCAGACATTGCGCAGTTCCGAGATCGTGCCCTTGTCATCGCTGATCACTTCCAGCCGGGCCTCGGCGAAGATGTGGGGATGGGCCAGCGCCGGCAGGGGCACGCCGAGCAATGCGGTCATCAGCGCCAAACGTCTTTTCATGCCTTGCCTGCCCTCGGCCCCGAATCCCTCGCCTCTTTCCCTGTCTGACAAATTCGACGGAAATGGGACTACTTCCTATTCAGTGCGCATCATGCGGCATTCTGGCGAAACCAGGCATGCAGGAAGTCGACGAAGGCCCGCACCTTGGCCGGCAGGTAGCGGCGGTGCGGATAGACCGCATAGATGCCGCGATCCTTGGGCAGGTAGTCATCAAACAGCGAGACGAGCTCGCCGGTTTCGATATAGGGCTTGGCGATGAAATCGGGGATCATCGCGACGCCGAGGCCGGCGCGCGCGGCGCGGAGCGTCGCCAGCGGGCTGTTGACTTCGATCGGCCCGCTCACCGCCACCGAGATGCCGCTGCCTTCGGGGTCGACGAACCGCACCGAATTGTGGGAGCGCGAATTGGTATCGACAAGGAAGGGCAGGCGCGACAGGTCCTGCGGATGGACCAAGGGTCCGTGCTGTTCGACGAAGGCCGGCGTCGCGCAGGCATAGATGCGGAAATCCGAAAGCTTGCGGGCGATCAGTGCCGAATCGTCCAGCCGGGTGATGCGGATGGCGAGGTCGAAGCCTTCCTCGACCAGATCGACGAACCGGTCTTCGGCGACGATCTCCAGCGACAGATCCGGGTGGCCCTTGGCAAAATCGATCAACGATTGGCCGACCTCGGCATCGATGAAGGTGCGCGGCACGGTCACCTTAAGCTTGCCCTTGAGGTCCGTATTGTTCTCGCGCACGAGGTCGGCAAGGCTGTCGATCTCTTTCAGGATTTCGGTCGCGCTGCGATAATAGGTGTGGCCGGCCTCGGTCATCGAGAACTGGCGTGTCGTGCGGTTGAGCAGGAGTGCGCCGAGCTCATCCTCAAGTTCCCGGACATATTTCGACAACAGCGCCTTCGACCGCCCGGTCTTGCGAGCGGCGGCGGAAAAACCCTCCGCCTCGACGACGTCAATAAAGGCGCGGATGCGCGTAAGCGTGTCCATGGATCGGCTTCCTCCCGGGATATTGGCCGGACTGTGAACATAACCGCGCGATCGTTCAATCAAATTTCTGCGCCGGGGGTCAAAAAACGCTTGATTATGACTGCGAACATTCCTATCTCCGTCCTGCCCAAAGTCGCACGTGCCTGTGGGTGTCCGCCGACCCTCGAACTGGGATTTATCCCTAAGGTGAGGTCATCGGTAAGGTACCTGGAACTAACCCCTCCAGTCGCTATTCCGGCCAACCGGGAAATGCGAGGACATCTTGAAGCAACGACGGTGCGGGCCTTTCTGGTTCTCTTCCGGCTTTCCATCAGCCGGGGTCACTGAAGAGGCACACCATCATTGCCGGAAGTGCGGTCGGGTTCCCCAACCAATCCATGGCAGACAAAGCCGAATTGACGCTCCTGGCAGGGTGTCGGTTCACTATTCGCGCTTCGAGCGCTTGCACGGTATCGGCGTCTCCACCGGCTGATTTCGAGCGAGTTCTCGTCGTCCTTTGTCCTTCCGTACTCGTCGTCGAGTCCGGGAACCTTGGCTTATGAGAGGGATAGACCCATGACCACCGCCCGTATCCTCGACTTCATCAACACCCGACGTCCGGAAGGTCCCTGCCTCGTGGTTGACCTCGACGTCGTGCGCGAAAACTACGGCGCCTTCCGTCACGCCCTGCCGGACAGCGCGATTTACTATGCTGTCAAGGCCAACCCGGCACCGGAAATCCTCAAGCTGCTCGCCTCGCTGGGCTCGAGCTTCGATTGCGCTTCGGTCGCCGAAATCCAGATGGCGCTTGATGCCGGCGCGAGCGCAGGCCGCATCTCCTTCGGCAACACGATCAAGAAGGAGCGCGACATTGCCCGTGCGCATGCGCTGGGCGTCGATCTCTTTGCCGTCGACAGCCATGAGGAAGTCGAAAAGATCGCCCGTGCCGCTCCCGGCGCCCGCGTATTCTGCCGCGTTCTCACCGACGGCGAAGGCGCCGAATGGCCGCTTTCCCGCAAGTTCGGTTGCGTGCCGCAGATGGCCGTCGACGTGCTGGTCTATGCCCACCAGCTGGGTCTCGACTCCTTCGGCGTGTCGTTCCATGTCGGTTCGCAGATGACCAAGGTCGATGCCTGGGATTCGGCGCTCGCCGATGCCAAGCGCGTCTTCTCCTCGCTTGTCAAGCAGGGCATCCACCTGCAGATGGTGAACATGGGCGGCGGCTTCCCGGCCAAGTATCTGCGCGACATTCCGTCGGCCGAAGCCTATGGCCGCGCCATCACCGGTGCGCTCAAGAAGCATTTCGGCAATCACATCCCGCAGACCATCATCGAGCCAGGCCGCGGCATGGTGGGCAATGCCGGCGTGATCAAGGCCGAAGTGGTTCTGGTCTCGAAGAAGTCGGACAACGACGCGCATCGCTGGGTGTTCCTCGACATCGGCAAGTTCGGCGGTCTGGCCGAGACCATGGACGAGGCGATCCGCTATCCGATCCGCACCGAACGCGATGCGGACGAGATGGAGCCCTGCGTGCTTGCCGGTCCGACCTGCGATTCGGCCGACGTGCTCTACGAGAAGAACATGTATCCGCTGCCGGTCTCGCTGACGATCGGTGACGAGGTTCTGATCGAAGGCACGGGTGCTTATACGACGACCTATTCGGCGGTGGCCTTCAACGGCTTCGAGCCGCTCAAGGCCTACGTGATCTAAGGCGCCAGCCTCTGGAACGACCGCGCCGGCTCGACCGGCGCGGCGCAAATAACAATCATCGGAAACACTTCTTGGTACGGGAGGCCACCATGGCCGCTGTTCTGGATGCCGTGCGCGCATTTTTCGCGCCGCCGGCTGCACCTACCTTCATCATCGACACTGAAACGCCGGCGGATGTCGTTGCCCGCGAAGCCCTGCTCGACCGGGCCATGGGGCCGGATCGCCGCTTGAAATCGTCCGAGAAGATTCGCCGTGATCGTGTGCCGGCCGTGGGGCTGGCGATTGTCGCCCGCGACCGCCAGGGTCATGTGATCGGCACCGTGCGGCTGTGGAACATCGAAGCCGGCGTGTCGCGGGAAGGGCGGCCGGTCGATGCGCTGTTGCTCGGGCCGCTTGCGGTCGATGCCGCCCATGAGGGCAAGGGCATCGGCTCGGCCCTGATGCGGGCGGCGATGCTGGAAGCACGGCGGCGCGAGCACGGGGCCATCCTCCTGGTCGGCGACGCGGCCTATTACGAGCGTTTCGGCTTCTTCTCCGACAAGGCCCAGCATCTCGTCATGCCGGGACCCTTCGCCCGTGAACGCTTTCTCGGTCTCGAGCTGAAGCCTGGCTGGCTGGACGGTGCCGCCGGCATGGTGGTCGCCTCTGGGCGCAAGCTGTCTCAGGCGCACATGCGTCGCGCCAGCTAAGCCTTTCAAGACAGGCTCGCGCCCGCGGCAGAGTTCGTTGCGCTCCTGCGCATCTTGAGCCGCCCGGGCGCGGGCCTTTCATCCCGCCGTCGAGGCATGGCGGGGCAAACGCCCTCTCTTCATCCACGAAGAGGGGGCGTTTTCGCATCTGCGGCTCTGAACCAGCCGATCGCTCAACTGTGTCCCTGCGGCGTCACCTCGGAAAAATTGGTCTGGCCGCGGAACAAACCACCCCGGCAAATTGGTTAGAGCCCGTGTGACGCGTTCGTCACGGCACAGAGCACCGCCCTGATTCTGCGGGGCAGCCTGAGAGGGAGTACAAGCGATGATGAGAAAATACGGTTGGAGCGCGGTCGCGCTCTTCTTGGTCGCCACGCCGGTCCTTGCTGCGGATGCCGTCATGGAAGCCCCGGCCGAACCGCCGGTGGTGATCGACACCCCGCCTGTCTTCAGCTGGGCCGGCGCCTATATCGGTATGCAGGGTGGCTATGGCTGGGGCGACGGCGATTTCTATGACGGTACGGCCTCGGCCTCCGACGATTTCGACGGTGGTCGGTTCGGCGGCTTTGTCGGCTACAACTGGGGTTTCGGCTCGAACGCGATCGTGGGTCTCGAAGCCGATCTCAACTATGACTGGAACGAAAACAGCTATGGTGCGGTCGATGTCGGCACCGGTCTCAACGGTTCGGTGCGGGCCCGTGTCGGTTACGCCACGGATCGCGTGCTGCTTTATGCGGCCGGTGGCTGGACCGCGACCGATTTCTCCGTCGATGGCGGCGGCTTCGACGAGAGCGACACGCTGCATGGCTGGACGCTCGGCGCCGGTTTCGACTATGCGATCACCGACCGGGTCTTCACGCGGGTCGAGTATCGTTACAACGACTACTTCGAAAAGGATGTGCTGGGCGTCGATACCGACTTCAACCAGCATGTCGTCAATGTCGGCCTGGGCGTGAAGTTCTAAACGCCTTCGCACTCCTCTGACGATCGAAGCCCGGTTCTCCTGTGCGAGAGCCGGGTATCGTCTTTTGAGCGCCGTGTTCAGAAGCGCTCTTCGTTTTCGCGGGCAAGGACCTCCAGCGTGTCGGAGTCCGGCGCGTAGGCGCCGGTCCTTTCGTCGGGCCGGTAGGTGACGGAGATCGTCCGCTCCGGTTGCGGCGCAGGGGACTCGTCACAGCTCTCCTCGACTTTCTCGTCCCGGATCCGTACCTCGACCCGCAACGCCGGCGTCTTGCCCGCCTTGTCGACAGTCACCGTCGGTTCCTGCGTCCGGCTGAGACCACATAAGCGCTCGGAGAAGGTCTGGATCGTGTCGATCGGCGTCAGTCCCTTCGCGGTCGCCAGCATCACGCTGGTCGCGCGGTAGCTCTGGTTCGAATTCCAGTGGTCGCTGCGCACCACCAGGGCGGATACGCCGCCGCCGAGATCAAGGGTGGCCGGATCCGAGAAGCTCGACTCCCGATCCAGTCCCACATCCACTGCGTCGATCAGGCGGACGCTCTGGCCCAGTTCATAGAGCGCCAGAATGGCCGGTCCCTGGGGAACGTCACTGAGCGGGCCGAAATCATACAGAACCGCCAGCCGCCGGGAGCCGCCCGAAGTGACGGGTACGGTCTCCACGCCGCTGATGCTCAGGCCGTCCGGCCAATCCGTATCGAGGTCGAAGCGAGTGGCGAAATCTTCATTCAGGCTGTGCCCTTCCCAGGTCATGCCGTCGGCTTCCAGATCCGGCACGAAGGCCCGGGTGAGGTCGAGATAGGTCTCACTGCTGTCGGCCGCTGCCGCGTCAAGGCTCTCCAGACGGCTTTCACCGGCCTGCGCGGCGGCTGGCACCGCGACCGCCAGGGTCACAGCCAGCGCAAGGAGGGCACGCATGGGACGTCGTCCGGTCTCGTTCATGGCTTGAGTTCCTGCGCAACAGCTGGTCATCGATTGTTCGCCCCCGATCCGGCCTTATCCGGCACGGCCGGCCATCGCCGCACAAGGTTCCGCGCCGCGCCACATTGAATGCCGACACCAAGCACTATGCACCGCCTGATAGAATATCTCTTGATCAAGCTCAAATCCGCGACGTCCGTTCCGCGTCTCCGGCAAGGGCATCTCCCAACGCCTGGGTACGCGTGCCGCTGTGTGGGAAACGTTGCAGGACACCGCGTCCGAACGGAAACGCGGCCCCACGGCAGGGGTTGCAATCACCCCGGCTGCGTACTATCCCCGCGCGGTAGCTCATCAAGGGGACCTGCCGGCATGAAAATCGCTGCTCTCAGCTGGAATGGCAAC
>DAIMJJ010000165.1:0-9900 GCA_036722275.1 Rhizobium sp. | reverse complement strand
TCGCCGACCGGGATCATGGCCTTTTCCCAGGCGCGAAAGCCGATACCGGCCAGGAGCTCCGCTTCGTCGCGGCGAGCATTGCGTATGGTGATCATCGACACCCCATCTTTGTCGACCAGTAGAGCATCGTCGATCGGGTTTTGCCAGCGTCCGCCGACGGTTCGCGACCAGGCTGCAGATCTTTCAACAGTTACAATCGTTTGAAGGACAGGGGCGATTGGTGTCGGCCCGGGGCGGTGCCCAAGGTGCAGGCTGTGCACCGTGACCGATTCGCCACGCCCGCCGCCAGGACGCCGTGTCGCAGTCGCTTGGGCTTGACGTCGCGCGCCGCAGCGCCCATTTCTCAAAGTGCAATCAATGGAGTGTGGATGTTCGGTTCGTCCGAGACCCGGTAAAGGCCCCTGCCCGCGATCAATGGTGATCTGCGCGCTCGGGCCCGAAAACAAGCGAAGCCCCGACGCCTTCAATCGGCGCCGGCAACGTTTTTGCGCGCTCGCTCGCGCGAGCGCTTCTCCGGATCGAAACCATGGACATCTCCCGCGCCGAACAGCGCATCCTCCACCTGCTCGCCCAGGGCGGACGCATCGAACTTACCCGTGACGACAACCGCAGGATCGAGAAGATCCAGCTCTTCACCCGCGAAGGCTGGGTGTTCAGCGGCCTCGACGTCATCGCTTTTCGCAAGCTGAAGCAGAAAAAGGCGATCAAGTCACAGGGCGGCAAGCCCTACCGCATCACCGAACACGGCCTCGTGCTGGTCAGGTCACAGCCGGACAATAGGTGAGGGTCACGCTGGCAACGGCAGGACGTCCTGCCGTTGCCAGCCATTACATTTGTAGTTACAATACCTCATGGGTTTCGAGTGGAACGAGGCGAAGAACCGGATCAATCGTCAGAAGCACGGCATCTCATTTGAAGAAGCCTGCTTGATTTTCGACGGGGTGGTCTTCAGCGCGAAGGACGAGCGCTTCGCCTATGGCGAGGAACGCATCATCAGCATCGGCGCTATCACGACGCTGGTCATTGTCGTCGTCGTTCACACGGACCGAAACGGCTCGATCCGTATTATTTCGGCTCGGCTTGCGAACAGAAAGGAAAGGACTCGCTATCATGCCCATCTCTCAGGCGAGACTGAAGGAACTGGCGGCTCGATCTGACGAGGAGATCGACTACAGCGACATTCCGGAACTGGACGAGGCCTTCTTCGAAAAGGCGAAACTTGTAAGGCCGGCGGCGGACAAGCGGCAGATCACCATCCGGGTCGATGCCGACGTCCTGGACTGGTTTCGCGGCCAAGGCAAAGGCTATCAGACGCATATGAACGCAGTGCTGAAGGCCTACATGTTGTCGGAACGCGAGAGCTGAGTAAAATGCCGACCTTGCGGGCTACCGCCGGCAGTCAGAGCGGCTTCTCCAGGTGTGACTTCTCGACATCCATCCCCATCGCCTCTGACGACTCCATACCCTGCCACACGAGGACGAAGCCGCAGCGCTCGTAGAGCCGGATGGCGCCCAAATTCCGGGCATGGGTGGCGATGCGCGCGCACTCGACACCCTCGTGCCTCATCAGAGAGAATACGTGTTCGATAAGCGCCCTGCCGACGCCCCTTCCCTGGCAATCGGGATCAACCCACAGGTCCGAGACATAGTCGGCCTCGCCATCGCGAGCGATCCAGCCGACGATCTCGCCATCGCTTTCGGCAACAAGGATAACCTTCGAACCGGTCGCGGCGAAGTCGCGGAACGCGGAGCACACGCGCTCCGACATATCAGCGCCGAAGTTGTTCAAAACGGGGTTCGCCGCCCAAGCGGCAAAACCCACTTCGCCGACGCGGTCCGCGTCGGCCTCGGTCATCGGTCGGATCTGGACCCGGCTTACCACCACTTCGCAGGCGTGAACTTGCCGGCGGCCTGTTCGATGACGTGGGCGGTCTTGAAGAGGGTTTCCTCTTCGAACGGCTTGCCGATGAGCTGCAGGCCAAGCGGCAGGCCCTTCGAGTCGAGGCCGGCCGGCACCGACAGACCCGGCAGGCCGGCCATGTTGACGGTCACGGTAAAGATGTCGTTGAGGTACATCTTGACCGGATCGGCGGCCAGTTCCTTATCGCCGATGGCGAAGGCCGAAGACGGGGTTGCCGGGGTCAGGATCGCGTCGACACCGGCATGGAAAGCCAGTTCGAAGTCACGCTTGATCAGCGTGCGGACCTTCTGCGCCTGCAGGTAATAGGCGTCATAGTAGCCGGCCGACAATACATAGGTGCCGATCATGATGCGGCGCTTGACCTCCGTGCCGAAGCCGGCGGCGCGGGTCTTCTCGTACATGTCGGCAATGTCCTTGCCGTCGACGCGCAGCCCGTAGCGCACGCCGTCATAGCGGGCGAGGTTCGACGAGGCCTCGGCGGGCGCGACAATGTAGTAGGCCGGCAGCGCATACTTGGTGTGCGGAAGCGAAATGTCGGCGATCTCGGCGCCGGCATCCTTCAGCCAGGCGATGCCCTGGCTCCAGAGCGTCTCGATCTCGCCCGGCATGCCGTCGACGCGGTATTCCTTCGGGATACCGATCTTCATGCCCTTCAGCGACTGGCCGAGCGCCGCCTCATAATCCGGCACCGGCAGATCGACGGAGGTGGTGTCCTTGGCGTCAACGCTTGCCATCGACTTGAGGAGGATGGCCGCATCGCGCACATCGCGTGCGATCGGGCCGGCCTGATCGAGCGAGGAGGCAAAGGCGATCGTGCCCCAGCGCGAGCAGCGGCCATAGGTCGGCTTGATGCCAACGGTGCCGGTAAAGGCTGCCGGCTGGCGGATCGAGCCGCCGGTGTCAGTCGCGGTCGCGCCGGCGCAGAGATGGGCTGCCACGGCAGCGGCCGAACCGCCGGACGAGCCGCCCGGCACCAGCTTTTCGTCGGAGCCCTTGGCCTTCCACGGATTGACGACCGGTCCGTAATGGGACGTCTCGTTGGACGAACCCATGGCGAACTCGTCCATGTTCAGTTTGCCGAGCATCACGGCGCCGTCGTCCCAAAGATTCTGGGTGACGGTCGATTCGTATTTCGGCTTGAAGCGGTTCAAGATGTCCGAGCAGGCCTGGGTGTGGACATCGCGGGTGGCAAAGAGGTCCTTGATGCCGAGCGGAATACCTTCGAGCGCGCCTGCCTTGCCCTCTGCAATGCGCGCGTCCGAAGCCTTGGCCATGGCGCGGGCCTGATCGGCGGTGACCGTCACATAGGCATTGATGGCGTCATTGGCGGCCTCGATCGCCTGGATATAGGCGTCCGTCAGTTCGACGGCCTTGATTTCCTTGGCCACCAGTTTGGCGCGGGCTTCGGCGATGGTGAGGCTGGTCAGTTCGCTCATGGGGTCGGTTCACTTCAGAATGCGGCGCTCGGCTTCAAGCGCCCGGATAGCGGGATCGGCGGCGACGGGAGGCGGCGGGCGCCCTCCCGTTTATTCAACCACCTTCGGCACCAGGAAGAAGTTGCGGTCGGTTTCCGGCGCATTGGCGACGATGTCGTCGGCCTTGTTGCCGTCGTTGACAACATCCTGGCGCTTCTTCATCGCCATCGGCGTCACGGACGTCATGGGCTCGACACCGGAAACGTCCACTTCGGACAGCTGCTCGACGAAACCGAGGATGCCGTTGAGCTCACCCATCATCCGTTCGGCCTCGTCTTCGCTCAGTGCGATGCGAGCCAGGTGCGCGACGCGCTTGACGGTCTTGAGATCAACGGACATCGGCATTCTCCAGGTCTTCTGTTTCCTCCGCTATAATGGCCGCCAAGCTCAGGCGCAACGGGGGAATTGTCAGACCTCGACGCTATCGCCGGCCGTCGGCGCGATCACCCGGCTGCGGGTGCCTTCCATGCCGAGCAGGAACTTTTCCGGGGTCTGGTCGATGATCGGGAACGAGCCATAGTGGCAGGGGATCGCCACCTTGAAGTCGAAGAAACGCTGGCAGGCCAGTGCCGCCACCGCCCCGCCCATGGTGAAGCGATCACCGATCGGGACAAGACCGATGTCGGGCTGGTGCAGTTCGTTGATCAGCTTCATGTCGGAGAAGATGTCGGTATCGCCCATGTGCAGGACCGAGGCATCGCCATCGACATGGATCATCAGCCCGTTGGCATTGCCCAGTGCATGCGAGACGCCGTCCTCGGTGATCTGGGCAGAGGAATGCAGCGCATTGGTGAAGGTGACGCTGAAGCCGTCAAAGCCGATCGTGCCGCCGGTATTTCCAGCTTCGAGCTTGGAGACGCCCTTGGAGCCGAGCCAGGCCGCGAGGTCGGCATTGGCCAGAACGGTCGCGCCGCTCTCGGCCGCCAGACGCACCGTGTCGCCGACATGGTCGCCGTGACCATGGGTCAGAAGGATGTGGGTGACGCCGGAGACGCTGTCCTTGGCGTCGAGCCCGGCAAAGCCGGGATTGCCGGTCAGAAACGGATCGATCAGAATGCTTGCCTTGGCGATGTCGAGGCGAAAAGCGGAATGGCCGAGCCATGTGATCTTCATGAGAATCTCCCTTCGGTGCGTTGCGCGGAATATAGGTCAAGCAGGCCCTTCGGCAACGGGGTTTGAGCCCGATCAGCCCCGCATCGGTTGCGCCTGCGGCAAGCGTAGGATAAGCGGCAACGGGCAGGCCCCGAGCCTGCGGGCCGCCCTTACCGCACCGGTCGTCCGGCCGACTTTCAACACCAGCGAACTTGGAGACCAGCATGGCCGCCGACGATGACGAATATGTATATGACGAAGCAACCGGCGAATGGCGCCCGGCTTCGGAAGTGGCCGCCGCCGCCAACAGCAAGCCGGTTGCCAAGGACGCCGCCGGCAATGTGCTCGCCGATGGCGATTCGGTGACGCTGATCAAGGATCTCAAGGTCAAGGGCGCCGGCCAGACGCTCAAGCAGGGAACCGTGATCCGCTCGATCCGGCTGACCGATGATCCCGAAGAGATCGACTGCCGTCACGACACGATCAAGGGCCTCGTCCTCAGGACCGAGTTCGTCCGCAAGCGCTGAAGACCAAGAGGCTGCCGCATGGCCACGCTCACCATCGAAGAACTGGCAGACATGCTGCAGCCCGGCCAGCCGGTTGCAGGGCTCGACCTCGGCACCAAGACGATCGGATTGTCCATGTCCGATCTCGGGCGCCGCTTCGCGACACCAAGACCGGTGCTCAAACGGGTCAAGTTCACCCAGGATGCTGAAGCGCTGCTGGCCTTTGCCACAAAGGAGAAGGTCGCAGCCTTCATTATCGGCCTGCCGATGAACATGGACGGTTCCGCCGGCCCCCGCGTGCAGGCGACACGCGCCTTCGTGCGCTCGATGTCGGAAAAGACCGACATACCCTTCGTGTTCTGGGACGAGCGGCTGTCGACGGTTGCGGCCGAACGCGCTCTTCTGGAGATGGATGTCTCAAGGGCCAAGCGCAGCGAGCGGATCGATTCCGCCGCCGCGAGCTTCATTCTTCAGGGCGCCTTGGACAGGTTGTCGGCGCTCGGCAGGACGACCGGATTGAGCTTGGACGAAGCCTGACGGGCGGCCCACCAGGCGGCGATCTTCTTGCGCCGGCGAAAGCCGATAATGGCAAAAACGATGGTGCTGTCGACTGCAATCGCCCGCGCCACAAGCGGCGGAATGGTTTCCGGCGGCAGTCCAAGCACCTTGCCATAGACGGCGAAGACGAGATCATGCGCCTGACGGGTCAGCATGAAGATGCCGAAATTCATGTCGTAGTAGGACAGGCTGTACCAGCTGCCGAGCAGCAGGATCGGCAATGCCCACAAAACCAGAAATACCTTCATGCGGGTCTCCCCTTCCATCGCTCCGTCGCAGCGCCCGAGCCCGTCCGAAGATCGGGAAAGGACTGGACCAGCCAGGTCGATGCCGCCATCGCGCTCAACACCACGGCCGGAACCGCGATATCCAGCGCCAGGCCTGCAAAAAACGCGGCCATGACGACGGTCAACGTCACTCTTGCCATTGCGGTTCCCATTGCGAAGGTTCGATTCCCTGTCCCGTACGAACCCGAAACTGGCCTGTTAACCCGGACCTCGCAACGTAAACCCTTTGTTAAGGTTAACGGCGCCTGGGGATAATTCAAGGCGACGGTGACGCGGCCCCATGACTTCTGGCCATCGAGCGGGAGCG
This sequence comes from Rhizobium sp., assembly GCA_036722275.1. Lineage (GTDB taxonomy): Bacteria > Pseudomonadota > Alphaproteobacteria > Rhizobiales > Rhizobiaceae > Allorhizobium. The sequence continues at coordinate 3,754 of DAIMJJ010000165.1, read as the reverse complement.
GCGGATTGCCTCGCCCCGCTTATGCCTGCTAAGCGGAGCGCGCCCCTCCCTTTGCGCTTGTCGAAAGCCCGTCATGCTCCTGATCTTCGAAAGCATCCTGCCGATCTTCCTGCTGGTCCTGCTGGGCGCGCTTCTCAAGCGCTGGCCGCGGATCAGCGACAATCTCTGGGGCGGGCTGGAACAGTTCGGCTTCTACGTGCTCTTCCCGGCCCTCCTGTTCGAGACGCTGGCCAAGGCCGATTTTTCCACGATGGATACCGGCGCCGTCGGCACAAGCGCCGTGCTCTCGGTCTGCGTGATGTCGGCGCTGGTGCTGGGGCTCTGGCAGCCGCTGCGCCGGCTCGGCATCTCTGCACCGGCCTTCACCTCGATCTTCCAGACGGCCACGCGCTGGAATGCCTTCATGGCACTCGCCATCGCCGAGAAGCTGTTCGGCCAGCAGGGCCTGACGCTGATCGCGGTGGTCATGGCGGTCAATATCATCCCGCTCAACGTCATCAATGTCGGCGTGATGATCTGGTTTTCCGATGATGGCCGCAGCTTCAAGGATCTGGTGATCCGCATCGTCTCCAACCCGATCATCCTCGGCGCGGCGCTCGGCGTGGTGGTCAATATCGCCGGCATCACCGTCTACGAGCCGCTGATGACCGCGGTCGATCTCGTCGCGCGCTCCTCGCTCGGGCTCGGGCTCATCATGGTGGGTGCGGGGCTGAGAATCATGGATGCTCTCAAGCCGCAGGCCAACGTGATTCTGGCAACCACGCTCAAGCTTCTGGTCTTCCCGCTGGTCATCACCGGCATCGCGCTACTGCTCGGCGTCGAGGGCGACACGCTGACCATGCTGGCATTATCGGCCGCGGTGCCGACCGCGATGAACGGCTATCTGCTGGCCAAGCAGATGGGCGGCGATGCGCCGCTCTATGCGGCAGCGGCCACCGTCCAGACGGTCGCCGCCGTCGTCACCATTCCGCTGGTGCTCTACTTCTCCGGTCAGCTCGCAGCAGGATAAAGCAGGTCGAGCACGTAGCGCGCATCGAAGCGGGCGTCGAGCACGCCATAGGTATGGCGCCAGCCGCCGGCCAGGCGGGATTCGAGGAAAGCGTCGGCGATCTTGCCGGCACCGAGCTTGTAGAGCTCGGCAGCGGCAGCCGCCAGCGCCAGCTGCTCGATCAGCAGCCGGGCCGCGCCCTCGTCGCGCTCGGCCAGCGCGGTTGCGGCGCGCAGGACTTCGACCGTCTTCTTGCCCGAGGCACCGAGATCGCGCTCCAGACCGGCAAAGATGGTTTCGAACAGGTCCTTCCCCCGACCCAGCACCCGCAGCAGATCGAGCGCCATCACATTGCCGGAGCCTTCCCAGATGGCGTTGACCGGGGCTTCGCGATAGTGGCGGGCGATCGGCCGCTCTTCGATGTAGCCACTACCGCCGATGCACTCCATCGCCTCGTAGATAAGCGCCGGCGCCATCTTGCAGATCCAGTATTTGACGACCGGCGTCATCACCCGCGCATAGGCCGCGTCCACGGCATTCTCGCGGGCGCGGTCGAAGGAATCGGCGAGCCTCAGCGCCAGCGCGGTGGCGGCGGCGACGTCGAGCGCCATATCGGCCAAGACGCGTGCCATCAGCGGCTGGTCGATCAGCTTCTTGCCGAACACCGAGCGGCCGCGAACATGGTGCACCGCCTCGGCCATCGAGGCGCGCATAATCCCGGCCGAGGCCAGCGCGCAGTCGAGGCGGGTGAGCGTCACCATGTCGAGAATGGTGCGAATGCCGTCGCCGGGCGTGCCGAGCAGGAAGCCAAAGGTCTCGGAGAACTCCACTTCCGACGAGGCGTTCGAGCGGTTGCCGATCTTGTCCTTCAGGCGCTGGAACTCGAGGCCGTTGGCCGAACCGTCCTCCAGCAGGCGCGGCACGAGGAAGCAGCCCATGCCGTCCTTGGTCTGGGCCAGCATGACGAAGGCGTCGCTCATCGGCGCCGACATGAACCATTTGTGGCCCGACAGGCGGTAGATGCCCTCGCCGACCCGTTCGCCCCTGGAGGTGTTGGCGCGAACATCGGTGCCGCCCTGTTTCTCGGTCATGCCCATGCCGATCGTGACGGCGGTCTTCTGCATGGCCGGCTTGTTGGACGAGTCGTACTTGCGCGACAGGATCTTCGGCGCCCACTCCTTCTGCACATGCGGCGACGCAACGAGGGCGGCGACGGAGGCGCTGGTCATGGTGAGCGGGCACAGATGACCGCATTCGAGCTGGGCGGTGAGGAAGAAGAGCACGGCGCGCGCCAGATGCTCGTGACCGCGTGCCTCGGGCTGGTTTTCCCAGACCGAGGAGTGCAACCCGATCGACATGGAACGGCGCATCAGCGCATGCCAGGCCGGATGGAATTCGACCACGTCCAGGCGTTCGCCCCGAACCCCGTGGGTGCGCAACTGCGGCGGGCTCTGGTTGGCCATGCGCGCCAGTTCCTGCGCCTCGTGCGAGGTCACATACTTGCCGATGACGTCGTATTCCTCGCGCACGCTGCGCGACAGGCCGGAGGACAGGTCGACCAGCAGCGGATCGGCGCGATAGGCGTTGATACCGGACCAGGGCTTGGGCTGGTTCAGTTCGGCGAGCTTTTCTTCAGTCCGGTTCATTGGGGTCATGCCGATCCTCTAGCGGAATTCGATTCGTTTTACATGGGGACCGCGCTTCTATCCACATAGCATATGCTTGCCCCCTGCCCCCTCCTTCTTTATAGACCCCGTGACATCTCTGGAGGACGTCCATGGTCTTCTTTCCCCATCGCCATCTCATCGGCATCAAGGGCCTCACCGAGCAGGACATTACCTATCTGCTCGACAAGGCCGACGAGGCCGTCAAAATCAGCCGCCAGCGGGAGAAGAAGACTTCCACGCTGCGCGGCCTCACCCAGATCAACCTCTTCTTCGAAGCCTCGACCCGGACGCAGTCCTCGTTCGAGCTGGCGGGCAAGCGCCTCGGCGCCGACGTGATGAACATGTCGGTCGGCAATTCTTCGGTGAAGAAAGGCGAAACGCTGATCGACACGGCGATGACGCTGAACGCCATGCGTCCCGACGTGCTGGTGGTGCGCCATTCCTCGGCCGGTGCTGCCGCCCTTCTCGCGCAGAAGGTCGCCTGCTCCGTCGTCAATGCCGGCGACGGCCAGCACGAGCATCCGACCCAGGCCCTGCTCGATGCGCTGACGATCCGGCGCGCCAAGGGCAAACTGTCGCGCATCATCGTTGCGATCTGCGGTGACGTGCTGCATTCGCGCGTCGCCCGCTCCAACATCCTGCTGCTCAATGCCATGGGCGCGCGGGTCCGCGTCGTCGCACCGGCCACGCTTTTGCCGACCGGCATTGCCGACATGGGCGTCGAGGTCTTCCACGACATGAAGGAAGGCCTGAAGGACGCGGATGTCGTGATGATGCTACGCCTGCAGCGCGAGCGCATGTCCGGCGCCTTCGTGCCGTCCGTACGGGAGTACTTCCACTTCTACGGCCTCGACGCGGAGAAGCTCAAAGCCGCGAAGGAGGATGCGCTGGTCATGCATCCGGGACCGATGAATCGCGGCGTCGAAATCGCCTCCGAAGTGGCGGACGGCCCACAGAGCGTGATCGAACAGCAGGTGGAGATGGGGGTCGCGGTGCGCATGGCGGTGATGGAAGCACTGCTCGTGTCGCAGAACCAGGGACCCCGCAGCGAAGGAATGGGCGCATGCACCGGCCGCTCGTCGTGAAGAATGTCCGCATC
>DAIMJJ010000164.1:6986-9929 GCA_036722275.1 Rhizobium sp. | reverse complement strand
CCATGGGGTTTTCGGCGTGGGCGGCGACGGTACCGGCTGCGAGCGCGACGGCAAGGGTGAGCGGGCGAAGGGTGGTCTTGAACATTTCGGGTTTCCTCTATCCTTGTGTTCTCGATCCGTCCTCGGCGGCAGGATTGCCATCCGGGCGGCTGTTTCGATCCCGATGTCGGGAACATCACAAGGGACGAGAGGCCGGCGAAAGAAGTTTCAGAAAGCCGGAAAAAGATTGAATCAAAAACTCAAGCGATTGAATGTAAACGGTGATTTTTAAGCAAGGTCGGACGATCAGAGATGGGCGGGACCAAGCGCGATGACTGGACCAGTCGCCTGGCCGGTCGGAGAGCCGCCAAAGGGTTCGAGGCTGACGGCCAGCACGACGCCTTCGCCGAAACGGTCTCTCAGCGTATCGGGGACGATGATCTCCCCTTCGCCCGTCTGCGGCAGCACGCCCAGCGAACGCGGCGCCGTATCGCCCTCGATCAGCCAGAGCTCCAGGGACTTTTGGTGACGCTCGCCGGTCGCAACCGGCGTCACCTGGAGCCGGCCCGATCCGCTGTCATAACGCGCGACCAGACTGATGACGCTGTCCTTGCCGGCCAGTTCAGCAACCAGCGGGGTGCCGCAGCGGACTTGTCCCAAAGCCCGGCTTCGGTTCCGGCAACAACCGCCGAGACCGCTACACTGGCGACAGCAAGGCCACGCCAGAGGGCGAGCGAATTCCACAACGCGGCGAAGGCAGAGGTCCACGCGCTCTTCGGCGGCTCACTGAACAGCCGTCCCTCGATCTTGGCAAACAGTGCCTCGGGCGGCAGTTCCAGACCGTAATCGTCATTGAACTGCGAAAGATTGTCCTCCCAGCGGCGCACTATGGTTGCGAAGGTGCGGTCCGTCCGCAGACGCTCCTCGACCTGGAGACGGTCCTCGACGCCGAGAACGCCGAGTACATATTCGCCGGCGAGCACTTCGTCTCGCGAGCGGTCACCCTTGCTCTGGTCTGGCGTCGTCATCCATGCACTCTCTTAATTTCAACAGGCTGCGCCGCAGCCATGTCCGCATCGTGTTCAGCGGCACCGCGAACCGATCTGCAAGCTCCTGATAGGACAGTCCCTCCACATAGGCATGCCTTACGGCGCGCGCCCGGTCAGGATCCAATGCTTGCAGACAGGTGTCAATCCGCTTTCCTTCCGAGCGCAGCACCGCGCTCTGTTCCGGGTTCGCGGCCCCGTCCGCCAGGTCGATCACCGTTTCCAGCTCCTCAGCCACCGGCCGGCGCGTCCGCAAACGATCGATGCAGTGATAACGCGCGATCGCCGCAAGCCACCCCATGGCGCCGTTGCCCGAAGACGCAAAGGTCTCGGCGCGCTGCCAGACCTTCACGAAAATGTCCTGCAACGCCTCCTCGGCGTCTGCCCTGTCTCGCAATATACGCAGGCAGATGGCGAAAAGTTTCGGCGACGAACGATTATAAAGCAGGGAAAACGCAGCGCGGTCTCTGAGCGCCACGCGACCCAACAGGATGGCGATCTCGTCGTTTGGCATCGGCTTTCGGGCCCTCTCCTCCAGACAGCCCCCGCCCGGGCGCAATTTTTTCGTGTTCTGCTGGGGACTACGCGCAGCGGTCATCGGCGGATCATCCGCGGCGCTTATCTTTTCCCGGATTATTCCATCGCGCGCCATCTTGCGCTAAAAGGCCGCGAACCAACGACGAGGGCACCCCATGACGGCATCGGAAAGCGAAACCCAGGCGCGGCTTCTTGCGCAGGCTCTGCCCTTCATGCAGCGCTATGAGAACAAGACGATCGTCGTGAAATATGGCGGCCACGCCATGGGCAATGCCGAGCTCGGCAAGGCTTTTGCCGCCGACATCGCGCTTTTGAAACAGTCGGGCGTCAACCCGATCGTCGTGCATGGCGGCGGCCCGCAGATCGGCGCCATGCTGACCAAAATGGGCATCGAATCGAAATTCGAGGGCGGTCTTCGCGTCACCGACCAGAAGACGGTCGAGATCGTCGAAATGGTGCTGGCCGGTTCGATCAACAAGGAGATCGTCGCCCTCATCAACCAGACGGGCGAATGGGCGATCGGCCTCTGCGGCAAGGACGGCAACATGGTCTTCGCCGAAAAGGCAAACAAGACCTTCACCGATCCGGACTCCAACATCGAGCGCGTGCTTGATCTTGGCTTCGTCGGCGAGGTGGTGGAAGTCGACCGCACGCTGCTCGACCTGCTCGCCAAGTCGGAGATGATCCCCGTCATCGCGCCGGTCGCGCCGGGTCGCGACGGCCATACCTACAATATCAACGCCGATACCTTCGCGGGTGCCATTGCCGGCGCGCTTCGCGCGACCCGCCTGCTGTTCCTCACCGACGTTCCAGGCGTGCTCAACAAGAATGGCGAGCTGATCAAGGAGCTCTCGGTTTCCGAGGCGCGGGCCCTGATCAAGGACGGCACCATTTCCGGTGGCATGATCCCGAAGGTCGAGACCTGCATCGACGCCATCAACGCCGGCGTCCAGGGCGTCGTGATCCTCAATGGCAAGACCGCCCATTCCGTGCTGCTTGAGATCTTCACCGAGCACGGCGCGGGCACGCTGATCGTTCCCTGAGAACCCGCTGATCCCGCCTCGGCGGGGTTCTGTGCCTAGAGCGCAAACAGCCCGACGGGGCGCATCCGTCCCTCGTGGCGCAGGAGCAATTTCTTGCGCCACAGCCCGCCGCCATAACCCGTGAGGGAGCCGTCGGATCCAATGCAGCGATGGCAGGGAATGATGATGACGATCGGATTGGCGGCATTGGCCTTGCCGACGGCGCGCACGGTCTCCATGCCCCCGACGTTCTTCGCGATATCGCCATAGGAACAGGTGTCCCCGAGCGGCACCTTCAAGAGTTCCATCCAGACCTTCTGCTCGAAGTCGCTACCGTCAGGCGCGAGCGGCAGGGTGAA
>DAIMJJ010000164.1:0-6886 GCA_036722275.1 Rhizobium sp. | reverse complement strand
GGCGCCGGCAGGCTGGGCTGAAGGGCCAGCGAGGCCGAGCGGTAGGCGATCCCGGATATCCCGAAGAACAGGCCGGACAGAAGGCCGATCAGCGCGGTGCGGCTCACCACGGAGGTGAACAGCGCCGGCAGGGTCAGGGTCGTGCGGGCGACCGAGATCAGCATGACGCCGAGCACCGAGACGAGGATTGCAAGGAGCGTCGGCAAGGTGATGGTCTCGCCGAACAGCACGAGCGCGATCAGGGCTGCCTGGGCCGGTTCGGTACGGGAATAGGCGGTCCCGACCGCAAAGTTGCGGAACGAAAAGAGATGGACAAGCAGGAAGGTCGCCGCGATCTGCGCGACGGCACCGATGACCGCCCAGATGGCAAAGGCACCATTGGGCACGGGGAGCGGCCGGTCGAGCGCCAGGTGCAGGACCGCCAGATAGGCCAGCGCAAAGGGCACGCCGTAGCCGAAGCGCACGAAGGTGGCGCCCGTCGTGCCCATTCGGCCCTTGAGGTGCTTTTGCAGGACGGAGCGCAGATTCTGGAGGAATGCGCTGGCGAAGGTGATGAGGATCCAGGCGGGCATGGCAGCGGTGTTAACACCCCCGGCAGGGGAGCGAAAGCCACGGCCCTTGCAGAAAACGCCTGCCCACTCAGAATCGAAGCGGAGAGAGGCGTGCCGGATCCAGGCCGTGCTCAGCAAATCCCTGCGGCGCAGCGCGGCCGACCAAGAGGCTGGACGCCAGCGCACCGAGCGCGGGTGAGCTGAGAATGCCATAGCCGCCCTGCCCGGCAAGCCAGAAGAAGCGCGGATGGTCGCTCGCCGCGCCGATCACCGGCAGGCGATCGGCTGAAAAGCTGCGCATGCCGGCCCAGCTTTTGGCCACCCGCCGCACCGTCAGCGTCGTTGCCGTTTCCAGATGATGGGCCGCCCAGGCCACATCCATCTCTTCCGGCTGAATATCGCCCGGCTCGCACGGTGTCTCGTCGGCGGGCGAGACGAGAAGGCGGCCGGCATCGGGTTTGACGTAGAACTCGTCGTCCAGTTCGTTGATCTCCGGCATGCGCCGGCAGTCCATGCCCTCGGGCAGATCGACCAGAATGGCGGTTCGCCGATGGGGGACGATGCCCACCGGGGCGACGCCGAACAACTTTGCCGCAAAATCGGCCCAGCCGCCTGTTGCATTGACCACGGTTCGGGCGGCGATTGTCTCGCCCTCGGTATCGATCAGCCAGCACTCACCGTTGTCACGGGCAGCCACGACACCGGCCTTCTGCCGGATCTCGACGCCGGCCCGGCGGGCACCCTTCAGATAGCCTTGCAGAAGGCTTTCGACCTCGATGTCCCAGAATTCCGGATCGTGATAGCAGCCGGCGACATAGCCAGGGTCAAGGATCGGGACCATCGCGAGCGCCTCATCGACCGAGAGCCGCGTGAGCTTGTCCGTCTTTCTCTGCTCCTCGGCGAAATGCGCCTCGAACCGCTCCAGCTTTTCGGCATTGGCGATCATCACGCCGCCGCGGGGCACCAACAGCGGCACGTCGCTGAAGCCCTCCGGCGGATTGTCGAAAAAGTCGCGACTGATGGCGGCGAGCGCACAGACCTGCGGGCTATTGTAACGCAGCACGAATTCGGCGGCGGAGCGGCCCGTGGAATGATAGCCGAGGCTCTCCTCCCGTTCGAGGACAACGACGGAACGCTCTCCGCCGAGGAAGTAGGCCAAGGACAGGCCGGCAATGCCGCCGCCCAGGATGGCGATATCGTAGGTCTGCATGGGGCAATCGTCCTGCATGAAAGCCGCAGGTTTAGCGCGGGCACGACCCTCGTTCAAATTTATAGCGACAAAGGTCGCCATCAATTGAACTGATGTCAGGTCGGATCTTCGAACAGCTCAAGGCCTTCCATCGCTGTCACGAAGGCCTGCTCTGCGGGATTGAGGATGGCGTTGGGATTGCTGATGAGAAAGACCTCGCTCACCGGCAGGTTGCCATAGGGCGGCAATTGCCAGAGCCGGCCCGCCTCGACGAAAGGGCGCACCAGATGGTGCGGCAGCATGCCGATGCCGATATTGGCGGCGACCATGCGGATCACCTCCTCGACATGGCTGGACACGGCGCGCACCTCCTGTCCGAAGGACCCGACGGCACGCACGGCGGTGACCGCATTCATGTGCTGGCCGCCGAGCACATCCGCCGTGAAGGCGACATAGGGATCGCCGCGAAGGTCGTTGAGCGTGGCGCCCTCGACCCCGAACAACCGGTGGCCCGCACCGCAATAGAGCGCATAGCGCTCCAGCTTGTAGGGAACCTTGGCCAGATGCTCGGGGATGATGCCATCGCAGATGCCGATGCTGGCGATGCCGCGTTCGACCGAGCTGATGACGTCCGCGGTGGTCTCGATGGTCACATTCATGGTCACCTTCGGATGGGCCTCGAAGAAGCGCGCGGTGCGCTCGTCCCAGCCGGGGTGGTGGACGTGGGAAACCGCGTGCACCGAGACATGGCCGGTGATGTCGGCACCGGCACCTTCGAGCGTGTCCGGCAGACGGACAACGGCGGCAAAGATATCGCGCGCCTGGCGATAAAGACGTTCGCCGGCCTCCGTCATCTCGAAACGGCCCGGCCGGCGATCGATCAGGCGATGGCCGGTCGTCTCCTCCAGCCGCTTGAGCGCCATGGAGACGGCCGGCTGCTGCAGCAGCAATCGATTGGCCGCCGCGGTGATCGATCCCTCCTCGACGACGACCGCAAACGTGCGCAGGAGGTTCCAATCGAGATTGTGCGCGAAACGCTCGAGCCGCTTGCTGGCCATGGATCGGTTCCGGTGAGTACCGGCAGTGAATAAACCACGTTGATATCGACTATTACAACTATCTATTTCGCTGATGCTCCGCCCCTGCATAGACTTCATGCCAAGGCGCCGCCAAAGGCGTCATAACAAGGGGAACGAGCATGAAGAAATCTATCCTGGCCCTGGCCTTCACGGCCCTGACAGCCTTTGCAGCCGAGGCTGCCGACAAGCTGGTGATCGGCACCGAGGGTGCCTATCCGCCCTTCAACTTCGTCTCCGCGGATGGCAAGGTCGGCGGCTTCGATGTCGAGATCGGCCTGGCACTGTGCGAAGAGATGAAGGTCGAATGCGACGTCGTCACCCAGGACTGGGACGGCATCATCCCGGCGCTTCAGGCGAAGAAGTTCGACTTCATGATCGCCTCCATGTTCATCACGCCGGAGCGCGCCGAGAAGGTCGCCTTCACCAAGTCCTACTATAAGGCGCCGATGACCCATATCGCCCAGAAGGGCGCCAACATCACCGACTTCTCCAACGAGGGGCTGAAAGGCAAGGTCATCGGCGCGCAGGCCGGCACGACCCAGGCCGAATACGCCGCGGCCACCTATCCCGACCTGGATGTGAAGCTCTATCCGACCCAGGACGAGGTCAACATGGACATGATCAACGGCCGCCTCGACGTCCAGATCGGCGACATGCTGCCGATGATGGACTGGCTCTCCAAGGATGGCGCCAAGTGCTGCGAACTGGTGGGTGCTCCAATTGCGGATCCGAAGTTCATCGGCGAAGGTGCTGGCATTGCGGTGCGCAAGGAGGACACCGAACTGCTGGGCAAGCTGAATGCCGCGATCGATGCGATCCGTGCCAATGGCAAATATGCCGAGATCAACAAGAAGTACTTCCCGATCGACATCTTCGAGATGAAGTAAGAGAGAGCGCCTGCCCTCCCCCGGAGCCGGCGGCTGTGGGGGAGGAGCGCAGCCGGCGCGTCCAGTCGCGATGCCGGCACCAGGCCAGTCTAGACACGGGCGCTTGCCAAATCCGAAGGTCCTGTCATAACGCCAGCATGACCGACAAAGCACATCTTCCCGACCGAAACGATTTCGCCCATGTCCGTGACTGGGTGTTCGACCTCGACAACACGCTCTATCCGCATCACATCAATCTCTTCGCGCAGATCGACCGCAACATGACGGCCTATGTGGCGGAGCTGTTGCAGCTGGAGCCGACCGAAGCGAAGCTTTTGCAGAAGAAGTATTACCACGATCACGGCACCACGCTCGCCGGCCTGATGCAGCATCACGGCGTCGACCCGAACGACTTTCTGCAGAAAGCACATGCGATCGACTATTCGGCGCTGCTGCCGGACGAGACGCTGGGCCAGGCCATCCGCGCACTGCCCGGCCGCAAGTTCATCTTCACCAATGGCACGGTCGCCCATGCGGAAGCCGCAGCCCGGGCGCTCGGCATTCTCGACCATTTCGACGACATTTTCGACATCGTGGCGGCCGACTACCAGCCGAAACCGGCCGGCAGCACCTATGACAAGTTCACCAGCCTCAACCGCATCGACACCCGGCACGCTGCCATGTTCGAGGATCTGCCGCGCAATCTGGCGATCCCGAAGACGCTGGGGATGAAGACGGTGCTGCTCGTGCCGCGCAATCTGGGCGACGTCGTGCTGGAGAGCTGGGAACGCGCCGACAACACCGACCCCGAGAGCATTGATTACATCACCGACGACCTTGCGGGGTTCCTTGGTCGCCTGATCGGCTAGTGCGCGTAGCACATTACCAAAGCTTCATGCAGCTTACGGATGTTTAAGTAGGTTCGCGGGGCCGGTCGTCCTAGATTTCCTTCATCAGCAATCGATGAAAGGAAACGTCCCATGACCGGCAAGACACTCACCCTCGCGGCCATCGTCGGCAGCCTTCTGATCGGCACCTCGGCCACCGCCGTACTCGCCCGGCAGGATATGGGCCGTGGCCCCGGCGGTGCAGGCATGTTCGTGCGCATGCTGCAGGAATTCGACACCAACAAGGACGGAAAGATCTCGAAGGACGAGGCGACCGCGGCGCGCGACAGCATGTTCACGACCGTGGATGCTGACAAGGACGGCGCACTGACCCCGGGCGAATTCCGCAAGCACCGCGAGGCCATGCGTGCGGCCCGCCAGGCGGAAATGCAGGCCAATGCACCGGCGCAGAACGGCCAGGGCCAGGGCCAGGGCCAGGGCCAGGGCAATGGTCCCGGTGCCGGCCAGGGTCAAGGCCCGCAGGATGGCTCAGGTCCGATGAACGCGGAACCGCCGCGTGACGGCACCGGCAACCAGTTCGGCTGGAGCTGGGACGACGATCGCGGTCCCCGTGGCTGGCACGGATCGCACCACGGCTGGGGCCGCGGCGGCGACGACAATGACGGACCGCGTCAAGGCAAACATCACGCCATGCGCGACGGCGATCGCGGTCCCGGCATGGGACCCAACGGCCCGAAGGGCGAACGAATGGGTGGCATGGGACCGCGCGGCATGATGCGCATGGCCGACACCGACGAGAACGGCCAGATCAGCAAGGCCGAGGCAACCGCGTTCGGCGACAAGATGTTCACGCAGATGGATACCGACAAGGACGGGTTCATTTCGGCAGACGACCTGCCGAAGCGCGGCTTCTGGAAGCTCTGAGCCCGGTCACCGGCGAAGACAGACGACAAGGGGCCCGTGGCACACGCCGCGGGCCTTTCTGCATCTTCAGTGTTCGTAGTGCGCGGCGATGATCTGCCAGGCCTCGTCGGCGGTCTCCACGAAATGCAGGAGATCCAGATCCTCCGGGGCGATCGTCCCGAACTCGGCCAGCGCTTCGAAGTTGACGATGCGCCGCCAGAACTGCTCGCCGAACAGGATGAGCGGGATCGGCGCCATGCGCTTGGTCTGGATCAGTGTGACGGCCTCGAAGAATTCGTCGAGCGTACCGAAGCCGCCGGGGAAGATGACGACCGCCTTCGCCCGCATCAGGAAATGCATCTTGCGGATGGCGAAGTAGTGAAAGTTGAAGCTCAGCTCGGGCGTGACATACGGGTTGGGCGCCTGCTCGTGCGGAAGCACGATGTTGAGGCCGATCGTCGGCGCCCCCATTTCCGCAGCCCCCCGATTGCCGGCCTCCATGACGCCCGGCCCGCCGCCGGTCGTTACCACATATTCGCGATGCCCGTGCCGGGCGCCGTATTCGGCGCAAAGTCCGGCAAACTTGCGCGCCTCTTCGTAGTAGACGGAGGCCGCAGTGAGGTTAGCGCGCTGGGTCTCGTTGCGCGCCGCCCAGGCATCCTGACCCGGCGCCGGAATGCGGGCTCCGCCGAACATAACGATGGTCGACTGGATACCGCGCTCGGCGAGCATCATCTCGACCTTGAGGAGTTCCAACTGGAGCCGCACGGGGCGCAGTTCCTCCCGCATCATGAAGTCGTCGTCGACATAGGCGAGCCGATAGGACGGAGATTCGGACTGCGGCGTGCGCGGCACCTCGGCGGCACGTTTGCGGTCGGTCTGGCTGTCCTTCAGCGCAATCCAGGAACCGTCCTTGCTCGACTGCCGACCATTGGGGACCTTTGCCATTTTTCATGCCTTTCTTTGTCGCGATCAGGGATGCCGAATGCGCCGGCGGCTGTTTTCAACCCCGGGCGAATGCGCTAGAGCAGTGGCCAGTTCCCGATTGCGAATGCGGATATCGTCCGGTTCAACGATAGACAACGAAGTTTAAGGAATTCAGATGAACGCCACGGATCTCAGCGCCCTCGAGCACGTCGTCGAAGCAGCATTCGACAATCGCGATACGGTCAACACCTCGACCCGCGGCGAGATCCGCGACGCCGTTGAGACGGCGCTCAACCTGCTCGACAGCGGCAAGGTTCGTGTCGCCACGCGGGGCGAGGACGGCCGGTGGACCGTCCATCAGTGGCTGAAGAAAGCCGTGCTCCTCTCCTTCCGCCTCAACGCCATGGAAGTCGTGAGCGGCGGCCCCGGCGGTTCGACCTGGTGGGACAAGGTGCCGTCCAAGTTCGAGGGCTGGAGCACCAATGAATTCGAGCGTGCCGGATTCCGCGCCGTGCCGAACGCT
>DAIMJJ010000163.1:5979-9959 GCA_036722275.1 Rhizobium sp. | reverse complement strand
ACCGGCACTTCGGGAAAGTCGAAGGGACTGACGCCCTCCAGGCAGGCGACGTTGATGCCATATTGGGACGGGTTCGAGCGGCGCTGGTGGTGGGTGTAGATGCCGCAGGTGCGGCAGAAATAGTGCTTCGCGGTGCGGGTGTTGAACTGGTAGAGCGTGAGATTGTCTTCGCCGCTGACGAAGTGGATGTCGTCCAGCTCAGCGGAAACGGCGATTGCGCCGCGCATCCGGCAGAGCGAGCAGGTGCAGCGTCGGGCGGTGCTCAATCCGCCGGCCAGCCTGACGCGAAACCGGACCGTTCCGCAGTGACAGGCTGCATTGTATTCCGTGTTCTCCTCGCCCATCGGTTATCCCTCCGCACATCTCAACCCTTGGCAGGATAGAGACTTTTGCGCAGCGCACAATGTCCCCGGGGACAAATGCCGGTTGCGGCCGGGCCTGGGTGGTCGCGCTTCACGGGTCTGGCTTCGGTGGCTGAAACGGGGAACAAAGGCGTGCGCCGGGCGTTTCGCGGTAAGGCGGGTGGTTCTTGGCCCGGTCTATTCCTTTTCATAACCTAGCGGAATTTCGCCATGCTCAATCTCTTCACCACCGTCGTGTTCGGCGCCCTGGGGCTGTTTCTTGCCATCGGCGGGGCCCAGCTGGTGGCGCTCTCCGGCAGTCCCTATTATCTCGCCGCCGGCATCGTGCTGATGATCATTGCGGTCCTGGTCATTACGCGTCGCGCCGAGGCGCTGTGGCTGCACGGGCTGCTGATCCTTGCCAGTCTTGGCTGGGCCGTCTGGGAAGTCGGGTTTGACTGGTGGCAACTCGGCACGCGCGGCGGGCTGATCGTGCTGCTTGGCCTGTGGCTGCTTCTGCCGCCGGTGCGCCGGTTGCTCAATCGCCCGATCATCGGCGCGAATGAGACGCTTCGCCCGGCGAGCCCCTGGCCGGTCGCCGTGCCGGTGCTGCTGTCGCTGGTGGTGGCCGGCTACGCCATGAGCATCGACACCTATGATCGCGCCGGGGCGCTGCCGACGGAGGTGGTCACCCAGGCGCCGTCCTATGGCGGCGAGGTGCCGGATGGCGAATGGCACCAGTATGGCCGCACGCCCTATGGCCAGCGCTATTCGCCGCTTGCCCAGATCACCACCGAGAATGTCGACAAGCTGAAGGTCGCCTGGACCTACCAGACGGGCGACGTCAAGCTGCCGGACGATGTCGGCGAAACCACCTATCAGGTGACGCCGCTCAAGGTCGGCGACACGCTCTATCTCTGCACGCCGCACAATTGGGCGATCGCCATCGACGCCAAGACCGGCCAGGAGAAGTGGAAGTTCGACCCGAATGCCGGCCTCAATCCCGACCGGCAGCACCAGACCTGCCGGGGTGTGACCTATTATGCCGATCCTGTTGCGCAGCCGGGGGCCGAATGCGCCACGCGCGTCTATCTGCCGACCTCGGATGCGCGGCTGATCGCGCTCGATGCCGCAAGCGGCAAGGTCTGCGAGAGCTTTGCCGACAAGGGCACGCTGCGGCTGGAAGCGGGCATGCCGTACAATCCGGCCGGCTATTACTACTCGACCTCGCCGCCGGTGATCGCCGCCGGCAAGATCATCATCGGCGGGGCGGTCAACGACAATTATTCGATCCAGTCGCCGTCCGGCGTGATCCGCGCCTTCGACGTCAATACCGGCGCGCTGGTGTGGAACTGGGACAGCGGCAATCCGGCCGAAACCGCGCCGATCGGCCCGGGAGAAACCTATACCGCCAATTCGCCGAACAGCTGGTCGGTGTTCTCGGTCGATGAACAGCTGGGCCTCGTCTACATTCCGCTCGGCAACCAGGTGCCGGACCAGATCGGCATCGGCCGCAGCGAGAGCGTGGAGAAATACTCGTCCTCGATCGTCGCGCTCGACATCAATACCGGTGCGGATCGCTGGGTGCGCCAGACCGTGCATCACGACCTGTGGGACATGGACGTGCCGGCCCAGCCGGTGCTGCTTGATATCACGGCGAAGGACGGAACGGCCGTTCCGGCGCTGGTCGGTCCGACCAAGCAGGGCGACATCTATGTGCTCGACCGCCGGACCGGCCAGCCGATCCTGCCGGTCGAGGAAATCCCGGCGCCGGGCGGGGCGATCGAGGACGATTTCACCGTGCCCACCCAGCCGCTCTCGTCGCTGTCCTTCCGTCCGCCGCGGCTGGAGGAAAAGGACATGTGGGGGATCAGCCTTCTCGACCAGATGATGTGCCGCATCGCCTTTCACAAGCTGAAATACGAGGGCCAGTACACGCCGCCGTCGCTTCAAGGCACGCTCGTCTATCCCGGCAATTTCGGTACGTTCAACTGGGGCTCGGTCGCGGTCGATCCGGAGCGGCAGGTGATGTTCGGCATGCCGACCTATCTGGCCTTCACCTCGCGGCTGGTGCCGCGCGACCAGATCCCGCCGAAGGAGCAGTCGCAGAAGGGCTCGGAGCAGGGGCTGAACCGCAATGACGGTGCGGCTTACGGCGTCTATATGGGCCCGTTCCTGTCGCCGCTCGGCATTCCCTGCCAGGCGCCGCCGTGGGGTACGGTTGCCGGCGCCGATCTTCGCACCGGCAAGATCGCCTACCAGCACCGCAACGGCACGGTGATGGACATGACGCCGCTGCCGCTGCCGTTCAAGGTCGGGGTTCCGGGCATTGGCGGGCCGATGATCACCAAGGGCGGCGTCGTTTTCCTCGGGGCCGCGGTCGACAACTACCTGCGCGCCTACGACCTGACCACCGGCGAGGAGTTGTGGAAGGCTCGCCTTCCGGCCGGCGGCCAGGCGACGCCCATGACCTATGAGGCAGACGGCCGGCAATATGTGGTGATGGTGGCCGGCGGTCATGGCTCGGTCGGCACCAAGCCCGGCGACTATGTGATCGCCTATACGCTCGGCGATTAAGGCTGCCAGCCGCGGTGGCGTCGGCCGGCGCCTTCGGCCCGCCGGCACTCGCTTTACCCCAAGTTGCCCCATGGCTCCGGCCATACGCGCCGTCCCGACCTGAGCCGTCGGGGCGGCGAGCCCGTTTACGGGAGCCCGACTTCGACGGCCGGACGCAGGGCCGGGGCGGGCACCGCGGGGCTTCGGCTCAGTGCGCGGGGCACGGCGTGATCGATCCGTCGGCCGGCCGGCGCCACTGCCTGCTGGATGCGGTCGAGCACCCGGGCGCACTGCATCTGCGGATTGCACAGCATGACGTCGACCAGCAGAAGGTCGAGCTCCGGCCAGGTGGTGAGAAGGATGTGCGATTCCGCGAGAAACAGGGCGATCGTCAGGCCGTGCGGCACATAATGCACCTCGGACTGGCCGACGACCGTGGCCCCCTCGGCGACGACGGCGTCGCAGGCGACGCGGGCGAGCGCCTCGCCGTCGTCGAGCAGGCGATTGCAGCCATAGAGTTCCGCCAGGGTCTCGTGCACGATCATTGTCGCCTCTTCCTTTGGTTGTTTTCTCGGGTTGCAGCAACTATTGCAACTTACCGTCAAAGGTGTAAAGTGGCTGCGTACTCAATCTTTGGGAGAGTTGAGCATGGCAAGCCTGAATACCGAACAATGGAAGAGCTTCCTCAATGCCCGTCTTCTTCAGGAGCAGGGCAAGGACAGCGAGGCGCTGGAGGCGTTCGACAAGCTTCTGGCGTCCAGTCCGGGCAACCAGCATCTGCAGGCGTCGCGGGCCTTTGCCCTCGAGCGCCTGGATCGCCGCGGCGACGCCACCGCCGCCCGGATCGCTGCGGCCTATTCGCGGGCCTCGGCGGCGCTGTCGGGCGAGGCGGACAAGCCGGAGGCTTGGACCGCCGAACTGAGCACTCTGCTGGGCGAGATCCAGCAGGTGGAGAAGGGCCGGAGCATTTCTCCGGTGCTCGTCGCCTGGTGACGGCAGGTGCCGGAACCGGAACGGGGCCGGCCGCGCGGCCGGCCCGCAGGACGGGCGCATAACGGTCCGATCACGGCCGTCGGGGCCGAT
>DAIMJJ010000163.1:1890-5879 GCA_036722275.1 Rhizobium sp. | reverse complement strand
CGGCCGTCTGGGACGGACCGTAGTCTGGCGTGGCCGATGCGCGCCGATCGAGGCTTTGGATCCGGGAACGGGGTTGTTGAGGAAGGGCCGGTGCCGCTCCATGGCGCGTGGCCGACTGCTTCGGCTTTTCGGCGAAGGTCGGGGCTGCGTGGGGGAGAGACGGCGAGGGGGCCGATATGCGACTGACAGGCGATCCGCTTTATCCGTTCAGCCATTTTTCGCCGATCTACAATTGGATCTATCCGGTGACCGGACGGCGGTTCAGCGCCGCCTATGCCGAGGGCCGGCTGCCGATCGAGACCGGCGAAAGCGACGAGACTGCGCCGCCCGCTCGCGCCCGGGCGCTCTATCTGCATGTGCCCTTCTGCGACACGATCTGCACCTTTTGCCCGCTGGTGAAGGGGCCGTTGACGCAGGCCGAGCAGCTGGAGACCTATGTCCGCGCCGTGCTTCTGGAGATCGCTCTCAAGGGGCGGATCGCGGCGATGACGCGGCTGCCAATCCGGGCGATCTTCTTCGGCGGTGGTACGCCGTCGCTGCTGGAGCCGAAGCAGATCCTGTCGATCGGCGCGGCGCTGGCCGATGCCTTCGACCTTTCGGCGCTCGAGGAATTCTCCGTCGAGATGGAGGCCAAGAGCGTGACGCCGGATCGGGTGGCGGCGTTTCGCGCGATCGGGGTGACGCATGCCCGCTTCGGCATCCAGACCTTCGATCCGCAGCACCGCCGATCGCTCAACCTCACCGCCAGCCTGGATCAGATCGCGGCGACCGCAGCGCTCCTCAAGGCGAGCTTTCCCCATGCCTCGGCCGACATGCTCTACGGCCTGCACGGACAGAGCGGCGACGCCTTCTTCGCCGACATTGAGGCGGCAACGGCACTCGGCCTCGACAATCTCGATTTCTATCCGCTCAATGTCTTCGTGGTGCAGAAGAAGCTGCATCGCAATTATCAGGGTGCGGCGGTGGAGCCGCTGTCGGGTGCCACCAAGTTCCACATGACGCAGGCGCTGCGGGTGGCAATGCGCGAGAAGGGCTTCCTGCCGCACAATGGCCATGGCTTCGTGCGCGTGCCGAAGGCGGAGGCTGTGCGCGATCCGGTCGTGACGCGCCGTTACGCCTTCAAATATCACCAGCATGTCTATGGCCCGGACGATCAGGACTATATCGGCATCGGCAACAGTGCGCTGAGCTATGTCGCCGGCCACAGCTTCACCAATGAAATGTCGCGGCAGCGCTATGTCGACGACCTGCTGTCGCACCGGCGACTGTCCTGCGGCGTGGTGCGGCATCCAGCCGCCATCAATGCCAGCAAGGCGATTGCGATCAGCCTGCCCTATCTCGGCCATGTGCCGCTCGACCAGGTGCGCGTCGAGGCCCTGCCGCCCGGAACGCTGCAGAGGATCGAGGCGGCGATCGATTGCGGCCTGGTCGAGCGCGACGAAAACGAACTGCGCCTCACCCGCGAAGGCTGGCACTGGTACGTCAATCTGATGTTTTACTTCGCCCCGCCGGAGGAACAGGCGGCCATTGCCGGCATCGTCCTGCGCGACGCGCAAGGGTCGCTTCTGCCGCGCGGCACGATCGACCGGCTGACGCGGGTGGCCTGATGCGGGCGATCGGCCATGCGCCCGCCAAACCGGAGGATCGCTGATGCCCGACCGTGACGAAGTCGCCACCGCCAGCCTGCGCGAAGTGCTCGACGCCTATGGCGATGACGCGGCCGGCTATTATCGTGAGTTGCGGGCGCTCGGCGGTCGTCGGGGCGTGTTCCACGATCCTGAAATGGCGGCCGTGGTGGTGACCGGACACGCGCTCTGCAGCCGGCTTTTCACGGAACCCGGCCTTTCCAAGGCGCGCCTGCGGCTCGATACGGCGGATGTGCGCGGCCGCATCGGCGACCTGGCCGGGCGCGCCCAGCGCCTTGTCGAGCGGCAGATGTCGTTCGACGAGAGCGCCGATGCGCAGCGTTCGCATGCCCGCTGGCGCCGGCTGCTGGCCGTGGATGCCGGCTCGCCACAGGCGCAGGCGCTGCGCGCGCTGGCGTCAACGGCGATCGACGGGCTGGAGGAGGGCGCCGCCGACGTCTACAATACCGTCCTCAGGCCCTATGTGTCGCGCGCGGTTGCCGGTCGGCTGTCGCTTGGGGAGGCGGAGCGGCAGGCGCTGCAGCCGCTCGTTTACGGTTATGCCGATTTTCTCGACGGCAAGGCCTCAACCGGCAGCGCGACGGCGGCGGCCCTGTCGGTCGCCCTTTTGAGCGACCATATCGGCGCCCGCTTCGAACGGCTGAGCGCCTGCGACCCCGAGCCGATCGACGACCGCGCGCGCTGGATCGCCGATTATGCGCTGACACTGGTGGCCGGGCATGAGAGCACGGCCTTTGCGCTCGGCGTCGCGCTGATGATGATCGCCGAACACGGCCCGCCGCCGGTCGGCCCGGCCGGCCTTCGCCGCCATCTCGTCGAGGCGCTGCGCTTTGACAGCCCGATCCAGCTCGTCGGCCGGGTGGCGGCGCGGGATCTGCCGCTGGGGCCAGGGCTTAATTTGCGCGCCGGCGAGCGGCTTTTCCTGCATGTCGGGGCGGCCAATCGCGACCCCGAGCGGTTCGCAGAGCCGGAGCGTTTTGATCCTTGCCGAAGCGGCGCAGGACTGCTCTCCTTCGGGCTTGGTCCGAGCCGTTGCGTGGGGCTCAAGCTGGCGCTGCTGGAGGCGGAGATTTTTCTTGATGCCCTGCTGCGGCGTCCGGGCGGCGCCCGGTTCGCCGTCACCGCCGCGCGTTTCGCCCATGGCCTTGCCGGCCGCTCCTTTGACCGCCTGACGCTGGCGTTCTGACCGCTCGTCAATCCGTTCCGCACGGTTCCCGCCCCGGCGAAGACCGCTTCGCCAGGGCGTGTGTTCCGCCGGAAAAACCCTGTCATGCCGGGCGTTGCGGCCGGGCGCACCGGGCAAAATCCCCTTCCGGCCGGGGGTAAAGCTCTTCCGCCAACGGCGTCTGCGCCATTTCGGGAGCGATCGCACCCCTCGGAAACCGAACGTTAACCATGTTGATTCTACACGTGTTTCTGTAAACGTGAGGATGTAGCGCATGAGTAACGACGCCATGATCGGCCAAGCCACCCCGTCCATCGCCTTCTTTCCGCTCGCCAGCCGCCGCGACCTCGTTCGCCGCTCGGCCGTCGAGCTCGACCAGTGCCATGGACCGGCCGCCGTCGACTTCTGGCGCACCACCTGCCGCGCGCTCGGGGCCGAGCTTCTGGCGCTCGGCTGCCCGGAAGAGGAAATGCGCGCCGAGATCCTGGATTTCCAGGCCGCCGTGCAGATGGAACTGATGTGGCTGCACCGTGCGCAGGAAGCGCGGGTGAGGGGTGGCTGCTGCCGTCCGCGGCAGTGACGCGACCGGTCAGCCGATCTGCGGCCGGCCGATCATCCGCACGATGTGCGTGCAGACCTCGTCGAGGCGACGGATCGCCTCGTCATTGGTGATGCGGATCACCGTCCAGCCCAGCATGGACAGCCTGTTGTCGCGTCTCTCGTCCCGGCGAATTTCTGCGTCATGGCTGTGTGAGTTTCCGTCGATTTCGACGACCAGCCGGTGTTCCGGGCAGGCGAAGTCGACGATATAGCCGGCGATCGGCATCTGCCGACGGAAATTCAACCCCATCAGGCGATGGGCACGCACCGCATTCCAGAACCGCAGCTCAGCCTCCGTCATCGCCTTGCGCATGCGTCGCGCATGGCGTCGGTTGACGGGCGGAACTGAATGGTGCGGCATGGTTGTGGCTCCAGACGGTTACACCCAGTCTGGGAGAGCTTTCGCGTTGGCACAATCCGGGAATTTGAGGGGAATTGCGCTGTTTTTTCATCCGTCGAGGTGCGATGAGCACGCGATCGGCTCCGCGTTGCGCGGCTCGCGACTTGACGCGTGGGCGTGCGGCAGCCCGGCACCCCCCTCTGTCACTTCGTGACATCTCCCCCTCAAGGGGGGAGAT
>DAIMJJ010000163.1:0-1790 GCA_036722275.1 Rhizobium sp. | reverse complement strand
TGCCAGAGCCCGTGGATGCGGCGGTTGGAGACGAACCAGATGTGGCAGCGGCGTTTGGCCCGGGTGATGCCGACATAGGCGAGGCGGCGTTCCTCCTCCAGGCCTGAGCGGCCGCCCTCGTCGAGCGCGCGCTGGTGGGGAAAGAGGCCCTCTTCCCAGCCGGGCAGGAAGACGGTGTCGAATTCCAGCCCCTTGGCCGAATGCAGCGTCATGATCGACACGGCGTCCATGTCGGCATTCTGCTCGGCGTCCATGACCAGCGAGACGTGTTCGAGAAAACCGCGCAGGCTCTCGAAGGCTTCCATCGAGCGGATGAGTTCCTTCAGGTTCTCCAGCCGCCCGGGCGCTTCGGCCGACTTGTCGTTCTTCCACATGTCGGTGTAGCCGGACTCTTCGAGGATCTGTTCGGCCAATTCAATATGCGGTACCGTTTCAAGCAGTTCCGACCAGCGGCGGAAGTGTTGAATCACGTCGAACAGCGCCTTGCGGGCCTTCGGCTTGATCTCGTCGGTCTCGATCAGGTCGGCGGCGGCCGCAAGCATGGGCACGTCGCGGGCGCGGGCATAGTCATGCAGCGTGCGGATCGTGGTGTCGCCCAGGCCGCGCTTCGGGGTGTTGACGATGCGCTCGAAGGCGAGGTCGTCGGCCGGCTGGCAGACGAGGCGGAAGTAAGCCATGGCATCGCGGATTTCGAGGCGCTCGTAGAAGCGGGGGCCGCCGATGACGCGGTAGTTGAGGCCGAGCGTCACGAAGCGGTCTTCGAATTCGCGCATCTGGAAGGAGGCGCGCACGAGGATCGCCATGTCGTTCAGCGCATGCTTTTTGCCGTCGGAATCGCCGCGCTGCAGCCGCTCGATCTCCTCGCCGACGGCGCGGGCTTCCTCTTCACTGTCCCAGGCGGCGTGGACCACCACCTTCTCGTCGTCGGGATTGACCCGGTCGGTGAACAGCGTCTTGCCGAGGCGACCCTCGTTGTGGGCGATCAGATGGCCGGCAGCGCCGAGAATGTGTTCGGTCGAGCGGTAGTTACGCTCGAGCTTGATGACCTTGGCGCCGGGAAAGTCCTTTTCGAAGCGCAGGATGTTGTCGACCTCCGCGCCGCGCCAGCCATAGATCGACTGGTCGTCGTCGCCGACGCAGCAGATGTTGACGAGGCCGTTGATCTCCCCCCTTGAGGGGGAGATGTCGGCGGAGCCGACAGAGGGGGGCGCGCTTGCGCCGGCATTCGAGGGGATACCCCCCTCTGCCCTGCCGGGCATCTCCCCCTCAAGGGGGGAGATCGGCTTGCGGCCCGACCTCTGCGCCAGCAGCCGCAGCCACATATATTGTGCCGTGTTGGTGTCCTGGTACTCGTCGACGAGGATGTACTTGAACTTCTGGTGATAGTCTTTCAGCACGTCCGGATTGGCGCGGAACATGCGGATCGGGTGCAGCAGCAGGTCGCCGAAGTCGCAGGCGTTGAGCGATTTCAGGCGGTTCTGGTAGGCGGCGTAGAGTTCGCGACCCTTGCCGTTGGCAAAGGCGCGGGCGTCGCCCTCGGGGATCTGCGAGGGGTCTAGCCCCTTGTTCTTCCAGCCGTCGATCATGCCGGCGAACTGCTTGGCCGGCCAGCGCTTGTCGTCGATGCCCTCGGCCTGGATCAACTGCTTGATCAGGCGGATGACGTCGTCGGTGTCGAGAATGGTGAAGTCGGAGCGCAGGCCGACGAGTTCGGCATGGCGGCGCAGGATCTTCACGCCGATCGAGTGGAAGGTGCCGAGCCAGGGCATGCCCTCGACGGCGCCGCCGAC
>DAIMJJ010000162.1:0-10039 GCA_036722275.1 Rhizobium sp. | reverse complement strand
TCCCTCTTCTCCCCAGCGGGGAGAAGTGCCGAGCGAATGCGAGGCGATGAGGGGACCGTTGCGAAAGCCCCCTCATCCGGCCCTACCGGGCCACCTTCTCCCCGAGAGGGAGAAGGGGAGGATCAGAATGCTTCAGCCGCCATTTCCATCAGGCTGTCGGCGCCGGCTTCGATGCGGCTCTTGCGCAGGGCCGTCTCCGGCATGATCTTCTCCATGAAGAAGCGACCGGTGAGCAGCTTGTTCTTGAAGTAGTCGGCGTCACCCTTGCCGGCAGCCAGGTTCTCATGGGCGGACTTGGCCATCTTCGCCCACATGTAGCCGAGCACGACGAGGCCGAAGAGGTGCATGTAGTCGGTCGAGCCGGCGCCGGCATTGTCCGGCTTGGCCATGGCGTTCTGCATGAACCACATGGTGGAGGCCTGCAGGTCGTTCAAGCCCTTCTTCAGCGACTTGGTGTAGAAGGCGAGGTTTTCGTCATTGCGGTTTTCTTCGCAGAAATCGCCGATCTCTTTGAACATGGCCATGACGGCACGGCCGCCATTGGCGCCGAGCTTGCGGCCGACGAGGTCGAGCGCCTGGATGCCGTTCGCGCCTTCGTAGATCATCGCGATGCGGGCATCGCGGACATACTGGCTCATGCCCCATTCTTCGATGTAGCCGTGGCCGCCGTAAACCTGCTGCGCCATGACGGCGTGATCGAAGCCCTTGTCGGTGAGGACACCCTTGAGGATCGGGGTTGCGAGACCGAGCAGGTCGTCGGCCGTCTGCTTCTCGGCCGCATCGCCCGAGCGATGGGCGATGTCGGACTTCAGCGCGGTCCACAGCGTGAAGGCGCGGCCGGCTTCGGTGAACGACTTGATGGTCAGGAGCGCGCGACGGACATCGGGATGAACAATGATCGGGTCGGCCTTCTTCTCCGGCGCCTTGACGCCCGAGAGCGAGCGGCCCTGGATGCGCTCGCGCGCATAGTTGACGGCATTCTGATAGGCGATTTCGGCGATCGACAGGCCCTGGAGGCCGACGCCGAGGCGAGCCTCGTTCATCATGACGAACATGGCGGCCAGACCCTTGTTCTCGGCGCCGATCAGATAGCCGGTCGCCTCGTCATAGTTCATGACGCAGGTAGCGTTGCCGTGAATGCCCATCTTGTGCTCGATGGCGCCGCAGGAAACGCCATTGCGGGCGCCAAGCGAACCATCCGCATTGACCATGAACTTCGGAACGATGAAGAGCGAGATGCCCTTCGTGCCTTCCGGCGCACCCTCGATGCGGGCGAGCACCAGATGGATGATGTTGTCGGTCATGCCGTGTTCGCCGGCAGAGATGAAGATCTTCTGGCCGGAGATCTTGTAGCTGCCGTCGCCATTCGGAACCGCCTTGGTGCGCAGCAGGCCGAGATCGGTGCCGCAATGCGGTTCGGTCAGGTTCATGGTGCCCGACCAGGTACCTTCCACCATCTTCGGCAGATAGATCTGCTTCTGCTCGTCGGAACCATGAACCAGGATCGCGGCAATGGCGCCCTGGGTCAGACCCGGATACATCATCAACGCCATATTGGCGGACGACATATACTCGCCGACGGCAGCATGCAGCGTGTAGGGCAGGCCCTGGCCACCGAACTCCTGCGGAACCGCAAGGCCGATCCAGCCGCCCTGGCAATAGGCATCATAGGCTTCCTTGAAACCTTTCGGAACCGTGACGCTCGCATCGTCGTGACGCTTGCAGCCTTCCTGGTCGCCGGACAGGTTGAGCGGGAAGAGCTCTTCTTCCGCCAGCTTCGCGGCCTCACCGACAATCGCCTCGATCATGTCCGGCGTCGCATCCTCGAACCCGGGCAGATTGTGATAGCGCTCGAGACCGAGCACGTCGTTCAGAATGAAAAGCGTATCGTTTACCGGGGCCTTGTAGACAGGCATGGATCATCTTCCTCCGAGACTAGATGCCGGACGGGGTCCGGATGGTTTCACGCTACATACAAAATATTGACGTTTGCGTAAACGTCAAAAACTCGTCGAGCGGCGGATTTTTTGCGCGCCGCCGTTCCGCGGAAATCCGATTTAGCCCTGCCGCACAAGGCGTCCGACCGAGGATATTTCAGAAAGTGTTAAAAGTTTTTTCAGTCCGGTTAACGGGTTGTTTACCACGTTTCGTGAATTGTTGCGGGCGAAAGGTGATGATCCGCACTGCGTCGCCAGGGCTCTCGGTTTCCGGGGCCGCGGCCTGGGCAAGGCAGGCGGTTGCGAGAGGCCAGGGGCAACCGATCATCACCGCAGAAACGGCCGGGTTTAACGCCCGGAACACCTGAACCGAAGCGAGCAAGACCATGAACGGATCGCGATCTACTCCTTCCCGCCAAGGCGGCGCTTCATCGCTCGATGCGCTGAACCGCACGATCGAGGGTCTGGAGGCGCGCATCGAAGGACTGATGAGCACGACGGCACGCCAGCGCCTGCCGGAGGAGCCGAGGCGCGAAGGCGTGCGCGAACGCGTCGAGGAACGTCTTGCGCGCCTCGACCGCGACCAGCGCCCCGATCCGCTCGCCGAAATCCGCCAGCGCCAGCGGCTGCTCGAGGAAAGCCGTTCGCGTCCGATCGAGCGCCCCATGGAGCGCATGAGCGATCGCGCCTCCGCACCGTCGCGGATGATGGATCGCAGCGAGTCCTATACCGCCACCCAGCCGCGCGGCCAGGTTGCCCCGCAGCCCGCCGCCGCTCCCGCCGAAACGATCACCCGCGAGATCACCCAGGCGCTGCTCGGTCTTCGCCAGGAACTCAAGCAGGACATTGCCGATGGCCTCGCACGCGAGATCAGCGGCCTGCGCACCGAGATGCGCGGGATCCGCACGCTGGCCGAGCAGCAGCGCCCGTCGGACGATCTGCGCGACGACTTTGCCCGCCTCGCCGAAAGCATCCAGCACCTCGGCCAGGTCCGCGCTCCGGGCGCCGATGGGCTGCGCGCCGAATTCGAAGAACTGCGCTCGCTGATGGACGGGCTGGCGCGCGAAGATTCCGTACGCCACATGGAGACCCGCTGGGACCGTATCGAAGAACGGCTGGAAGATACCGATCCGGCTGCGCTGCGCGACGAACTCGTGCGCCTCGCCGATCGGCTCGACGACATCAAGGCGCATCTCGGCAAGATGGGCGACAACCGCGCCATTCATGCCCTCGAAGACAAGCTCGTGACGCTTGCGGCCGCGCTGGAACATATCGGCGCCCACATCGATCCGAGCGAGCGCCTGATGCAGGAACAGTTTGCCGGCATCGACATGCGCCTCGACGAGATCAGCCGCGCGATCGCCGCCGGCAGCCGCGCGCAGGCGAGCGCTCCGGACAACACGACGTTCCAGCGGATCGAAGACCGCATCACCGGCCTTGCCCGTCAGATCGAAACGCTGGCCCAGCAGCCCCGCGCTGAAGACGACGCAGCCGGCGAACTCGGCGGACGGATCGAAGCTCTCGCCGCGCGCATCGAGGAACTGACGGCCGAGCAGGCAGCCAACCGGCTGGAAGAGCGGCTCGATCACCTTTCGCAGCTTCTCGAACGCCAGCAGAAGCCCGTTCCGCAGCCGGAACTCACCAGCTTCCTCGCCGACATCTCGCGCAAGATCGACGCACTCGATCACGGCGAGGTCAATGATCGCCTGGCTGACCGGCTCGACTTGCTGGCACGCCGGATCGAGGAGATCGAGCTTCCGGAAGCAAGCCCCGCCCGCATCGACGACAGCGTGCTGCGCCATTTCGAGGAGCGCCTGAACGCTGTCGTGGATCGCCTCGAGGAAACGACCTCCGTTCCGGCCAGCGACAGTGCCAGCCTGCGCGGTCTTGAAGAGCAGATTGCGCACCTGTCGGCACTGATCAGCAGCCCTGGCGCGGACAGCGCATCGGGCGGCGAATTTGCCGGCCGGATTTCGGCGCTCGAAGACTACATGGCGACCAGCGACGAATATATCATCGAGGCGGCCCGGCAGGCCGCCGAGACGGTGATGGAGACCTATGCCCGGCAGGCGCCGATCCAGGGTGGCAATCCGGCAGACGTTGCCGCGCTTGCCGCGCTTTCCGACCATCTGCGTCATCTCGAGGACTTCAGCCGCAATTCCGAGGAGCGCACGCACCGCACGTTCGAGGCGTTGCACGACACGCTCGTCCAGATCGCAACGCGGCTGGATCAGCTCGGCGAAGCCGGTCCCCGCGCCCCGGTCCCCGCCGCGCCGCTCGCGGAGCCTGCACCGCAGCCCGCCGCTCAGCCTGTCTTCGCCAAGGCGGCGGCGCGGGCGATGCCTGCTGAAAGCACCGCTCTGGCCGAAGCCTCGATCGAGGAAGCCCCGGTTCCGGTTCACGTCGACACCTTGCTGACCGACGCACCGGTGATCGACACGGCTCGCCCGGAAAAGAAGGCGGAGAAGCCGAGCCTGCTCGCCGGCCTCACCAGGCGCCTGATGCCCGGCCAGAAGAAGGAAGCGGAAGTCGCAACCGGACGCCGCCATATCGACAAGGCCCCGTCCATCGATCCGGCCGAGGTTCTGCCG
This sequence comes from Rhizobium sp., assembly GCA_036722275.1. Lineage (GTDB taxonomy): Bacteria > Pseudomonadota > Alphaproteobacteria > Rhizobiales > Rhizobiaceae > Allorhizobium. The sequence goes on along the minus strand of DAIMJJ010000162.1, from coordinate 5,511 downwards.
CCGCAGGAAGACAACGAGCTGCTGGAGCCGGGTTCGGGTGCGCCGGACGTGCGAAAGATCCTCGAGCGCGTGCGCGCCAGCCAGGCCAGCCAACGCGGCGAGACCGCCGGCGCTATTGATGCCGATGCCGATCGCGCGGACTACATCGCCGCCGCCCGCCGCGCAGCACAGGCCGCAGCCATGGAGATGGAGCACGCACCGAAGACCATGCCGATGGCATCCCTTGATGCCAAACAGAAGGCATCGGCGCTCGCTCGCTATCGCCGACCGATCCTGATGGCCGTCGGCGCGATCCTGCTTGCCGCCATGGCATTGCCGCTGGTCAACACGCTGACCCGCGGGGAAAAATCGCCGCCGACCGCCAATGTCGCCCCGGCCGCCAAGGAAAGCAGCATGGCGCCGGCGTCTGCGGACAAGGTCAAGGCGAAGGAAACGCAGACCGCTTCTGCGGCTGCGGGTACGCCCAAGTCTACCGCGCCGGCTGCAAAGGCCGTGGCACAGGAGCCGGTCGCAGCGACGCTCGTCGAGCGCGATCCCCTTACCGATGGCGCTCCGCAAACGCTGGCGCCGGCCGGACAAGACACGACAGCACAGGGCAAGGGTTTTGCACCCGCTGCGCCGGCCAACCCGGTCGCCGCTTCCACCGACGTCGCGTCCGGCACAGTGGTGCCCGAGACGACCACATTGCCCGAGCAGCCGAACCAGGCTGCGGCAACCGAGATCGCGGTTCCGGCAGAAATCACCCCGCCCTCGCTGGCGCTCGCCGCCAAGCAGGGCGACCCGCTGGCCTTCTTCGAAATCGGCGCGCGCTACACCGACGGCCGTGGCGTCGCCGGAGATTTTGCCGAGGCTGCCAAGTGGTACCGTCTCGCCGCCGACAAGGGGTTCGCCCCGGCGCAGTACCGCCTTGCCAACCTGCTCGAGAAGGGTACGGGCGTTCCGCGCGACATCGCCGCCGCCAAGGCGCTCTATGAAAAGGCTGCGGACGCCGGCAATGCCAGCGCCATGCACAACCTGGCCGTTCTCTACGCCTCCGGCAGCGACGGCGCGCAGGACTATGCCAAGGCCGCGGAATGGTTCGGCAAGGCAGCCGAACTCGGCGTCTCGGACAGCCAGTTCAACCTGGCCATCCTCTATGCCCGCGGCAATGGTGTGCCGCAGGATCTTGAGGCCTCTTACAAGTGGTTTGCGCTGGTTGCCAAGGAGGGCGACAAGGATGCCGCCCAGAAACGGGACGAGGTGGCCAATGCCATGAAGCCCGATCAGCTGGAACGCGCCCGTGCCCAGGTCGATCTGTGGAAGGCCAAGCCCCTCGACGTCGATGCCAATTCCGCCAACACGCCGGACGAATGGGCTGGCAAGGGGCTGAAGACGGCGAGCGTCGACATGAAGAAGGCGATCCGCAACATCCAGGTCATTCTGAGCAAGAACGGCTTCGACGCGGGCACGCCGGATGGGGTCATGGGTGAGAAGACCGTTTCCGCCATCAAGGCCTTCCAGAAGTCGATCGGGCAGGAGCCGACCGGCCAGGTGAGCGACAAACTGGTCAACGAACTCCTGGCGCGCAACAAATAGTCGCGCGGCGTCATAAAAATGGAATAAACCCCGCGTATGGCGGGTTCTCGAATTGACTCGCCCTGCCTGCGGGCGCAAGAAAGACATGATATAGGTCAAGTCCGCCCAAGGTCTTGAGCCTGTTTCGCTTTCTGCCGAACACAGGCGGCATCCCCGACTTGACCCCCTATTGATACCCGCTTCGGCGGGCTGGTGCATTTGAGGTCTGAGCGTGACGATCTACCTGCCGATCGCAGAACTGTCGGTGAACATCTTCATCATTCTCGGAATGGGTGCTGCCGTCGGGTTTCTGTCGGGCATGTTCGGCGTCGGCGGCGGCTTCCTCATCACCCCGCTCTTGATCTTCTACAACATCCCCCCCGTGGTCGCCGTCGCGACTGGCGCCAATCAGGTGGTCGCCTCCTCCGTATCGGGCGCCATCACCCATTTCCGACGCGGCACACTCGACATGAAGCTCGGCATGGTGCTCCTGCTCGGGGGCCTTGCGGGGGCCTCGATCGGTGTCTTCATCTTCTCCTGGCTGCGCCGCCAGGGGCAGCTCGACCTCGTGATCTCGCTGCTCTACGTCATCTTCCTCGGCACCGTCGGCATCCTGATGCTGATGGAGAGCCTGAATGCCATGCGGCGGGCGGCGAGGAACGAGCCGGTGAGCCTCAAGCGTCCGGGCCAGCACAATTGGGTGCATCGCCTGCCGTTCAAGATGCGCTTCAAGAAGTCGAAGATCTATCTGAGCGTCCTGCCGATCATCGCGCTCGGCTTCGCCATCGGCATCCTGACCTCGGTGATGGGTGTCGGCGGCGGCTTCATCATGGTGCCGGCAATGATCTACCTGCTGCGGATTCCGACCAATGTCGTCGTCGGCACATCGCTGTTCCAGATCATCTTCACCACCGCCTATACCACCGTGGTTCAGGCTGCGACCAACTATTCGGTCGACATCGTGCTTGCCTTCATCCTGATGATCGCCGGCGTCATCGGCGCCCAATACGGCGTGCGCGTCGGCCAGAAGCTGCGCGGCGAACAGTTGCGCGCCCTGCTCGGCCTGCTGGTTCTGGCGGTCGGCCTGAGGCTTGCCGTCGAGCTGGTGGTCACGCCGGACGATCTCTACTCCATCGCGATCGGAGGCTGAGGATGCGCCGCCTTCTTCTTGCCCTCTCGACCATGGCCGCCCTTGCCCTGGCGGGCGAGAGCCCCGCGCAGGTGCCGCTGGCAACCGACATGACCGGCAAGGAAGGGCTGGACATCGGCACCTCCACCAGCGAGATCGCCATCACCTCCGATTTTCGCGGCGCAGACCTCACCATCTTCGGTGCCGTGACCAACAGCGACACGCTGCTTCTGGCGATCGGCCAGTATGACGTGGTGGTGACGCTGGAGGGGCCGCGCGACGACACCACCGTGCGCCGCAAGGACCGGCTTTTCGGCATCTGGGTCAACCGCACGTCGATGACCTTCGAGCGCATGCCGACCTCCTATTCGCTGGCGAGCACGCGGGCGCTGTCGGAAGTGACCAAGCCCCAGACGCTGACCCAGCTCGGCATCGGCATCGACCACATGGCGCTCACACCCACAGGCTATTTCAGCAATGCCGCCAACCTCAAGGACTTCCGCGAGGCCTTCCGGCGGCTGAAGCAGACGGGCGGCCTGTATCAGGGTGAAGAGGCCGGGGTGCGCTTCGTCAGCTCCAGCCTGTTCAAGGCGACGCTGCGCCTGCCCGCCAACATCCCGGACGGGGTTCACATCGCCCATGCCTATCTGTTCAAAACCGGGGAGTTTATCGCAGAGCGGGAATTGCCGCTGCGGGTGATCAAGACCGGGATCGAGGACTCGATTACCCGCGCCGCCCATGAGAACCCCTTGAGCTATGGCCTGTTCGCAGTGCTGCTGGCGCTCATCACCGGCTGGAGTGCGAGCCTGATCTTCCGCAGAGACTAGTCCCGTTCGGGCTTGCCCATCCGTGCCTTGACCTCCAGATAGGCCGCGGTCAGCCGCGCGAGCGCCGATGGTATTTCCGGGGGCATGGGTTGCCCCAGATGCAGGGCCTTCAGTTCGGCCATGAAATCCCGCCAGAGCTCGCGCCCGCCCTGTTCGAGCAGCTCGGCACGGATCGCCAGGTCTTCAGACACCTCCAGATATCTGCGGCCCCAAGCGCCCATCTCAGCCAGCAGGGGCACCAAATCGATCGACATTTCGGTCAGGCTGTAGATCGCCTTCTGTTTGTGGCTCGGATCATCGACGCGGCTGAGCAGCCCCTTGTCAACCAGCTTCTTCAGGCGGTCTGCAAGAATGTTGGAGGCGATGCCCTCCTCGGAATTTTGCAAAAGATCGCGAAAATGACGGCGGTTGCCGAACATGACGTCGCGAATGACGATCAGGCTCCAGCGATCGCCGAGAACCTCAAGCGTGAGATTGATCGGGCATCCGGAGCGGTGGGGTTCGGACATGGCATCTCCTCTCGACCAGTTGCGATCTGCCACCAGTTGAGCTAAAAGACAACCGCTTGCATTTCGCAATCAGTTATTTCGACTTTGAGAGGGAGGATGCCATGCGCAAACTGATCATTTGGAATCTGATGACACTCGACGGCTATTTCGAAGGCAAGTCGCCGTGGGATCTCGGCTATCATCAACTCGTCTGGGGCGAGGAACTGAGAACCTATTCCCTGGAGATCGGCAGGCAGGCGGACCTGCTCGTCTTCGGCCGCAAGACGTATGAGGGCATGGCGGCCCACTGGACAGAGGCGACCGAAGAGCTGGAGATCAAGGACTACATGAACGCGATCGCCAAGATCGTTGCGAGCCGCAGTCTCGAGCAAGCGGACTGGAACAATACCCGCATCGTGCGCGACATCGTCGGCGAGATCACCACGCTCAAGGCGCAGCCGGGCAAGGACATATTCGTCTTCGGCAGTGCCGAGCTCACAGACAGCCTGCTCAAGGCTGAACTTGTCGATGAGATCCGGCTCTGCCTCGTGCCGGTCGTGCTCGGCGGGGGCAATCCGCATTTCAAGCCGGCCGAGACGCCCAGGGTGTTGAGGCTCATCGAGACCCGGCCGCTGAAGACAGGCGGGGTTGTGCTGCGCTATGTGCCGGCAGGCTGAGGCTTGGAAGACGCAGCCTTTCCACCTCTGGTGACAACGGCTTCAAGCCGTGGCCGGCTCGCTCGGCAGATCAGCCCAGCAGATTGGCAAAACGCACGGAATAGACCCGGTCCCGGCCGAGCAGGTGGGCAATGAGGGCCTGCCGGTCGAACAGGCCGGTGAAGGCCTGGTGGCGAAGGTCGAGACCACCGGTGAGCACGCCGAAGGCCGGCATCATCAGACGCATGCCGTCGCTGGCGAAGCAGGGGCGGCGCACCGATTTCTCCCGACGCCGGACGGTCGCGCAAGGATGGAGGTGACCGGCGACCTCGCCCCGTGCGGACGCCAGGCCCGGCTCGTGCCGGAAGGTAAGCCCGCCATAGGCGAGTTCGTCAGCGGATATACCGGGGAGATTGGACGTCCCGTTCGGATCGTGGTTGCCGTTGATCCAGATCCACTCCCGTCCGGCCGCCATCGCGCCGATCGTCTGGCGGAAGATGTCCGGCATCAGCGCTGAGCCGACCGGATCATGGAAATTGTCGCCAAGGCTGATGACGATGCGCGGGTCATGGCGCGCGATCACCGCCTCCAGGATCCGCAGTGTGGCGAGGGTATCATAGGGCGGAAGCAGCTGGCCGCGGCGGGCGAAGGCTGCCCCTTTCTCCAGATGCAGATCCGAGACGACAAGCATATGCAGGTCCGGCAGGACAAGCGCGCCGGAGGGGTCGGCGATCGCCTCCACACCGTTGAGGACGAAACGGGCCGAACAGTCGGGATCGACGGCAACCGGGTCCTGCAGGCGCGCCAGGCGGTTCATGCTTCTCGTTCTTCCTCGGTCTCGTGTCTCAGGCCATGGC
>DAIMJJ010000161.1:0-10067 GCA_036722275.1 Rhizobium sp. | reverse complement strand
CGCCTGCGGAAATGACAAAATATGCAGCGATATCAATGAGTTAGTCGGTGGCTGGGGGACTAGGATTCGAACCTAGACAGGCAGAGTCAGAGTCTGCAGTCCTACCGTTAGACGATCCCCCAAAACCGGATCGTGCCGGCCAGAGGCCGACGAAGGCTGGCTATCTAACAGACGCAGGTGCCCTGTGCAAGCGGCCGCGCTCACCTGTCCGAGTTCCTGCTGTCCGGCACGAGCGGACGGCGCAACGCCACCTGTTGATGCTCCCGGAGCACCTGGCAAAGCGGCTTTCTACAACCCTCGAGTGCCAGGAGGCTGGCGGCCGGATCGGGGCGGGCTGGCGTGCCGGACCCGACCTGCAGCGAGCTTCGGGCCCGGAGGCTCGCGGATCGGGCGATCGGGCGGAGCGCTGAGACAGCAAGTTCCGAGGCGGCGCAAGCGAGGACCATCCCACGGGCATATCGGATCCAAGGTTCATCGCGCGCATTGCAGCCCTTGATGGTGGAAGCGTGCGAGGTGCCACCGGTCCACCATGAGAGTGAAAGGTCGAAGGTCGTCCCCGGGGCCAAGCCGAATGTCAGAAAGCCCAGCTGTAGTCGGTTGCGGAAAACGTCTGCTCGGTCGGAAACAGTGACCAGTAGAAGGCCGTCGCGGCGTCTTCCGGCACTCCGCGGAATTCCAGACCGCCCCCCGGTTCTCGCGAACTTTTGGAACTCCGGACGTGCCGCTCGTCGGCGTTACGCGCCACTCGGTCAGCGTGACGGCGACTTCCATGAGCGCCATGCTGGCGCTCGATCAGTCGTCGAGGGTCGAGACGTAGGCGAGCATGTCGTCGATGTCGGTTTCGCCGTAGGCCTTGAAGATGCGGGCGTCGTCCGGGTCGTCGTGGACGCGCGTGCCGGCGCGAAACTCCATGATCTGTCGCTTCAGGTAGGCGCTGTGCTGGCCGGCGAGCTGCGGGGTGGTGCGCACGCGGTCCCCGTATCCGTCGCGGCCGTGGCACGAGGCGCATTCCTTCGCGTAGAGCCGGCGGCCACGCGCGACGTCTCCGGCATAGAGCGGCACGTTGATGACGGCCTTGCTGGCGTTGAGGCGCGACAGCGCGTCGAAGCCCTTCGTTTCGTCGGCGGCATCCAGCTTGCGCGGTAGATCGATCGACGCGAGGTAGGCGACGATGGTGTCGACGTCGTGCTGCGGCAACTCCCGCTCCGTCGCGTACGGCAGCATGGCAATGTTGATGCGCGTCTTTGCCTTGAAGTGCTGCAGTTGGCGAGTCAGGTAATCGGGATCGAGGCCGGCGATGCGGGGGTAGACCCCGTCCGCGGTGCCCTGGCCCTGGCGACCGTGGCACGGCGCGCAGGTCATGTTGATCTCCTCGGCCAGTTCGGCATCGAAACTCGGGCGCGATTGTGTCGGCGGCCGTGACAGGCTCGCGGGCAGCTTGTGCGAGATGCCCTTGTGGCAATCGATGCAGGTCTTGCCTTCCCGCGCGGCCTGCGCGTGCATGCGCCCGGCAAAGCCACCCTGCCCGGCGGTGTCCATGGCGGAGAAGTTGTGGCAGTTGCGGCATTCCTGAGAATTGTTCGCCTTCATGGTGTTCCAGACGCGCGTGGCGAGCGCGAGCCGCTTGGCCTCGAACTTTTCAGGTGTCGAGATGCTGCCGGCGAGCCAGTGGAACACCTCCTGTGACGCCTGGATCTTGCGCACGAGCTTTGCGGTCCAGTCCTTCGGGACGTGGCAGTCGGAGCAGACCGCCTGCACGCCGGACGGATTGGTGTGATGCACCGACTGGCGGTACTCCTCGTAGACGGTCGACTTCATCTCGTGACAGGAGATGCAGAAGGGCAGGGTGTTGGTCGCCTCCATCGCCGTGTTGAAGGCGCCCCAGAACGCGATGCCCGCGCCGACCAGCACGGCGGCAAGCATGATCGGCGCGCGCGCGCCGATTGCCGACAACCTGGAGCGCAAGCGCTGCACGGCCTCGCGCGCTTTGGTGGCGATGCGAGACCACGCTCCCGTCATTGTTTGACGCTGGCCCTGTCGTCGGTCTGGGCGTTCGACCCGACGCTGGCCTTGAGGCTGGCGCGCAGATCCTCGGCAATCTTCTCGGCCGTCGTCTCATAGGGGAAGCGGCCGATGTATTCTCCCGCCGGCCCCATGTGGAACAATGTCGCCGTGTGGTCCACCGAGTAGGTACCGTCGCGGCCGTCGACCCTCGCGTACTTGGCGCGGTAGCCTTTCGCGACCCGCTCGATCATCTGTTCATTGCCGGTCAGTCCGACGATGCGCGCATCGAAATGGGGGACGAACTCGGACAGCACCTGGCGCGTGTCACGTGCGGGATCGACGGTGATGAACAACGGTTGCACGTGCTTGGCCTGGTCGCCCAGCAGCTCGAGCACGCGCGCCACCGTCAACAGGCTGCTCGGGCAGATGTCCGGGCAATGCGTGTAGCCGAAGAACACGAGCAGGTGGCGGCCGCGGAAGTCCTCGTCGGTCACCGTTCGCCCGTCGTGGGTGTTGAGAATGAAGCGGCTGCCGACAGCCGGCAAAGCTTCGGCTTCGGCGGGCTGCGACTCGGCCGCGACCGCGGCCGCCGCGCCCGAGAAGAGCGACACGGCGATCGCTGCCGCAGCGGCTACAGAGCGCCATTTCCATGGCCACGACATCAGCATGTGAGCGCTCCCTTTCGGCAATCCTGCGACAGGATGGCGTGCGGGTTCGGCCGGCCCCTTAGCAAAAGTCAAGAACACCGGGAGGAGGATGTCGCAATCCTCGGAGCGGATCCTCACGGGGCTTCGGTGCGAGTGGATCTTGCCCGGCGGCACCGTAATCGCATCCAACCTGCCTGCACGCGGGCGATGCGCGGACCGTCAGACCGTTTTTGGAGGCTGTGCGATGCACAAATTGGTTGCCCGCTCCGTATCGTTATCGGCACTTGCAGGTTTGCTCCTTTCGACGAGCGCCATCACTGCGAGCGCCGAATCTCTCGACGACGTCATGAAACGGCGTGGCCTGACGCAGAAGGACGTACTGGCCGCGGCCAAGACCTATGTCCCGACGGGCAAACGCGACGAATTCGTCGTGTTCTCGTCCGGTGGACAGAGCGGCCAGGTGATCGTTTACGGCATCCCCTCGATGCGTATTCTCAAATACATCGGCGTGTTCACGCCCGAGCCGTGGCAGGGCTACGGCTTCGACGAGGAATCGAAAGCCGTGCTGGCGCAGGGCCGCATCAACGGCAAGGACATCAACTACGGTGATACCCACCATCCGGCGATCACCGAGACCAACGGCGAGTACGACGGCAAGTTCCTTTTCATCAACGACAAGGCCAATCCGCGCATCGCCGTCATCGACTTGGCGGATTTTGAGACCAAGCAGATCGTCGCCAACCCGATCATGAAGTCGGAGCACGGCGGCGCCTTCGTCACGCAGAATTCCGAGTATGTGATCGAGGCGACGCAGTACGCCGGCCCGCTCGAGGACGAGTACGTCCCGCTGTCGCAGTTCAACGAGAAGTATCGCGGCGCCGTCACCTACTGGAAATTCGACAAGGCCAAGGGCCGGATCATTCCGGAGGAAAGCTTCTCGGTCGAGCTGCCGCCTTACAGCCAGGACCTGTCGGATGCCGGCAAGGGCCCGAGCCACGGTTTCTCCTTCACCAACTCGTTCTGCACCGAGCGTTACGTGGGTGGCATCGAGAAGGGCCGCCCGCCGTTCGAAGCGGGTTGCTCGCAGAAGGACACGGACTTCCTGCACATGCTGAACTGGCAGAAGGCGGAAGAGATCGTCAAGGCCGGCAAGGCCAAGAAGATCAACGGTCATAACGTCGTGCCGCTCGATATGGCGGCGGCCGAGGGCGTCGTCTTCCTGGTGCCCGAACCGAAAAGCCCGCACGGTGTCGACGTCAGCCCCGACGGCAAGTTCATCATCGTCGCCGGCAAGCTCGACACCCACGCGTCCGTCTACTCCTTCGAGAAGATGAAGGCGCTGATCGACGCCAAGGACTTCGCCGCCAAGGACCCCTATGGCGTGCCGATCCTCGACCTCAAGAAGTCGCTGCACACGCAGGTTCAGGTCGGCCTCGGTCCGCTGCATACGCAGTACGACTCCAAGCCCTGCACGGTCTACACGTCGATCTACGTCGACAGCCAGGTGACCAAGTGGGACTACTGCGAGGGCAAGGTGCTCGACAAACTGTCGGTGCACTACAACATCGGCCACCTCATGGCGATGGAAGGCGACTCCGTGAAGCCGAAGGGCAAGTATCTCGTCGCCCTGAACAAGCTCGCCATCGATCGTTTCCAGCCGGTCGGCCCTCTGCATCCGCAGAACCACCAGTTGATCGACATCTCCGGCGACAAGATGGAGCTGCTCTACGACATGCCGCTGCCGCTCGGTGAGCCGCACTACGCGGTTGCCATTGCGGCCGACACGTTGAAGCCGCATATCCGCTACAAGTCAGGCTGGAACAGCCGCACCGACACCAAGTCGCAGCACGCGACGCTGGCCGGACGCGAGCGGGTGGAGAAGAAGGAAGACGGCGTCCATGTCTATGGCACGCTGATCCGCTCGCACATCACACCGGAAATCGTCGAGGTCGAAGAGGGCGAAGCGGTTCACTTCCACCTGACCAACCTGGAACGTGCTCAGGACGAAACCCACGGCTTCGCCATCCGCGGCCACAACATCAACCTGTCCGTGGAGCCCGGCAAGACCGTCACCGCAGTGCTGAAGGCCGACAAGGCCGGCGTCTATCCCTACTACTGCACCGAGTTCTGCTCGGCGCTGCATCTCGAAATGCAGGGCTATCTGCTCGTCAGGCCGAAGGGCATGAAGGCGGAAGAGGCCGCGCTGAAGGAAGGCCAAGCCTACGCCGAGGGTGACTTCACGAAGCAGATCAAGACCAACACCGACACGCAAGCCGTGATCGACAGCGTCGTGAAGTTCATCACCGAGCGCAACTTCAAGGACTTCCCGACCGTCGTCTCGCTCGTTGAAGATGCCACCGACCAGCTGAACTTCGCGGCCGATGCCAAGAAGAAGACCGAAGACTTCGCTGGCAAGAAGGACTGGCAGAACGCCACGCTGTGGGCGCAGCAGTGGTTCCAGTATCAGGTCAAGGCGGCCGACATCGGCCTCAGGGCCAAGACCTACCTCGAGCAGAACAACGCGAAGGTCGTGAAGTAGGCGACACGGAAAGCAAGAGGGCGTTGGAGCGGGCGGCGGCTCAACACTGCCGCCCGTCGCCATCATCGGGAGCCGCCGCAGTCTCGCTCCCTGCCTCTGCAGAGCATCGATCGATTGGGAGTTAACGCAATGCATGCATGGAAACGTGCAGAACTCGTTGCCGGAGCGGCGCTCGCCATACTCATCGGCGTCTCCGCGCCGGCCGTTGCGCAGCAGCAACCGGCCGCGGCGGGACCTGCCGCCGCCGCCCCTGCCGCCGCGCCCGCGGTATCGGTGCCGCTCGACGCCAAGAAACTCTACCTCAGGCGCTCCTGTATCGCTTGTCACGGCAAGGATGGTCAGAAGGCGATCCAGGAGTATCCGTCGCTCGCGGGGCAGCGCGCCGACTACATGATCGCACAGATCGAGGACATCATATCAGGCAAGCGCGTCGGCGGCGCGGACGCTTCCGGCAATCCCCGCTCGAAGGGCATGCGCGGTGCGCTCGTGGCGCCCGATGGTGCGCGACGTATCACGGTGGAAGAGGTGAAGGCCATCGCCACCTGGCTGGCCGAGGTGCCGGCGCTTCCCGCCGATCCGCCGCCGGCGGCGCTGGCGCCGGACAAGCTCGCGTCCGCAGGCAAGATGTTTGCCGAAAAGTGTGAGTCTTGCCACGGTGTCGAAGGCCGTGCGCCGCTGGAAGGCTTCCCGGCAATCGGCGGACAGAAGCATGCCTACGTTCTTGCGCAGATGCAGGACATCAAGTCGGGCGCGCGCACCAACGGCCAGTCCGAAGCCATGAAGGCGATTGTCGACGAGTTGTCGGCGGCGGACATGGAACTGCTCGCAGCGTATGTCGCCATGCAGGACCCGAACATCAAGAAGTAGGCGCCTGAACTAGCAGTCGTCATCGGCGCTGAAGCGCGATTCGAGATCAACCGGAGGAGACATCATGAGGTTGAAATTGGCCATGGCCCTGGGCGCAGGTGTGCTGGCGCTGACGGCGCTCGCCGGCGCTGGCGACGATCCCGGCCACAAGACCAACGTCAACGTCTGGAACGCCGAGGGCGGCGAGAAGGACGAGGCGATGAAGCTGACGCCCAATCTCGAGAACGGAAAGAACGTCTACGAGGTGTGCGCGGCTTGCCATCTGCCCGAGGGCTCGGGCAGCAAGGACGGTACGTTCCCACAGATCGCCGGCCAGCACTTCGAGGTCATCATCAAGCAGCTCTCGGACATCCGTGCGCTCAACCGCGACAACCCGACCATGTATCCGTTCGCGCTGCCGAAGGAGATCGGCGGCGTCCAGTCGATCTCGGATGTCGCCGCCTATATCGCCAAGCTTCCGATGACGCCGGACAACGGCGAGGGGCCGGGCAAGGATCTCGAGCACGGCGCCAAGCTCTATGCCGACAACTGCGTCAAGTGTCACGGCGAGAAGGGCGAGGGCAAGCACGAGAAATGGTACCCGCTGATCCAGGGCCAGCACTTCAACTACCTGATCCGCCAGTTCCGCGAGATCAAGAGCGGCAAGCGGCGCAACTCGAATCCGGAGATGGTGAAGCAGATCGAGGGCTTCAGCGAGCGTGATGTCGAAGCCGTGATGGACTACGTCTCGCGCCTGAAACCGCCGAAAGAGCGTCTGGCTCCTCCCGGCTGGCAGAACCCGGATTTCAACTAGGTCGCCGGACAAATTTCACAGAGCGCGGAGAGTGCCTTGGGTGCTCTCCGCGAGCCCCATCGAGACGAGACCGGGCGGAGTGACATGAGCAACGCGATCTCATTTGCCGACAAGCGCAGCCGCGCCATTCTCGTGTTGTCAGCGGTAGCCGTTGCGCTCCTGGCCGCCATGTATTTCTCGCCTGTCTGGTGGGTTTCGCTGAAGGCGCCGAACTATCCGGCGGAGGCGTTCCCGGACGGCGTGCGCATTCACTTCCACATGAACGGCGTGTTCAATGGATGCCAGCTCGCGGCCAAGCGAGACGTGTTCGAGGACAAGGCGCTCGATTGCGTGCACGAGATGGATGCCATCAACCATTTCGTCGGCATGTTCCCCATCGCTTCGGGCGGCGTCGTCGAGAAGTTCTTCTCGCCGTTCCTCGTCTCGTTCCTCGGCCTGCTGGTGATCGGCTTCATGATTCCGGCGCCGAAGCTGCGCCTCGCAGTGCTGGGCGTGGGGTTTGCCGCGGTAGCGGCCTGGATGTATCTCGCCTACTTCACGCCCGGGGGCATTCGCTATCAGAACAGCGGCTATCTCGATGCGCTCGTCACCTCGCTCGGACAGGGCCAGGAAGAAGAGGGCGAAGAGCAGAGTCCGGTGATCGCGGCCCTGAAGAAATCGCTGATCGACAGCGGTGCCAGCAGCGTGAGCGATACGGCGGCGCTGCGGCGCAATGTCGAGAAGGTCGGCGAGGCGAAGCTTGGCGAAGCGCTGGCGCGTCTGCATGCGGGCAACGAGGGCAAGGCCGGTGGCGACGCCAAGAGCCTCAAGGAAATTCTGGCTGCGGCGAAGTCGTCGCAGGCGAAGGGAAAGCAGCTCGACATCGAGATCCTGAAGGCCGCGTTCGCGGCCGATCAGAGCCGAAAGCCGGCCGACAAGCGCGTCGCATGGACGGGCAGCGGGCGGCAGGTGCTGGCATGGCATTACGAAAAGGCCCTCGGTCGCTGGTTCAACGAGCCGGACAAGAACATTCCGATGGCTCGCACCATGACCACGGCTGCCAACGCCTTGTTCTGGGTTGTCCTGGCCGGCATGGCGGTCATGCTGTTCGCCGCACGCAACAACGGGCCGCTGCATTACCTGCTGGTCCTGGTTCCGATCCTGCTGCCGGTGTTCTTCATCATCGAGTATGCCGCGTGGCTCTGGTGGTACGGCCACAGCCTCAACGCCATGGGCGCGTTTACGTTGAAGCCGTTCATGCCGACGGTGTTCGGGCAAGGCAAGGTCGCGCAGTTCTCGACGCATTCGTATCCGCATCGCGGGTTCGGCATGATGGTCGCGGTGGCGGTTCTCATGACCCTTGCACTGATGATGCGACGCAAGCAGTTGCAGGAGGCAGGCCGTGCCGCGTAACCGGCGCGCGCGTCGCTCTGCTGTCTTCGCGGCCATCATTGCGGCAGTCGGCGTCCTGGGCGTGCAGCTGTCGGCCGAGACGGGGCCATCTGCCGCTCACTCCGGCAGATCATCGGCCCTGCCGGCCTTGCAGCCCATGATCGATGCGGCGAAGGAGGGTGACGTCGTCGCCCCGGCCGCGGGGCGCTACGCAGGCCCCGTTCTGATCGACAAGCCGCTCACCCTCGACGGCAGCAATGGCGTCGAAGTGGATGGCGGCGGCAAGGGGACGGTCATCCACGTCCGCACCAACGGCGCGACGGTGCGCAACATGCGCGTCGTCAATTCGGGTGACCAGCACAACGACATCGACGCCGGCATTCGCATCGAAGGCAACTTCAACGTCGTCAAGGACAACGTCATCGAGGAGGCGCTGTTCGGCATCGACTTGCAGGAGGCGCACAACAACGTCGTGCGCCGCAACCGCATCGGCTCCAAGGCGGACGCAGAACTCGGCGTCAAGGGCGACGCCGTGCGCCTGTGGTACGCGCGCTCCAATCGCCTGGAGGAGAACATCATCAGGGACAGCCGCGATTTCGTCATCTGGTACTCGTCCGGCAACACCGTTGTCGGCAACCAGGTATCGATGGGGCGGTATGGCCTGCACCTGATGTACGCGCGCGACAACACCATCGAGGACAACCGCTTCGACCGCAACGCCGTCGGCATCTACCTGATGTACGACGAGGGCGACGTCATCCGCCGCAATCGTATCGTCCAGGCGCTCGGCGCCGCTGGCGTCGGCATCGGTTTGAAGGAGGTCAGCAATGTCCTCATCGAGGACAATGAAGTCCTCTACAACGCGGTGGGCCTCGCGTTCGACATCACGCCGTTTCAACCCGGCAGCACCGTCGAGATCACCGGCAATACGATTGCGTTCAACGATATCGGCGTCTCGTTCCTGTCGGACCGGCCGGGCAACATCTTCAAGGACAACCGCTTCCTCTCCAACACCCAGCATGTCGCGATGCGGCTGTTCGAGTCGGCGGCGCGCGCGGAGTGGTCCGGGAACCATTGGGACGACTACCAGGGCTTCGACCAGAACCGCGACGGCATCGGCGACAAGCCGTATGCCATGCGCAGCTTCGCCGACCGGCTGTGGATGGACGTGCCGAACGCCGGTTTCTTCAAGGGCTCGCCCGCCCTCTCGGTGCTCGACTTCATCGAGCGGCTGGCGCCTTTCACGGAGCCGTTGTTGCTGTTGAAGGACAAAGAGCCGCGCGTCAGCAAGGACTTCGTCGTCTCAACATCGGTCAAGGACAGGAGCCGGCCGGCCGCTAAACCGGAAGCAGACGAGGACGCGGAAGGGCCGGCGCCCATCAGTGGCGGCGCCGGCGCTGACGAGCCTCCCTCCGAACGGATCGATCCGTTCGGTCTCTACAAGAAATAGCCGGTGACGAAATCCATGGCCTTTTCGCTCGGAACTCTGTTGTCGGCGAAGCCGACGAGTGCGCGCCAGCAGAAGGAGCGCCGCAGCTTCCTGCTGTCGGTGATGCTCGGCACCGGAACGGTGGCTCTGGCGCTCGCCGGATATATCCCGATCGTAAGCGGCTGGGTGAAGCGGTTGCGTCCGCCGGGCGCGCTCGACGAACCGGAATTCCTCGCCTCCTGCATCAAGTGCGGGCAGTGCGTGCAGGTCTGCCCGGTCGAGGCGATCGTGCTTGCCGATGTCACCGACGGCTTCGGTAATGGTGTGCCGTATATCAACGCACGCAAGCAGGCCTGCGATTTTTCCTGCGACGCGGTGCAGTGCGTGCTCGCCTGCCCGACCGGCGCGTTGACGCAC
>DAIMJJ010000160.1:0-10075 GCA_036722275.1 Rhizobium sp. | reverse complement strand
TGAATGTCGATGCCGTCGGCGAAGGCCTGGCGAAGCTGCGGAATCTCGGCCACATGGGCGAGCACGCGCAGTTCGATCTGGCTGTAGTCGGCCGACAAGAGCTTGTGGCCCGGCGTCGAGACGAAGGCGGTGCGTATCTTGCGGCCTTCGGCGGTGCGCACCGGAATGTTCTGCAGGTTCGGCTCGGAGGACGACAGGCGGCCGGTGGTGGTCGACGCCAGCGAATAGCTGGTATGAACCCGCTTGGTCTCGGGGTGCACGAAGCCCGGAAGCGCATCCGTATAGGTCGATTTCAGCTTGGTCAGCTGTCGCCAGTCTACGATCTTGCGCGGCAGCGGCGCGCCTTCGGCCGCTAGATCTTCCAGCACCTGCGCCGAGGTCGACCACTGGCCGGTCTTGGTCTTGGAGCCGCCGGGCAGTCCCATGCGGCCGAACAGGATATCGCCGAGCTGCTTGGGCGAGCCGATGTTGAAACGCTCGCCGGAAAGCTCGTAGATCTCGTCCTCGAACGCCGCCGCCTTCTGGCCAAGCTCGCCCGACAGCCGCGACAGGATCTGCCGGTCGATCGAGATGCCGCGTTCCTCCATGTCGGCAAGCACCGGGATCAGGGGCCGTTCCAGCCGCTCGTAGATGCGGGTCAGCCTTTCGGCAGCCAGCCGGGGCTTCAGCACCATCCAAAGACGCAGCGTCACGTCGGCATCCTCTGCGGCATAGGCGGTCGCCTTGTCGATATCGACATGATCGAAGGTGACGGAGGATTTGCCGGAACCGGCCACGTCCTTGTAGGCGATCGGCGTGTGACCCAGCCAGCGTTCGGAGAGCCCGTCCAAGCCGTGATTGCCCTTGCCCGCATCGAGCACGTAAGAGATCAGCATGGTATCGTCGAAACCCTTGATGACGATGCCGTAGCGCTTCATCAGCAGGTAGTCGTATTTGAGGTTCTGCGCGACCTTGAGGATCGACGGGTCTTCGAGCAGACCTTTCAGCGCCTCCAGCGCCTCAGCCATCGGAATCTGGCCCTCGGCCAGCTTCAGGCCGTCGCTGAACAGGTCGTCACGGCCGGTCTTGTGGGCGAGCGGAACATAGGCGGCACGAATGTCCGTCGAACCCGATCGCTCGCCGTTGTCGGCGATCGCCAGCGAAAAACCGACGAGTTCGGCCAGCATGGGGTCGATGGAGGTGGTCTCCGTGTCGAAGGCGACGAGGCCGGTTTCGCGCGCGGCATCGATCCAGGCCTTCAGCGTATCGAGATCGCGGATGGCCTGGTAGGCAGTAGTATCGATCGCTTTGCCGTGGAAGGCCTGCGCACGGGCCGCCACGAGATCGGCGGGCGTCGGATAGCCCGGGGCGGCTGCGGCCGGCGCTGCAGCCGTCTTGGCAGCCGACGAAGGAGCGGCTGTGGCATCGGCGGGAGCCGCCGCATCGAGATCCGGTCCGTGCGCTGCCGGACCCCACTCGACCTTTACCGGCGCCGGATCGATCACCGAGGCATCGCAGCCGCAGGCATCGGCGACACGCCGCGTCAGCGTGGTGAATTCCATCGTCTTCAGGAAGCCGATGAGCTTCGGCCCGTCCTGGTTTTCCAGAACCAGGGCGTCGAGCGGCACGTCCAGAGGCACGTCCGTCTTCAGCGTCACCAGCTCGCGCGACAGGCGCACGAGATCGGCATTGGCGATGATGTTTTCACGCCGCTTGACCTGCTTGATCTCGCCGGCGCGGGCCAGCAGCGTGTCGAGGTCACCGAATTCCTCCAGCAGCTGGGCCGCCGTCTTCGGACCGATTCCGGGCACGCCGGGAACATTGTCGGTCGAATCGCCCGTCAGCGATTGCAGGTCGATCATCTTTTCCGGCGGCACGCCCCATTTCTCGATGACGTCGGGAATGCCGATCTGCTTGTCCTTCATGCTGTCGTACATGTGGACCGTGGGCGTGACGAGTTGCATCAGATCCTTGTCGGACGAGATGATGGTGACGTCGGCGCCGATCGCTTCGGCCTTGCGGGCATAGGTGGCGATGAGATCGTCCGCCTCGAAGCCTTCCGTTTCGAGGCAGGGCAGATTGAAGGCGCGCGTCGCCTCGCGGATCAGGCCGAACTGCGGGATCAACTCTTCCGGCGGCGCCGAACGGTTGGCCTTGTAGTCGGGATAGAGTTCCTTGCGGAAGGTCTTCGAGGAATAGTCGAAGATGACCGCGAAATGGGTGGGCGTCACGCCGACGCTGGTATCGCGCGCATCCGTCAGGAGCTTCCACAGCATGTTGCAGAAGCCCGAGACCGCACCGACCGGCAAGCCGTCGGACTTGCGCGTCAGCGGGGGCAGGGCGTGGAAGGCACGGAAGATGAAGCCCGAGCCGTCGACGAGGAAGAGATGATCGCCTTTTTTCATGTCGGCATGGATAGCGCGGGGCGCCGGGGCCGTCCATATAAAGTTCGCCGGAGGGGGCGACCAGCAAACACGCAAACGTTACGAATTTGTAATCCCGCCTTCCCTTGAAAAACCATATTTCACCGCACATTTCATAGTCACCGGCGCCTGATCACGCCGCAGTCTGAAAGAGGCTCGTCCCCCGCCGCTTCAGACTGGACAAAGGCCTTATCCCCCTCTCCGGGCCTTTGTCCCTCATTTCGAAGCCGCCATGGCGACCGCCTCCAAGCCATGGCGGCTTCTTCATGTCCGGGGTTCACTCCAAGCCAGACAAAATCCCAAAAAGGCCGACCGCGAAACTGGATCGCCTGCGATTTATTCTTGAGGCAGGCCTAAAACAGGCCTATCCATTGGCATGGCTCAAAATCGTTCCGATTCCGCCACCTATCTCGCCGGCCAGCTGGCCAAGGCATTTGCCCGCGCCCTACAGGTGCGTGCGGCGAAACTGGGTTTTTCGGCCGGACAGCTGCCGATCCTGATCGAGCTATGGGACGAAGAGGGGCTCACCCAGAAACAGCTGCTCGACCGGGTCGACATCGAACAGGCGACCATGGCCAACACGCTCTCACGGATGGAACGCGACGGGCTAATCGAGCGCCGTCCGCACCCGAGCGACCGCAGAGCCCAGCTTGTCTTTCTGACAGACAAGGCCAGAGGCATGAAGGAGGATGCGCTTGCGGCAGCGGACGAGGCGGATCAGGCGCTGTTTACCGGCTTCCGTCGCTTCGAGAAGGAGCTCATGCTGGAATATATCCGCTGGGCGATCGACAACGCCCGCAAGGTCTAGCCGGCGGACTTCAGCCCGCCGCCACCGTTTTCACCGCCTCAGCGAAGGCGGGCGTGTCCATGAGTGCCCGGCAGCGGGCAAAGCGGTTGTCCGCATAGGCGCGGAAGTCGTCGGCGGGATTGTCGTTGGCGAGCTGGATCAGTCCCCACAAGGTCCACAGCAGATCGCACATTGCCTTGTAGACGACGATGCGGCCGCGTTCGGCGGGCGCCGGCTCACCCCCGAAATAGGCGCGGATCATCGCCTCCTCCTCGTCGGGGCCGAAGCCGCCCTCGACCGAAAGGTCGCCGAGATCCCACATCGGATCGTTCATCCCGGAATATTCCCAGTCGACGATCCACATGCGATCGCCGGTATCGAGAAAATTCTCGCACAGCGGATCGCAATGACAGGCGACATTCGGCAGCGGGTGGGCCGAAAGAGCTGCCCGCACGCCCTCTGCCGCCTTGAGCACGTCGTGATAACCGGGCGGCAGGGCCACGTCCTTGGTCGACAGGATGGCAAGATAGCTGTCGATCATCGCAAACAGTTCGAAGCGTGCCGGAAAGATCGCGCCGCTGTCGTGCAGCCTGCGGAATGCCTTCCCGGCCCGGGCTGCGGCCCCTGGCCTCGAGCGAAACCGCTCCGGCGTCATCGTGGTCGCGCCGTCGATGAAACGGGAGACGAAGACGCCGGTCTTCGGGTCGGCATAGGCGATCTGCGGGCTCACACCGACATTGGCAACGGCCAGGGTCGCCACCATCTCATTGGCCCGATCGATATATTCCTCGGTCCCTCTACCGGGGATGCGCAGGCAGTGGTCGCCGAGGCGGAAGACAAGGTTGGTCAGCCCACCCAGTCGCTCGACCGGACCGTCATAGTCAGCGAGCAAGGGGATGGTCTTCAGGGTTTCCCGCGCCAGCGCGATCTCGGCGTCTGCACTCATGCCTTCAGCCTCTCCATCTTCGGGTCATACAGGGTGCGCGCGCCCCGGCGTGCCGGATAGGTCTTGCCGAAGGCCTCGATCTCGAAGGCCTCGCCGCCGGCAATCTCCGCCGGCAGGTAGCCGAACGCAATGGTCTTGCCGAGGGTATAACCGTAGCCGGTACTGGCCGTGGAGCCGACGACCTTGCCATCGAGCAGGACCGCCTCGCCGCCGTGGAAGGGGGCAAAACCCTCGACGGTGTAGGAGACGAGCTTGCGCTTCACGCCCTCGGCCTTGATCGCCACCAGGGCATCGCGACCGATGAAATCACCCTTGTCGAGCGCGATGCAGAAGCCAAGCCCCGCCTCGTAAGGATTATAGTCGGGGGTGATGTCACCCGACCAGTAGAGATAGCCCTTCTCCATGCGCGCCGCGTCGATGGCGCGGTAACCGGCATCGGCAATGCCAAAGGGCTCTCCGGCCCCCTTCAGCGTGTCGTAGACATGGGCGGCGTAGTCCTGGTCGATGTAGAGTTCGTAGCCGAGTTCGCCGACATAGCCGATACGTACGGCAAGCGCGGTTGCGGCGCCCACCTCGATGCGTTTCACCGACAGGAAGGGGAAGGCCGCGTTCGACAGATCGTCGTCGGACACGCTCTGCAGGATCTCTCTCGCGCGCGGCCCGCAGATGTTGAGGGTCGCGAAGCGGTTGGTCACGTCCCGCAGACTGACGCCGTCGGGCAGGTGACGCGAGACCCAGTTGCCGTCGCGCACGCCGAAGCCGGAGCCGGTAATCAGGTAGAGAAGATCATCGGCCAGATGGATGATGGTGACGTCCGCCTCGATCCCGCCACGGTCGTTGCACAACTGGGTGTAGACCGCCTTGCCCGGCGGGCCGGACAGGTCGTTGGCGGCGATGTTCTGCAAGGCCGCCAAGGCACCGGGACCACTGATCTCGAACTTGGAGAAGGAGGACTGGTCGATCAGGACGGCACGCTCGCGGATCGCCTTCACCTCCGCGCCGACGGCATCGAACCAGTTCGGCTTGCCCTCGAAGGACGGCACGTCCCTGCCCTCGGATCCCTCGGGCGCAAACCAGTTCGGACGCTCCCAGCCGAATTTGGAACCGAACACCGCACCGTTCTTCGCGAGCGTGTCATGCAGCGGCGAGCGTCGCAGCCCACGCACCGCATGGGCCTCCTCGCCCGGCCAGTGGACCTTGTAATAGGCGCCATAGGCCTGGATAGCCCTTTCTTCCAGATAGCGCCCCTGGGCGTGAACGGCGCCGAACCGGCGCACGTCGAAGGGCCAGAGATCCATGCCGGCATCGCCATGCAGGATGAGGTTGGACAGCGCAAGACCCGCGCCGCCGGAAGCAGCGATGCCGGCGGTGAAGCCGCAGGCGACATAGAAATTGTCGAGTTCCGGCGCCAGCCCCATTATCGGCTCGCCATCGAAGGATACCGGGATCGGGCCGTTGATGACCGTCTGGATGCCGATCTCGTTTAAGGCCGGGATGCGGGTTGCGGTCGGAAGCGCGAAGAGCTCAAGCCGCTCCCAATTGGGCTCGAACAGTTCGCGTCCGAAATCGACGGGCGGCTTGCCGCGCCAGCAACCCTTGGTGCCGTCCTCCCAGCCGCCGATGGCGAACGAGCCCGTATCGGGCTTCAGATAGAAATTGTTGTCCGGATCGCGAAGCGTGGTGAGATCCGGCGGCAGGGTGAGCTTCTTTTCGGTGAGGAAATACTGGTGCTCCACCACGCCCGCGGCCAGTGGCACGCCCGCCATCTCGCCAACGCGCTTGGCCCAAAGGCCGGCGCAGTTGACAAGAATATCGCAGGATATGTTTCCGCCATTCGTCACCACACCGACGGCGCGGCGGTTCTGGACGACGATTTCCTCGACGGTGACGCCCTCCTCGATCTTTGCCCCATTCATCCGCGCGCCGCGTGCATAGGCCATCGTCAGTGAATAGGGATCGATATAACCGTCGCCCGGAATGAAGGCGGCGCCCTCGATGCCGTCCTTGACGATATAGGGGAAGCGACTTGCGGCCTCGTCGGCCGAGAGCGAATAGCATTCGACGCCGAAGCTCTTGGCCTGCGTCATGGAGCGGCGGATCTCGCTCCAGCGTTCGAGACTGCCGGCCAAGCGCAACGACCCCACCTTTTTCCAGGCGATGTGCTGGCCCGTCTCCTCTTCGAGGCGGTCGAAAACGGCAACCGAGTTCTGCATCAGTCTCGTGAGGTTGCGCTTTCCGCGCAGCTGGCCGACCAGGCCTGCGGCATGCCAGGTGCAGCCATGGGTGAGCATGGCCTTCTCGACCAAATGCACGTCCCGGGCGCCGTCGCGGGCGAGATGGTAGGCGACAGAGGTGCCGATGGCACCGCCGCCGATGATCAGGATATGGACGTGACGATCTGCGCGGAATGACATGTCGAACCCTCAGGCCTTGATCTTGTCCATCGCCGGGTCGAACATCGGCCCGAAGTGAAGGGTCGCCGGCGTCTTTTCCGCCGCAACGACGAGTTCATAGGTTCCACTCGTCAGGTATTCGTCGCTGACGCCGTCGCCATTGCGGACATAGCCGTAGCCGATATTCTTTCCGACCGTGTAGCCATAGCCGCCGCTGGTGAGATAACCGACCGGCTCGCCGTTTCTGAGGATGGTTTCGCGACCGGCCAGAACGACATTCGGGTCATCGACGGTAAAGCCCATCAGCCGCTTCTTCAGCGGCTGGCCGGCCAGGCTCTCAAGTGCCTGGCGACCGAGGAAATCGGTGTTCTTGCGTAGTTTGACCGCCCAGCCGAGACCCGCCTCGAAGGGCGTGTCGTTCGGCGTGATGTCCGAACTCCAGGCGCGGTAGCCCTTTTCCAGCCGCAGCGATTCCAGCGCCCGATAGCCGATGGGACGAATGTCGTGTTCGCTGCCGGCTGCCATCAATGCATCATAGACCTCGCCAAGCGCCGCGATCGGAATATGCAGCTCCCAGCCCAGCTCGCCGACATAGGTGACGCGTAGCGCGCGGACGGTGGTGCTGGCGATGGGGATCTCGCGGACATGGCCGAACGGGAAGCCGGCATTCGAGACGTCGGCTGAGGTCACGGCGGAGAGCACGTCGCGCGCCTTCGGCCCCATCAGCGACAGCGTGCCCCATTCCTCGGTAATGTCGGAAAGCGTGCAGTCGAGGCCGTCCGGGATATGGTCGGCGATCCATCCATAGTCATGGGTGCGGAAGCCGGTGCCGGTGACGATGTAGAATTTCTCGTCGGCGATGCGGGCAACGGTCAGGTCGGCCTCGATGCCGCCGCGGGTGTTGAGCAGCTGGGTATAGGTCAGGCGACCGACCGGCTTCGACACGTCGTTGGCACAGATCCAGTCGAGCGCTTTCTGCGCATCGGGACCGGACAGCTCGTATTTGGAGAAGGAGGACTGGTCGAAGACGCCGACCGCTTCACGCACATGCCGGTGTTCGTCGCCGACGGGTTCAAACCAGTTCTGGCGGCCCATGGAATAGACGTCCTTCGGCTCCACACCGGTCGGGGCAAACCAGTTGGGGCGTTCCCAGCCGAGTTTCGAGCCGAACACGGCGCCGGACGCCTTCAGGCGTGCGTAGAGCGGCGAGACGAGGCGCGGGCGGCCGCTTTCATATTCCTCATGTGGGAAGGCTATGGTGTAGTGCTTGCCGTAGGCCTCGAGCGTGCGGTCGCAGACCCACTGGCGGTCGCGGTGCATGCCGGCAAAGCGGCGGATGTCGACGACCCAGAGATCGAGCGGCGCCTCGCCGTCGACCACCCATTGCGCCAGCACCCAGCCGGCACCGCCGCCGGACGCGATGCCGAAGGCGTTGAAGCCGGCACCGACGAACATGTTCTTGCACTCTGGCGCGGCGCCGAGGATGAAATTGCCATCGGGCGTGAAGCTCTCCGGTCCGTTGATCATCTGCTTGACGCCGACCTTTTCCAGCGCCGGAACGCGCTCCATGGCCTGCATCATGTGCTGTTCGAAATGGTCAAAATCATCGTCGAACAGACGGAAGGCCCAGTCGTTGGGCAGGTCGCCGGTGAGCCAGGGTTGCGGATTGGGCTCGTAGCCACCCATGACGAGGCCGCCGACCTCCTCCTTGAAATAGGTCCTACGGTCCGGATCGCGGATCGTCGGCGCGTCGGTCGACAGGCCTTCGATTTTCTCGGTAATGATGTACTGGTGCTTGACGGCCTGCAGCGGGACATTGATGCCGGCCATGTCGCCGACCTGGCGGGCCCATTGTCCGGCGCAGTTGACCACCTTTTCGCAGGCAATGTCGCCCTGGGTCGTCTTCACCCTGAGGATGCGGCCGTCCTTCATCTCGAAACCGGTTACCCGCACGTTCTCGACGATCTTTGCGCCATGCATGCGGGCGCCCTTGGCAAGCGACTGGGTGATGTCGGAGGGGCTTGCCTGCCCGTCGGTCGGCAACCAGCTGGCGCCGACGAGATCATCCACCCGCATCAGCGGCCACATTCGCTTCACCTCTTCCGGAGAGATGAGATGCATGTCCATGCCGAAGCTGCCGGCCGTCGTTGCCAGCCGCTTGAACTCGGTCCAGCGATCCTGGTTGGTGGCGAGCCTGAGGCAGCCGGTCATCTTCCAGCCGGTGGCAAGCCCGGTCTCGGCCTCCAGACCCTTATAGAGCTCGACCGAATATTTCAGCACACGGGTGATCGAAGCCGAGGAGCGAAGCTGGCCGACAAGGCCGGCCGCGTGCCAGGTCGAGCCGGAGGTCAGGGTCCCCTGTTCGATCAGAAGAACGTCGGCCTTGTGGTCCTTTGCCAGGTGATAGGCGGTGGAGCAACCGATGATGCCACCGCCGATGACGACGATCTGGGCGTGTGAAGGCAGGGTCATGACGAGTGTTTCCCGTAGACAGATTGATAATGGTCGAGCGCTTCTTGAAGACGCGTGAGGTTTTCGGCCGTGTAGCCGACATAGTCGGCACCCGGCGCATTGAGGTAGAGTTCGGAGGTCATGCTCCACATCGCCTCGCGCAGCAGCGAGGCGCATTGCATGGCGGCGAGCGAGCGGCGGATCTCGATCGAAGGCGCCCGTTGGAAATAGGCGATGAGGAACTCCTCCGACTGGTCGGGTGTCAGACCGGCATTGGAGGTGGCGCCGGCCAGATCGAACATGGCGGTCGAGAAGCCGGCATATTCGAAATCGATCAGCCAAAGCCTCTCGCCGTCATCAAGGACGTTTGACGGCAGAAGGTCGTTGTGGGCGAAGACGATCGGCAGCGGCGCCTGCACTGCTTCCAATTCGTCGGCAAGCGCCAGATAGCGGCCGAGCTCCGGGATCATCCGGCTGCCACCAACCTGAAGGGTGCGCGCATAGTCCCGCACCACATGGAACGGCCAGAACATAAAGCCGGCGCCCGAAACATGGTGCGGCATCTCCGCGTGGAACCGCCGCAAGAGGCGGGCCACGCGCAGACGCTCGGCAGCGACATCAGCCCCCGAAAAGGTCTTCGCGTCCAGGAAGGCGGACACCATGACGCCCGGTTCGGCATATTCGACCCGCGGCGCAAAGCCGGCAGCGTGGGCCGCCTGCGCAGTCATCAGCTCCCGGTCGCGGTAGACCTGGTGGAACGGGTAGTCTGTGCCGAAACGCACGACATGCCGGCCGGAGGCGTCGGTGACGACGAAGCTCTCATTGCTCAGCCCGCCCTTGAGCGGGGATATCTCGACCCTGCCGTTCCAGCAGGGGAGAGCGGCGATGCGGTCTTCCAGGCTCTTGTCGATGGACAGGGCGCTCATGCGATCCGCTCCCTGACGCGTGCCGCCCCCGCCGCGATCATCCGGTCGGCGATGATGGCGATGAAGGCGACGGCAAGGCCTGCGACAAGACCGCGACCGGTGTCGGCCTTGGTCAGGGCGATATAGACCTCCTGGCCAAGATCGCGCGTGCCGACCAGCGCGGTGATGAC
>DAIMJJ010000159.1:0-10379 GCA_036722275.1 Rhizobium sp. | reverse complement strand
GCTCCCCATGGACAGGCTGTGGTCACCACCGAGCAGTACGGGCAGGCTTCCGTCGCGCGCCGCGCTGTAGGTGCTGTCTTCGATTGCCCGGGTGAAGGCGGCGACCACCGGCAGGTGATGGGCTTTCGGATACTCGCCCAGTTCGCTTGCCGGTGCCGGGCGCAGGTCGCCGATATCGCTGACACGATAGCCGAGCTCGGCGAGCGCCGAGCCGATGCCGGCGATCCGCAAGGCGGCCGGCCCCATGCCGCATCCGCCGCGGCCGGAGCCTTCTTCCAGGGGGACGCCGATCAGCGTGACGGCCTTCGTCTTGTGGTTCATCAAGATCTCCTCGTGTGCGAGGTGTGATCTTCGTCAATGGCGGTGTCCGCAAAAAGATGGAAAAGCGCCGGAAAGTCAGCTAAATTGCGCAAAGTGACAGCGCAAACTGGCGAAACGTAAAATGGACGACCTCGATCGCGATATTCTCAGCGCCCTGCGCCACAATGCCCGCGTCCCGGCTTCCTCGCTGGCGGCGATGACCGGAGCGTCGCGGGCAACGATTTCCGCACGGATCGATCGCATGGTGGCTAACGGCACGATTGCAGCCTTCACGATCCGAACCGGCAGCGAAATCCGTCCGGCCGGCGTGCGCGCCATCGTCATGATCGAGGTCGTGGGCAAGTTTGCCGATCGCGTGGCCCACCAGCTGCGCGGCCTGCCGCAGGTGAGGGCCCTTCACAGCACCAATGGCCGCTGGGATTTTATCGCCGAACTCGAGGATCGCGATCTCGCCTCCTTCGACGAGACGTTGCGGCGCATCCGCCTGATCGAAGGCATCAATACGACGGAATCGAGCATCCTGTTGAAGACCAGCAAGGTCGGCTGAGGCTCAGCCTGCCGGCTCAGTATTCCTTCTCGTAGAAGATGCCGGCGCCGGTTCCTTCCGCGCCTGCCTCGCCCTTGAGCTTCACCCCGCGACCGATATCCAGGTTGATTACCGCCTTGGTCTGGCCGGCGCCGCCCTGCTGCAATTCGATATAGGTCTTGTCGTTCAGATACTTGCCGGCGCTGACCTTGGCCTGGCCGGTCTCGTCGGTGGAGATGTCGAGGTCGTCGACGCCGAGCGTCGAGCGCAGCGCTTCGAACAGCGATGTAGAGCGGCCGCCGGCGAGCTGGGCGGCGGCGTCGGCCAGCTGGGCGATCTGCAGCGGCGACAGCCGGGCCATGGACTGGCCGAAGATCAGCTGCGCGAGGATCTCGTCCTGCGGCAGCGAAGGCGAGGAGGAGAACGACACCGTCGGATCATTGGCGAAACCGGAGATCTTGATGGTGATCGTCGTCGTCCCGGAGGTGGTCGTCGCCTCCATGTCGAGGATCGGGATCAGTCCGCCGCCGAAGGTGATGGTGCCGCTGGTGAACTCCATGCGTTTGGTCAGGATCGACAGGCGGCCGCGTCTCAGCTCGAATGCGCCGGACACATTGGGCGCCTGGGCGGTGCCTGTCACCGCGATCGTGCCGCCCAGTTCGGCATCGATGCCGCGGCCGCGCACAAAGATCTGCGTCGGCGATGACACGGTGAGGTCGAGGCCGATCGAAGACTGACTGCCGTGGCGTTCGGTCTTGGTGATGGCGGCCATCTGCTGGCGCACGGCCGGCGGTGCGTTTCTGTGCTGGATGTCGAGTTCGGAAAGGCTGGTCGGCAGCTTTTCGGGGATGGTAATTGCCGTCTTGGTGAGGTCGATCCTGCCGGCGAGAACCGGTGCGGATAGCAGCGGACCCTTCAATGTCAGCTTGCCGTCGGCGGTGCTGGCGACCATGGTTCCGTCGACATAGACGGCCCTGTCGAGGGTGATGGCGATGTCGGCTGGCATGCCGGGCGCCAGAATGTCGATGGTGCCGCCGCCGGAGATGGCGCCGCCGCTGGCCAGCCTGCCGGTCAGGCCGCTGACGGTCGCCCGGTTGCCCTGCAAGGCGACGGTGGCCGACAGCTCTTCTACGGCAAGGTTGCGGCGGACATCGATCAGACGCGCGCCAGCGGTGCGCACGGTGCCGGTGATCTGCGGTGCGCCGAGCGTGCCGGCCAGGGAAACATCGGCATCGGCCGCTCCTTCCAGGACGAAGCCCTGGGATGACAGGAGGCCGGTGAGTGCTGCAAACGGCAGTTTTCCCGAAAATTTCATCGCTAGGGGGCGTTCGCCTCCCAGATTGAGAGTTCCGCCGCCGGAAAGGCCAAGCCCGGCCTGGCCGCTGACCCGGGTATCGAGCGTCAGTCGGCCGTCGCGCAAATCGCCCTTGGCTGTCACCGTGAAGGCGCCGACGCCGGCCGCCCGCGTCTGCGCGATCGCGGCATTGGCCCAGTCGAGCGCATAGCCGACCACGGGCGCCGAAGGGCTGCCTTTGACCGTCACTGTCCCGGTGATCGCGCCATCCGGCGAAAGGCTGGGTGCCACGGCCCCGGCCAGCGAGGCGGGAACGGCGCGCAATTCGGCCCGCAGATCGAGTGCGTCGCCAGCGTTGCCCTTCACCTCGACGACGCCCGAGCCCGCCGAGATCCGGGCGCTATCAACCGTCACCTGGCCGCCGGCGAAGGTAATGGTGGTGGGCGCAGCGAGCTTGAGGGGAATGCGTCGCGGCGCAGCCGAGAACGTTTCGAGCCGGACAGTGACATCCGTTGCCTGCTGCTCGATTGCCCCCTTGGCGGTGAGCGGCGCTCCGTCATAGCTACCGCCGAGATCGAAGGCCGTGCGAGCGCCCTGTCGTGCAAAGGAAAGGGCGGGTGCCTCGATCCTGTTGGCCCCAACCGAAACGGCCGTCGCCTTCAGCCCACCTTCGGCGGCAAAGGCGGCGAGATCCGACACGGTAAGGCGGATGTCCGGTGCATCGATGCGCAGCGTGTCGCGCGCGATCCGGGATCCCTTGGCGGCAATGACGGCGGACAGCTTGCCGTTCGCCTCGGCCAGTTCGACGGAACCTTTGAGGTCGCCGCTCGCCGTCTGGCCGGCAAGGGCGGCAACTAGGCCGATTTCGGGAAGATCGAACTGCAGGGTTCCCGACGGCACAAAGGCCGGCGAAAACGCGAGCGAGCCCTCGATCCGGTTTGGTCCAATGGTCACGGAAAGCTCAGGTATGGCGGAGCGTCCCGCTTCGGCGACGAGTGCTGCTGATCCTTCGACGACCTGACCGTCGAGCGATCCGGACACCTTCAGATTGCCCTTCGGAGCGGAACGGTCGGCCGTGCCGTCCATATCGACCACGAGGTTTTCGAGCTTCCGGCCGGCGGCGACGGCTGTGTCGCTGCGCAGCGAGAGGTTTGCCTGGAGGGCGTCGAGCGGCCCAGCGGCAGAGAGCGAGAACTCCGCACCACCGGTGATGTTATCCGCCAGGGCGCCGAGATCGGTGATGCGGCCGGACAGGTCGACATCCAGCTGGTTGTCTGCGTCCAGGCTCAGCGAGCCGCCCGCTTCGGCGACATTGCTGTTGAACTTGAGGTCGGAGAGGGCGATCGTGCGGGGCAGCGTGTAATCGAGCGTACCGGCCAGAGCGATCGTGCCCTCGAACTTCTGCGAAAGCGCTTCCGGCAGGACGCCGGGCACGGCAAAAAGTTCGAAGCGCGCGGCAACGGTTTCCTCGCTCCGCCGGAATTCGCCGCTGAGCTTGCCGCCGATCGAGGCGCTCTCGATGGTGGTGCCGTCGAAGGCGATGCGGTCCGTACCGATCTGCAGCGGAGCATGGAGGGTGAGCGGCGCCTTGACCAACCGGTCGAGCTCGGGGTCCGCCAGACGGCTGGATGCCACCGTCAGCCGGGCATCAAGCGGGCCGGTGCGGTTGGCGATATCGAAACTGTCGCTCGACGCCGAGAGATCGACGCCGGACAGAGAGGCCTGCGGCGATTGCAGCGAGGCGAAACGGCCATTGAGCGTGACACCGGCGCTGTTGGCGGGTCCGCTCACGGACAAGGTCAGCTGTTCGATGGCTGCCGAAACTGTCTGGTTTCCGCTCGTCCACTCAAAAGGCACCGGGCCGGACGTGCCCACGAGCCTGGCCTTCAGGTCGTTGGCGCCATTGGAGGCATAGCGTCCGGACGCCGTCAGGTCGAGCGTGGCGGTGGAGAGCTTACCTCTTTCGATCGACACCGCGCCATTCCTGTCGAGACTGGCGGCGAGATCGATGATGGTGTCACCCTGAAAGAGAGGCCGAAGTTGCGGCGGCAGAAGCGCGTCGAAGCGGCCGCCGCCCGTGGCGGTCATACTGCGCAGGCCGGCGCTGATCCGGTGCGTGGCATCGACGGCAAGCGTGGGGCGACCGTCGACTGCCGCCGTCAGCCTGCCCTTCCAGTCGCTGAGCGGTCCGTCGCCATCGATGCCAAGGCGAAGGGCCGGGCTTCCAGGCAGGCGCAGGAGGCCGGAGACGAGCCCGCCGGCCGGCTCATCGAGAACACCGCTCAAGCGCAGTCGGTTCTCCGCCGGCGCATAGACGAGGTCTGCGGTGGCCTGCGCCGCGGGCACATCCGCCCGCGCGGCGCGAAGCTGGGCGGCGATGCGCTCGCTCACCGCCTGGCCCGAGCCGGACAGCGAGAGGCGAATGTCGCGGCCGGCCAATCTTGCGCCGAGATCGACGGCGGGAAGATCGAGTGACTGCACATCGATTTCGACCGGCAGGGAAAAGCCGCCGCTCTGGTCGGTGTCTTCCGTCTCGGGGGGCAAGGGCGCACGGTCGATCCGAACGGATCCGGCTGCGATGCGCTCGGCCGTGAAGCGTGCGCTCAAGAGGTCGAGCGGCGACCAGTCGAGTGTCACGTCGCGTGCCCTGGCGTAGGTACCTTCGCGATCGCCAAGGGCCAGGCTTTCGATCCGAAGCGTGCCGGTCAGAAGCGGCCCGGCGCCGTCGATGCTGATCGTCCGGTCCGGCGTCGACAGAAGGTTCGCCACCCGTCCGGCCACAAAGCTGCCGCCTGGGCCGGTGAAGCCGGCCAGCAGCAGGGCGACCACGCCCAGCACCAGCGTTGCGCCGAAGACATAGGCGACGAGGCGAAGGGCGAAGGTCGAGAGGCGTTTCACAAGACGCATGCGGCGGTCAGTGTCCTTCTTGAGGGCCCGGCTCAGAAGCTCTGGCCGATGCCGGCATAGATGCCGTACTTGCTGCCGCCATCATAGGGATCAAGCGGCATGGCGACGTCGAGGCGCAGCGGCCCGAACGGGGTCTGGTAACGCAGGCCCACACCTGCGCCCATGCGCATATCGGAGAAATCGGGATAATTGGAGGCAGTCACCGAGCCGATGTCGAGGAAGGGCACGATACCGATCTTGTCGGTGACATTGACCCGAGCCTCGAAAGAGCCGAGCGCATAGGCCCGGCCGCCCGTCGCATCGCCGGCACCGTTCAGCGGTGAGATTTCCTGATAGGCGTAGCCGCGCACCGAGCCGCCGCCGCCGGCAAAGAAGCGCCGGGTGGCGGGGATCGATTCCAGGTCGCCGGCCCCGACCAGCATGCCGGCCGACAGTTTGGCCGCCAGAACGATGCCATCCTCCGCGCCAAGACTGTAATAGCCGGAAACCGAGCCCTCGAAAGACGAGAAGAAGGTTTCTCCGGAAATCTCGTAGCTCGGGATCGCGCTCAGCGTGGCGTTGAAGCCCTCGGTGGGATTGAGCTTGTTGTCGCGCGTGTCGCGGGTGTAGCCCAAGGGCACCCCGAAGGTCAGATAGGTGTTGTTGCCGAACGCATCGTCGATGTCGTCATAGCCCAGCGAGACCCCGGCCGAGACCTTGTCATAATCGGTGATGTCATAGGCGAAGGCGACCTTGCCGAGGACCGAGGCGGCGTCATAGGACTCGGTCGTAAGGGTCGCGCCCTTGATGCTTGCTTCCAGCGTGGCCGATGGAAAGAAGGCGCCCGGCTTGATGAAGGTGATGCCGGCGCTGTAATCGAGGTCCTCGATGCCGCTCCATTCGCCGAGCCCGCTCACCTTGCCTTCCAGCCTTAGCGATTCTGCCTGACCGAAGAGATTGCGGTGGCCCCAGTATCCCTCGACACCCAGCCCGTCGATCGACGAGAAACTGGCGCCGACGCCGAAATAGCGATGCTTGCCTTCGGCCACGATGATGCCGAGCGGCAGCGAGCCGTCGGCGGCCAGTTCCTGGGCCTCGTTGATCGTCACGCTGGAGAACACGCCGAGGGCGCGCAGGCGCTCGGCGGCCTTGCGCAATTGTTCCGGCGAATAGGACTGGCCCTGGCGGAGGCGGGCATAACGCGCAATGAAGGCGGGGTCGACGGTGCGGGCGCCCTTGACGGTCACTTCGCCGATCGGTGCCACCGGCCCTGCTTCGACGGCCAGCGTGACATCGACTGTGCGATTTTTATGGTCGGCCACGACCTCGCGGCGCGCGAGCGCAGCCAGCGGCCGCCCGCCGGCCTTGAGGTCGTCGACCATCTTCTCCCCGGCCTTGAGGATGACCAGCGATCCGGCGGGCTCTCCCGGAGCAAGATCGTAGGCGGCGGGGTCGAGCGCTGCAGCGTCGCCCTGCAGCGAGACCTGGCCAAGGGTGAAGACTGGGCCGGGCTCCACCGTCACGGTGACGGGGATCGGACCGGAACGGTTGAAATCGGGAATGGGCGGCAGGTCATCAATGTCGCGACCGTCGATCGTCACCGTCACGACGCCGCCGTAGCGGGCATTTTCATAGAGCGTGGCCACCAGACGGTCGCGGTCGTCGCGTGCCTTGATGACGAGGCCGAGGTCGCCGGACACGGGCGCTTCCTCGCCCTGAACCAGCAGGGAGGCGCGCTCCAAGGCCGCGGCAAGTTCGCTGTCGGCGCCGTCGGTGTCGAGCGTGATGCTGTAGCGGACGGGATCGATGACATCATTGACCGCCTCATCCTCGCCAAACAGCGTGATGCCGAAGATCTTGAAGGCATAAGCCTCATCGGCCAGCAGCGGCGCAAACGCAAGGCTCAAGCCTAGCCCGAGAGCGGTGCCGGTCTTCCGAAACGCGAGACTTCTATTCGGTGATTGCGGTTTACTCGGCATGCGCAAATGAGCTCGTAGCGGTCTTTTCGGGGTTGCCGCGTTTCCGCAAGCACCCAGAGCTTAATCGCAAAATCGCCGAAAGGGGTATATTTTTTGGAAAATTGTTCGGAAGAAAGGCCCCGGCGGGGTGCCGGGGCCTCCACTTCTGCTTGAATTAGTAGCCGCGCGGGCAATCGTCGACGTAACGGCGACCATAGCGGTCACGATAGTAGCACTGGCCGGGCTGGTCGGCGACATTGCCGATGACAGCGCCGGATACGCCACCAATGGCTGCGCCGACAGCCGCGCCGCGGACGTCGCCGGTGATCGCGCCACCGATGATCGCGCCCGAAGCCGCGCCGATGGCGGCGCCCTTTTCGGTCTGGGTGCAGCCTGCGACCGACAAGCCGATCAGAGCGAGCACAAGAGCCTTCTTCATGATTTTTCTCCACTGTTTACGCGTCCGGCCGGGCCGGTACTGTCTGTCTCCGCCTCGGCGCCTGCTGGCCTCTCTCTCGGCGGTCAGCTCCAGAATAGCCGGCAATTCGGGAAAGTCCATGAAATAGAAAGTCGAATACCTCTGTCCACTAAACAGCGTCCGGAGGGCCTCAGTATTCGGCCGATTTATGCTGCGACGCGAAATATAAAATTTCTATTTTGCGGTGCGGTTCCTGTTGATCGGTCGGGGAAAAAGACAAATGATAGTGCTTGTGTCCGGGAGAGACACGAGGAGGAACAATATGGCAAAAGTAACGCTGACGG
Source organism: Rhizobium sp. (assembly GCA_036722275.1). Lineage (GTDB taxonomy): Bacteria > Pseudomonadota > Alphaproteobacteria > Rhizobiales > Rhizobiaceae > Allorhizobium. The sequence continues at coordinate 2,632 of DAIMJJ010000159.1, read as the reverse complement.
TGAATGGCCGTTCGGTGAGCGGCGAGTGTGAAGACCGCACTCTGCTCGTCCATTTCATTCGCGAGAAACTTGGCCTGACCGGAACCCATGTCGGCTGCGACACCACCCAGTGTGGCACCTGTGTGGTTCATATGGACGGTAAGTCGGTCAAGAGCTGTTCGATCCTGGCGGTCCAGGCCGCCGGTTCGTCGATCACGACGATCGAAGGCCTGGCGAGCAATGGCGAGTTGCATCCCGTCCAGGCGGCCTTCAAGGAACATCACGGGTTGCAGTGCGGCTTCTGCACGCCGGGCATGGTCATGACGGCGGTCGACATGATCAACCGGCACGGCGGCAATCTCGACGAGGCGACGGTGCGCCATGAGCTGGAGGGCAATATCTGTCGCTGCACCGGCTATCACAACATCGTCAAGGCCGTTCTGTCCGCCAATGCCGAGATGCATGGCGGGCGTCAGGCCGCCGAGTGAGGCATTGCCGGGAAGCGGCCTTCGCATGTCTGTCCGGGCCTGAAGGTCTGCGGCTTCCCGAGGATGATGCCGTTTGCCCCCTATCCCTGTTCTCTGGAGGAGAAGACTATGGGTGTTGAAGGAATTGGAGCGCGCGTCACGCGCAAGGAAGACAAGCGCTTCCTCACCGGCAAGGGCCGGTACACGGACGACATGGTCGTTCCGGGAATGAAATTCGCCTGTTTCGTGCGGTCTCCCTATGCCCATGCCCGTATTCGCGGCGTGGACGCGACGGCGGCCAAGGCCATGCCGGGTGTGATCGACGTGCTCGACGGCCAGCAATTGCTGGCGGACGGCATCGGCAACCTGATCTGCGGCTGGATGATCCATTCCAAGGATGGCACGCCGATGAAGATGGGCGCCTGGCGGCCGCTCGCGCATGAGACCGTGCGCTATGTCGGCGACGCGGTCGCGATCGTCGTGGCCGACAGCTATGGCGAAGCCTGCGATGCGGCCGAGGCCGTCGTCGTCGATTACGAAGAACTGCCGGTGGTGACCGAGGCGCTGGCCGCGCTTGAGCCGGGTGCACCGCAGCTGCACCCGGAAGCGCCGGGCAATCTGATCTTCGACTGGGAAATCGGCGACAGCGCCGCCGCCGACCGGGCGATCGCCTCTGCCGCCCATGTGACGGAGATCGAGATCCACAACAACCGGCTCTCGCCCAATCCGATGGAACCGCGCGCCACGCTCGGCATCTATGACGCTGCCGAGGATCACTACACCTGCTACACGACCTCACAGAACCCGCATGTCGCCCGCCTGGTCATGAGTGCCTTCTACAATGTCGCGCCGGAAAACAAGCTGCGCGTCATCGCCCCGGATGTCGGCGGCGGCTTCGGCTCGAAGATCTACATCTATCCGGAAGAGATCGTCTGCCTCTGGGCGTCGAAGAAGACCGGCGTTCCGGTCAAGTGGACATCCGACCGCACCGAGGCCTTTCTCACCGACGCCCATGGCCGCGACCATGTCTCCAAGGTCAAGATGGCCTTCGACAAGGACAACAATGTCATCGGCCTGAAGGTCGACACGGTCGCCAATCTCGGCGCCTATATGTCGCTGTTTTCCTCTTCGGTGCCGACCTATCTCTACGCCACGCTGCTGTCAGGGCAGTACGCCATCCCGGCGATCCACTGCAATGTCCGCACGGTCTACACCAATACGGTGCCGGTCGATGCCTATCGCGGGGCGGGGCGGCCGGAAGCGACCTACCTTCTCGAGCGCACCATGGAGACGGCGGCGCGTGAGCTCGGTGTTTCGCCGGCGGAATTGCGCCGGCAGAACTTCATCCGCTCCTTCCCCTACCAGACGCCGGTCATCATGAACTACGACGCCGGCAATTACGAAGCCTCGCTGGAGGCGGCGATGGCGGCTGCCGACTGGAACGGTTTCCCCGCCCGCAAGGCCGAGGCCGCGTCCCGCGGCATGAAACGCGGCATCGGCATGAGTTGCTACATCGAGGCCTGCGGCATTGCGCCTTCGGCCGCCGTCGGTTCGCTCGGCGCGGGCGTCGGTCTCTGGGAATCGGCGGAAGTGCGGGTGAACGCGGTCGGCACCGTCGAAGTGCTCACCGGCTCGCACAGCCATGGCCAGGGCCATGAGACGACCTTTGCCCAGCTTGTCTGCGAGCGTCTTGGCGTGCCGATCGAGAATGTCTCGATCGTCCACGGCGATACCGACAAGGTACAGATGGGCATGGGCACTTACGGCTCGCGTTCCGGCGCCGTCGGCATGTCGGCGATCGTCAAGGCGCTCGACAAGGTCGAGGCCAAGGCCAAGAAGATCGCGGCCCATCTCATGGAAGCGGACGAGAGCGACATCGTCATCGAGAACGGCGAACTCAAGGTTGCCGGGACCGACAAGGCGGTGCCGTGGTTCCAGGTGGCGCTCGCCGCCTATACCGCCCACAACCTGCCAGGCGGCATGGAGCCGGGGCTGAAGGAGGGCGCCTTCTATGACCCGTCCAACTTCACCTTCCCCGCTGGCTGCTACATCTGCGAGGTCGAGGTGGATCCGGAGACGGGCAAGACCTCGATCGTCCAGTTCGTTGCCGCCGACGACTTCGGCAACATCATCAATCCGATGATCGTCGAGGGCCAGGTGCATGGCGGCATCGCGCAAGGGGTCGG
>DAIMJJ010000158.1:0-10406 GCA_036722275.1 Rhizobium sp. | reverse complement strand
GCGTTCAGGGTCTGTGCGGACCCGGCCAACCTACCCATGTCCGACCAGTCGGGAGCTGGCTTCGAAAACAGGATCGCCGAGCTGATGGCGGGCGAGCTCAAGCTGCCGCTCAAGTACAAATGGTTTCCCATGGCGACAGGCTTCATCCGCAAGACGCTACAGGCCTATGACTGCGACGTCGTCATCGGCTATGCCCAGGGCGACGAGATGGTGCTCAACACCAACCACTACTACACCTCGGGCTATGTGCTGGTCGTGCCGGCCGATGGCCCGCTCGCCGGCGTTTCCATCCTTGGGGATCCGGCCCTGGAGGACAGGCGCGTCGGTGTGGTTGCGGGCAGTCCGCCGGCAACGCACATGGCGCTTCACGGCCTTCTGGCGAAGGCCAAGGGTTACGACCTGATGGTCGACCGCCGCTATCAGGATCCGGCCGGCGACATGTTGGCCGATCTCGAGGCTGGAGTGATTGATGCCGCGGTTCTCTGGGGTCCGATCGGCGGTCCGCTCGTCAAGCGGAACCACCCCGGACTGAAGGTGACGCCGCTCTTGAAAGAGGCCCAGCCGCCGCGGCTCTTCTATCGGATCACAATGGGCGTCCGTCAGGGCGAGAAAGTGTGGGAGCGCAAGCTCAATTCAATGATCCGGCGCAACCAGGACAAAATCAATGCCATCCTCTTGGATGCAGGCGTGCCGCTGCTCAACGATATGGGAACGGCGATCCTGGAGACGGCCAAATGAACAGAACGCGCCGGCTGCTGCTCTGGCTGGTCCTGCTTCACCCGGCGGCGATCGCCGCCGGCCAGCAACCTTCCGCCACTGCACACGGCACGGTCGGGGAACCGGAGGGCTTCAGGGCAGAGGAGTATCGCGCTCCGGTACCGGCGACGCTGACGGGAGCCACCGTGGTGTCCACGGGGGAGGCGCACGCCCTTTGGCAATCGGGCTCGGTCGCCTTCATCGATGTCTTGCCCCACGCGCCGAAGCCGACCAATTTGCCTGCCGGCACGGTCTGGAACGAGAAGCCGCGGATCTCGATCGCGCGAGCGATCTGGCTGCCCAATACCGGATATGGCCGGCTGGCGCACGGCACCCTTGCCTATTTCCGAAGGGGACTGGAGACGGCAACGGGCGGCGACAGGACGAGACCCGTACTTTTTTTCTGTCTCCCCGACTGCTGGATGTCGTGGAATGCGGCCAAACGTGCATTGGAACTCGGCTACACCAAGGTATACTGGTATCCGGAGGGCAGTGATGGCTGGGCGGAGGCGGGCTATCCGACACAGCGGCTACAACCGCAGCCCGGCGCGATCGAGTAAGGCAGCTCCCTTCGCTCTTCTCAAGGTGCGGTAGGAGCCGAGGCCGATCGCCTATGGCTCGCGATCCTGTGCTCCTGGAACCGCAGCAGTCCCACCGGCCAGAAATCGCCCGAAGGCGCGTGGACCATCGCCCGTCTCGACCTCGCCGATCACTTTGAGCGTGCGCGCGTCGATCACTGACAGGGTGTTGGCATCCCAGTTCGCAACCACAATCCTGTGCCCGTCCGCCGTTGTGTCGATACCTTCGGGATAGCCGCCGACGGGGATCACAGCAACCGTCGCAAAGGTCGACGCCTCGAATACGCTGATGCTGTCGTCATACTGGTTGGTGACGAAACCACGCCCTTCGGCAAAGGTTATTCCATAGGGTCTCTGGCCGGTCTTTACCTTGCCGAGAACGCGCCCGGTCTGCGGATCGACCGCGGTCACCGTATCGCTGCCGACATCGGCGGAGAACAGCCTGCCGTCGGGGGCGAAGGCGACAGCGAAGGGGCGTGCACCGACGTCGACCCGATAGGCAAGGTCGAGCGTCTCGGCGTCGAAGATCGAGACCTGATCGGAGTCCCGATCTGCGGTGGCGAGCCAACGTCCGTCCGACGAAACGGCGAGGCCGGCGGGAGCGCTTCCGGTTTCGAGCGTTTTTTCAAGTGAGAGAGTGACGGCCGAGAGCACCCAGACGCGCGCATTGTACCAGTCGGACACGAAGATGCGCCGCCGCTGCTCGTCGACGGCAACGCCGATCGGTCCGCCGTCCAGCTGTCGCTCGATCTCGACCTCCTGGGGGGGGCAGATCGAAGCGACGAAGCGTCTTGCTGTCGGGGCTTACCGTGAAGATCTTGCCGAGGTTCTCGCAGACCGCGATGCCAGCCGGCATGCCCGGAACGGTGATGCGCCTGACCTCGACCATGCGTTCGAGGTCGATGATGCTGAGATCGCTTGAGGACTGGTTCGTCACATAGGCGAAGTCTGCACTTGCCGATGGCGGGATCACAAGCGTACCCGCCAGTCCCAAACTGAGCGCAAGTCTACTTACCGAACTTTGCTTCGAGCGCATCCAGCCCGGCCTTGTATACCGCGGCGACTGCGGTGATGGCGGCGGCGTCATTCAGGTTCTCCGGAGGGTCGTTGTTCGGGTAGCCCCGATAGAAAGCGCCGCGCCATTCAATATGCGAGCCGCCGCTTGCCATTGGCGTCACCGCCAGGTGGGAAGAGTAGTTGGTGACCGGCAGCACTGAGACCTCGACCGCCGTGATGCGGTAGGAATAGCTCATCCTGGCAGCATCATACTTATAGAGCTGTTCAGAGATCGTCGGTCCGCCTTCCTTTTCAAGAGTAAGCACCCGTGTGGCGTCGATGGCGTTGTCGCCTGTGCCTGTGGTCGAGAACACCGCCGGATGCCAGCTCATGTCCTGAAAGTTGCCAATGACCGCCCAAACATCGGCCGGCGGAGCATTGACGTCAACGGCCATGGTCAACTTCTGCCGCGTCGGGCCATGAGCGAAAGCAACGGTCGGCAGCAGCAGCATGAATGTCAGCACGAGTCTACTCAACGGTTGCATGGGCGCCTCACGATTTGAAGAAGTGGTTCTTGAAAATGTAGTTCAGGCCCCGAAGCCAGCTCTCGTTGGTGTTGGAGCGGATATCCACGGCCAGCGCGCGCAGCACTTCGCCGGTTCTGACCTCGCGCAACACGAGGTTCATTGACAGGATGAGATTGGAGACCTTCTGCACCTCGCCGACGAGCACGTAGTCGGCGCCCAGCCGCTCGGCCAGATGCAGCTCGCATCCATAGCACTTTGCGGGGTTCTTCGTGTTGTCGAGCGCCTCTGTAATCGGGTCGTTGTCGAGCAAGACGAGCCCCTCCTTGCGCAGGCGCTCGCGTGTTGCCTTCTCGAGGAGAAGAACCCGGGCGGTCTGATCGGGGCGCTCGCCGTCATAGGCCCCCTCTGTGGAGGTATCGATGAAGGTGATGCCGAGAAAGGCGGTTCTTGCGCCCGGCATCAAGGGCTTGTCCTGGCCTGCAAAGACAAGCGCGGGAAGCAAACACAGCAGCAGAAAGACAAGGACGCGGTGCATGCAATCCAGCCTAACATAGCGCGCCGGCGACACCACGATCCATAAGTATCGGTTTCGCGTCAAGGATCGCACTGCTACTCTCCACCCTAGGATGTGTCAGGAAGATTGGGAGGTCGTTCCGGCAATGTCTAACTGGCGACTTACGCTTGTGCTCTCCACGGCTGCGTTCTTTGCTGCGCAGGCCGCCTGGTCGGCGCAGGTCAGGACCGCCGTGCTGCGGGTTGACCGCACGATGCTGCCGCCGACCTCCCGGCTTGACGCGGCGCCTGCCGATCTCGGCTTCGCCGGTGCACAGCTCGGCAACGAAGACAATCGCACAACGGGCGCGTTTACTGGCATCGACTACCAGCTCACGGTGAAGGCGGTGACGGCGGAGCAGGTTGATGCCGCGTTTGACGCGTTGACGGCCGAGGGCGTTCACTTGATCGCGGTGATCTCCGATGGCGAGACCCTCAAGGCTCTGGCCGACCGGGCAGGCCCTCACGTGCTGCTGCTCAATGCCGGCGCGCGCGACGATGCATTGCGCGACGCCGATTGTCGGGCGAATGTTCTGCACGTCGCGCCGAGCCGGTCGATGTTGACCGACGGCGTCCTGCAGTTCTTGATGTGGAAGAAGTGGTCGCACATCTTGCTTGTCCACGGGTCTCATTCGGAAGACCGGCTGCTGGCCGACGCCTACAGAAAATCCGCGGCCAAATTCGGCGCCAAGATCGTTGAGGAACGCGAGTTTGTCGACACTGGCGGTGCGCGCCGCACGGATACTGGCCACGTTCTGGTTCAGAAGCAGATCCCTGTTTTCATGCAGGCGGCGGAGGAGCATGATGTGACGGTTGCGGCCGATGAGACCGACGTGTTTGCCGCCTATCTGCCCTACCATTCCTGGGATCCTCGTCCTGTTGCGGGGTCTGCGGGGTTGATGCCGCTGACCTGGCATCCGGCGCACGAATCCTGGGGGGCAACGCAGTTCCAGCGTCGCTTCGAAAAGCTGACGGGGCGCGGCGCTCGCGATGAGGATTATCAGGCTTGGCTCGCCGTGCGCGTGATCGGTGAGGCGGTGACGCGCTCCGGCAAGACGGACGCTGATGCGATCAGGGCCTATCTTCTGTCGACGGACTTCGAGATCGCCGCCTTCAAGGGCCAGAAGCTGACCTTTCGTTCCTGGAACGGCCAGTTGCGGCAGCCGATCCTGCTCGGCGACGGCCGCATCACAGTCTCGGTCTCGCCCCAGGACGGATATCTGCATCAGCATTCGCCGCTCGACACGCTCGGCACGGACGCTCCCGAAACCGCCTGCCGCGCCTTTGGAGGATAGCATGCCCAAGTTTGCCCCGGCGATCCTGCCGATCCTTCTTCTGGCGAGCGGGCAGGCCCTTGCCAACAAAGTGTTCGTGACCAATGAGCGCGGCAATACGGTGACGGTGCTCGACAGCGGCAGTTGGGAGAAGATCGCCGAATTTCCCGCCGGCAACCGACCGCGCGGCATTACCATCAGTCCTGATGGCAAGCAGCTGTTTGTCTGCGCGTCCGACGACGACACGGTGCGGGTGTTTGACCCGGAAACCTACAAGGAACTGCACACGCTGCCGTCCGGGCCGGATCCCGAGCTCTTTGCGTTGAACCCGGCTGGGACCCAGCTCTATGTCGCCAACGAGGACGACAATCTGGTCACAGTCGTTGATGTAGATACCCATCAGGTGCTCGCGGAAATCCCGGTTGGCGTCGAACCGGAGGGGGTGGCCGTCAGCCCCGATTCCAAGACGCTGATCAATACGTCGGAAACGACGAACATGGCCCATTTCATCGATACTTCGACCTTCGAGATCATCCACAATGTGCTGGTCGACCAGCGGCCGCGCTATGCCGAGTTTACCGCGGACGGCAATAAGCTCTATGTCAGCGCCGAAATTGGCGGAACGGTATCCGTCATCAATCTCGGTGCTGGAGAGCCGAAGGTGGACAAGAAGATCACCTTCGAGGTGCCGGGCGTGCTGCCGGAATGGCTTCAGCCGGTGGGAGTCAAGGCGACCCGCGATGGTTCCCGGGTCTTCGTGGCGCTCGGGCCGGCCAATCGCGTGGCGGTAATCGATGCCAAGACGGATGAGGTTCTGGACTATCTGCTGGTCGGCCAGCGTGTCTGGCAGATGGCGTTTACGCCGGACGAAGCCTTTCTCGTCGTCACCAACGGCAACTCCAACGATGTCAGCGTCATCGACGTCAAGGCGGAGAAGGTGATCCGCTCGGTGCCCGTCGGCGAACAACCTTGGGGGGTCGTCGTCGCACCGAACTGAGCTTTTTATCATAACCATATTGGGAGGATTTTCATCATGACCAGACAGACCCGTGTCGGATTTGCCGTCATCGCTTTGACGCTTGAATTCACCGCGCCGATGCTTGCGGGATCCGCCCAAGCGGCCCCCTTGTGCGACAAGCTGGGCTTTGCCGGTCTTCTGGCCAAATGCAATCGCGGCGAGCCGATCGAGATCACGCTCGCCTCCGGTCAGCCGCTCGGCAAGGGCGATGTAGTACTGCAATCGGGTGCCTATTACGAGATGAAGATCTCAGCGGACGGCTCGGCGGAACTCGCGATTTCTGGCGCGGCCTTCTTCCGGGCCATCTGGATGAACGAGATCGTCATCAATGGCATCGAGGTTCGGCCGATGGCGATCGACAGCCTGGAATTCGACAAGGCCGGTGTGGCGACCCTGTCCTTCATCGCCATCAAGCCGGGCTCTTACGAGGTCCGGATCCCCAATACGACGAGCGATACGCAGAAAGTGACAATTTCCATTCAGTAAGCCAAACGCGACAGAAGGACGATTGCGATGTACAGCCAAAACATGAAGACCGTTTTCCTTGCCGCCTTTCTTGCCTTGCCCTTTGCCGCATTGGCCGCCGAGGTGCCTGCGGACAAGCAGAAGGCGATCCAGGACATGCTGAAGACCATGCAATGCGAGGTCGATCCGGCCAATATCGAGGCGAGCGGCGATGGGTTCGAACTCGACGACGTCTTCTGCGCCGATGGGCAGTACGACATGGACCTCAATGCCGACCTGACCGTCGCCGAGAAGCGCAAGGAATAGGCCGGACAGCTTGGCGAATTGCCAGAAGAATCGTGTAAAAGCCGCTGGTCAACAAGCCGTGAAGGCAAGGGCGGCAATCCCAGGGAGAGCGAGCAATGCGTGTCTTGAGACGATTTCTGACCGGCTGCCTGCTGGCGCTCGGCATGGCGCCAGCCATGGCGGAGGATCTCCCGCCGATCAGGGCGGCGATGCTCGCTTCCGGCACGGTCAATTGGGAGATTTCGACGATCAAGGAGAACGAGCTCGACCGGAAGAACGGGTTCGTCCTGGCCGTCCAGAACTATGCCGACAACGGCGCCACTCGCGTCGCCTTCGAGGGCGGCGAGGCCGACACCGTGGTGGCCGACTGGATCTGGGTTGCCTACCAGCGCGCCGCCGGCAAGGACTATGTCTTCATTCCCTATTCGCGCGCTGTCGGCGGGCTGGTGGTCAAGGACGACAGCCCGGTGAAGACGCTTGCCGACCTGAAGGGGCAGAAGATCGGCATTGCCGCCGGGCCGCTCGACAAGAGTTGGCTGATCCTGCGGGCCTATGCCACCAAGAAATACGGCATGGACCTTGCCAAGGAAACCGAGCAGGTCTTCGCCGCGCCGCCACTGATCTTCAAGTCGGCGCTGTCCGGCGAGACGGCGGGCGCGATCAACTTCTGGCACTTCCTCGCCAAGATGAAGGCCAAGGGCATGCATGACCTCGTCTCCGTCGCCGATGCCGCGACCGAACTGGGGCTCGACCCCGACACGCCACTGCTTGGCTATGTGCTGAAGGGCGAATTCGTCAAGGCGCATCCCGAGGTGGCGCAGGGGCTCTACAAGGCTTCGGTCGCGGCGAAGGAACTGCTGCGAAGCGACGATGCTGCCTGGGAAGGGCTGCGCGGCCAGATGAACGCCGCGGACGACGCCGAATTCGCGGCGCTGCGCGACGGCTATCGTGCCGGCATTCCGAGCGGCAAACCGATCGACGAGGCGGCTGCCGACCGGTTCCTGCGGATTATGGCGGAGCTCGGCGGCGAGGAGCTGGTCGGCAAGGCGACCACGCTGCCCGAGGGGGTCTTCCTGCACCTTGAGTGACAATGGCCAAAATCCGCTGATCGTCCGCACGCTGTCTCTCGGCCTGCTGCTGCTGGTCTGGATCGGTGCGGCGGCGCTGACGGCGGATCCGACCATCCTGCCGCAGCCATGGGCGCTCGGAGAGCCCTTTGCCCATGCGGCCGGGTCCGGCGCTCTGCCATATCATCTGGCCGCGACGCTCGGGCGCGTGGTCATGGCCTTCGTCCCGGCCATGGCAATCGGTCTGGCGCTCGGTTTCCTGATGGGGCGCTATCCCGCCTTCGACCGTTGGCTCGACCCCTGGCTGGTGGTGTTCCTCAATCTTCCGGCGCTGGTCCTCATCGTGCTCTGCTACCTGTGGATCGGCCTCAACGAGACGGCGGCGATCATCGCGGTGGTGCTGAACAAGATCCCCAATGTCGCGACCCTCATTCGGGAAGGCGCGCGCGCGCTCGATCCGAACCTCGCTGCCATGGCGAAGGTCTATCGCATGCCGCCTTTGGCGCGGCTCCGCCATGTCGTCATTCCGCAACTTGCACCTTACATCGCGGGGGCGGCGCGCGCCGGCATAGCGGTGATCTGGAAGATCGTCCTGGTGGTCGAGTTCCTCGGCCGCTCCAGCGGCATCGGCTTCCAGATCCATTTCTATTTCCAGCTGTTCGATGTTGCCATGGTGCTGGTCTATTCGCTGACCTTCATCGTCGTCATGTTGATGGTCGAAGCCCTGATCCTGCAGCCGGTCGAGCGGCGGGCGCGGGCCTGGAGGACGGCATGATCAAGGTCGACGTCCGGCGAAAGGCGTTCGGTCCCTCGGAAATCCTGCGCGATATCCGGTTCGAGATGGGAGACAGCGAAGCCGTCGCCATTCTCGGCGCTTCGGGGATCGGCAAGTCGACGCTGCTGCGGCTTATCGCCGGTATCGATGAGGCCTTCGAGGGCGAGATCGCCCGGCCGCCGAACATCGCCATGGTGTTCCAGGAGCCGGTCTTGCTGCCCTGGCGCAGCGTGCTCCAGAACCTCATGCTGGTCCATCCGACACTCGGGAAAGATGCCGCGCACGCCGCGCTTGAGCGCATCGGCATTGCCGACAAGGCAGGGCTCTTTCCCGGCCAGCTGTCGCTCGGCCAGCAGCGGCGGCTGGCGCTGGCGCGCGCCTTTGCCGGGCGTCCTGCACTTCTCGTCATGGACGAGCCCTATGTCTCGCTCGATCCGCAGACGGCCGAGGAAATGCTGGAACTCACCGAGGCGCTGATCGCCGAAACTGGCCCCGCGGTCATCCTGGTCACGCATTCCGAGGCAGAAGCGCGGCGCCTGGCCAAACGCACGCTGCGGCTCACCGGACGTCCGGCGACCATCACCGAGGAGGCGGTGCCTCCTTCGGAGAAGCGGGAGGGCACGGCATGAAGGGTCTCGAGATCAGCCATGTCGGCTTTCGCTACGGCGAGCGCAAGGCGCTGGACGATGTCTCGTTCAATGTCGAACCCGGCCGGTTCTGCGCGCTTCTCGGGCCGAACGGGGCCGGCAAGTCGACGCTGTTTGCCCTTCTGACCCGGCTTGTCGTCGCCGGCGAGGGGACGATCAGTGTGGCCGGGTTCGACATGGCCCGTTTGCCGCGCGCCGCACTTGCCCGGATCGGCGTGGTGTTCCAACAGCCGACGCTCGATCTCGACATGACCGTGCGCCGCAACCTGCGCTACTTCGCCGGGCTTCACGGTCTGTCCGGGCGCTCCGCCGCGATCGCTATCGATCGGGCACTTGCGCAGCTGGGCATGGCCGAGCGTGCCGACGAACTGGTGCGCGCCCTGAACGGCGGGCATCGACGGCGCATGGAGATTGCGCGCGCACTCATTCATCAGCCGCAGATCCTCTTGCTCGATGAGGCGACCGTCGGGCTTGATGCCGCTTCGCGCCAGGCAATCACCGACCATGTGCATGGGCTAGCGCAAAGCGGGCTGGCCGTTCTGTGGGCTACCCATCTCGTCGACGAGATTGCCCGCCCCGATCAGGTCGTGGTGCTCCATCGCGGCCGGGTTCTGAGCGATGGTCCAGCGGCTGCACTGGCTGGCGATACGGGCCTTGCCAACGCCTTCCTGGCCATGACGGCCGAACCTCAGGAGGCTGCTTCGTGAGGGCATGGCTGATAGCGCTTTCGGCGATTGTCACCCGGGAAAACTTGCGCTTCGTCCGGCAGCGTGGACGTTTCCTCGCCGCTCTCGTCCGCCCGCTCGTCTGGCTTTTCGTCTTCGCCGCCGGCTTTCGCGCAGCGCTCGGCGTGTCGATCATTCCGCCCTACCAGACCTATATCACCTACGAGGTCTACATCCTGCCCGGGCTCTGCGGCATGATCCAGCTGTTCAACGGTATGCAGTCGTCCCTGTCGCTCGTCTACGACCAGGAAATGGGGTCCATGCGGCTGCTGCTGACCTCGCCGCTGCCGCGGTGGTGGCTGCTGTTCTGCAAGCTGCTCGCCGGCGTCATCGTTTCAATCCTGCAGGTCATGGTGTTTCTCGGTATCGCCGCAATGACGGGCATCGACCTGCCGCCGCTCGGCTATCTTGCTGTGCTTCCGGCGCTGCTGCTGAGCGGCCTGATGCTCGGGGCCTTCGGCCTAGTGATCTCTTCGACCATCCGCCAGCTGGAGAACTTCGCCGGGGTCATGAACTTCGTCATCTTCCCGATGTTCTTCCTGTCGTCGGCGCTCTACCCGCTGTGGAAGATGGCGGAAAGTTCGCCGCTGCTGCGCGACATCTGTGCCTACAACCCGTTCACCCATGCGGTGGAACTGATCCGCTTTGCGCTTTATGGCCAGCTCAATCTCGAGGCGCTTGCCTGGGTTTCCGGCTGCTTCGTCATCTTCATGCTGGCGGCGGTTTGGGGTTATGACCCGG
>DAIMJJ010000157.1:0-10411 GCA_036722275.1 Rhizobium sp. | reverse complement strand
CCGAGAAGCCGACATAGCCGAGATAGAGCAGCGGCGGATGGATCGCGAGACCAATATCCTGAAGAATCGGATTGAGGTCGCGGCCCTCGGCGGGAATCGGCGACAGGCGGTTGAACGGGTTGGACGTCAACAGGATGAACAGCAGGAAGGCGGTGGCTACCCAGGCCTGCACGGCCAGCACGTTCGCCTTCAGCCGGTCCGGCAGGTTGGCGCCGAAAAAGGCGACCAGCGCCGAAAACAGCGACAGCGTGAAGAGCCACAGCATCATCGAGCCTTCGTGGTTCCCCCAGACGCCGGAGATCTTGTAGATCATCGGCTTCATCGAATGGGAGTTCTCGAAGACGTTCTGCACCGAGAAGTCGGACACGACATAGGCCCAGGTCAGGGCCGCAAACGAAAAGGCGACGAGCAGGAACTGCGCCATGGTGCCGGTAACGGCGACCGCCATCAGCGAAGCGTCGCCGCGCTTGGCGCCGATCACGGGCAGGATGGCGATGATGATCGATGCGGCCAGCGCCAGCACCAGGGCATAGTGGCCGAGTTCGATGATCATTGGGTCTTTTCCTCCTGCCAGACGCCGTCCTTCTTCAGACGGTCGGCAACTTCCTTGGGCATGTAGTTCTCGTCATGCTTGGCCAGCACGCTGTCGGCGGCAAAGACTTGGCTGCCCGCCTCGAAGACGCCTTCCGTCACCACGCCCTGGCCCTCGCGGAACAGGTCGGGCAGGATGCCGACATAGGTCACCGGAACGGTGGCCGTGCCGTCGGTGACGGAGAACTTGACCGTCGAGCCCTCGCCTCTGACCACCGACCCTTCGGCCACCAGCCCGCCGAGGCGGATGCGGGTGCCGGGGCCGACGGCGGTCTTTTCGAGGTCGGCCGGCATGTAGAAATAGGCGACCGACTGGCCGAAGGCGAACATCACCAGCAGCACGGCGGCGATGATGAAGCTCATGCCGCCGGCGATCACGGCCAGTCTTTTCTGCTTGCGGGTCATTTCAATGCCTCCTCAACCGGCAGACCGAGCTCGCGGCCGACGCCGATCAGTTGCTTGCCCTGAACCTCTTCCGGCGGGAAGGCGACGAGCGCGGCCTTGAGCGTGGCGATCGCCTTCTCCGGCTCCTTCAGCATCGCATAGGAGCGCATGAGGCGCATCCAGCCTTCGAAGTTGTTCGGGTCCTGTTTCAGCTTGGCATCAAGTCCTTCGACCATGCCACGGATCATCGCCTCGCGGTCGCCCGCCGACATAGCGGCGGCCGCCTCGACGTCGCTTGCTGTGGGTCCACCGAGCGGCGCAGGTGCCGGTGCGGGTTGGGTGCCGGCCGGCAGGCCGGCCACCGGCGCGCCACCGGCATTGGCGGCAATATGCTGCTGCACCAGCGGCATCCACGGCGCATCGGCCGGCGAATCCTTGGCGAGCGCCTGGAAGCTGTCGAGAGCTTCCGACTTCTTGCCGGCCTGCTCCAGCGCCAGCGCCAGATAGAAGCGCGCCCGCGGATCGTTCCCATTGAGCCGCAGCGCTTCCTCGAAGGCCGCGCGCGCATCCTCGGTCACGATGCCGTCATTGCCGGCCAGCAACACTTCGCCGAGCCCGTTCATGCGCTCGGGGCTGGTGCCCTGCAGGCGGATGGCGTTGCGATAGGCCAGCTCGGCATCGCCCAGGCGCTGCATCTTGAAATAGATCGGCGCCAGCACATCCCAGCCGGAACCATCATTGGGGTTCTCCGCCAGATGCCGTTCAACCTTGGCGACCAGCAGTTCGATGTTGTTGCCGGGGTTCTCCAGGCGCGCTTCGAGCGGCGCTGCCGGCATATCCGGGTTGCCGGTCTTCAAATAGAGACCAAGCCCGACTGCGGGAAGACAGAGAATGATGAAGGCTTGCGAAAGGGCGTTCAGCCGCCCCGCCCGCCCGGTCTTCTGCGCCGTTTCGCCGTCGCCGGAGACGGCCAGCAGACGCCTACCGATCTCGGCGCGGGCATAGCCGGCATCCTCTTCCGAAATCAGTCCTGCGGCCTTGTCCCGCTCCAACTCCTTCAGCTGGTCGCGATAGACAGCGGCCTCGCCGGCATCGTCAACCGGCGCCGGTGCCGCTCCCTTGAGCAGCGGATACAGGAGGGCGACGGCAACCGCCACCGTCAGCAAGGCAGATACGATCCAGAACAACATGATGCCCAATTACTTCAAGCCGAGGGCCGGCGCCACATTCAATGAGCGGATGACGCAAAGTTGAGGCGTTTGGCCGCAAGCCGATCCGTAGGTGAGCGGGGCGACACCGGCCTTGACTTAAGTCAAGGGCGTCCAGGTTCCATTCGGATTGCGGCAGGCAGCCCCGCGCGCTTCGATCTGCCGTCCCTTGTCGTTCAGCTTGTGCACATACTGGCGGCAGTTCTGCTGGCCGACCTGATAGGGTGCAGCCGCCACGACCTGGCCGCTGACGCTCTGCCCGGTCCAGGCGACCGGCTGGAAGCCCGGAGCCGCCTCGAGCGCCCGGTACTCGGCTTCGAGCGCCCGCTGCATCTCGCTATTCGACAGCTTCACGCCGGTCCGCGCGACGATCCCGCCCTGCAACGCCGAGATGTAGACGGCCGAGGAATTGCTCTTGCCGGAACCGAGCAGACCGCCCTTCGACCCGCCGCCCGTCGTCGTGCAGGCGGAAAGCGCAAATGCTACAAGCGCGATTGATGCCGCGCCGCGAAAGCGGAAAACACCCATAGCAACAGCCCCAGTCCGTCCAACGGAACGATCGATCATCACGCCTGTCCTCGCTCTGCTGCTGCATACACATGGCATCTTTATGGCCGCCATTGTTTTTTCACAACAAAATTGATTATGCAGTGTCCCGCGTCACAGCCGGCAATACAAGAGCCGCTTTCAGCCCGCCGATTGCGGCGCGCGACAGGCCGAAACTGCCCTGGTACTCGCTGGAAATCTCCTTGACGATGGAAAGACCAAGGCCGGTGCCGGGCTTGCTCTCGTCGAGCCGCTTGCCGCGCTTCAGCGCCTCGCCGATCTGGTCGGGCGCCAGTCCCGGCCCGTCGTCCTCGACGGTCACCTCGATCCAGCCGCGCCTTGCGCTTTCGGCTGCGCCCTGCGGTTCCTGAGCGGCCTGCACCGCCACCACCGCCACCCGTGTGCGGGCGAACCGCGCGGCGTTTTCCAAAAGGTTGCCGACGGTTTCCTCAACGTCCTGCTGCTCCATTGCAAAAGCGAGGTTCGGTGCGACATCAAGGGTGAAGTCGATCTGCGGATTGAGCCGGCGCATGACGCGGACCAGCCGTTCCAGCACCGGTTCGGCCTCGCAGCGCGCCAGCACCGAATCGCGTTGGGCGGCGATGCGGGCACGGTTGAGATAGCTCGTCACCTGCGCCTGCATGGCTTCCGCCTGGCTGCGCACCACATCGCCCTGTGCCGGGTCCAGCCCCCTCGCCTCGTTGAGCAGCACCGCGATCGGCGTCTTCAGCGAGTGGGCGAGATTGCCGACCTGCATGCGTGCCCGTTCGACGATGCGGCGGTTGCTTTCAATGAGCGCGTTGATCTCGTTGGCCAGCGGCTGGATCTCGCGCGGATAGTCGCCCTCGATCCGCTCGGCCTCGCCGCCGCGGATTTTCTCCAGCGCCCGCCGCGCCCGGTCGAGCGGTTTCAGGCCGTAGAGAATGGCAAGCCCGTTGACCACCAGCCCGCCGAAACCGAACAGGGCCAGACCGGCATAGAGCCTTGTGGAGAAGAAGCTGATCTCCTCTTCGACGACGTCGAGATTGCCGGAGACGCGAAAGCGCGCCGCGCGGTCGCCGCCGTCGAGTACGACTTCCGTCTCGGCCACCAGGATCTTGTTCCCGACGGCATCGAGCATGGGGTAGAAACGTTCGTAATGCTCGTCGAACGGCACTTCCTCCAGGCTCGGCACCGCCAGTTCCGCCATGCCGAGCGAGGTCGAGGCAAGCGGCGCTGCGGCAAAATCGCCGAGCGGTTCGACCAGCCAGTACCAGCCGGTCTCCGGCTGCGAGAACCGAAGGTCGCCCAGTTCCGGGCTACCGGACAGGCTATTACCGTCGCCGATCGAAACCGAATTGATGACGTTGTAGAGCTGGGCCCGCAGCAGATTGTTGAAGCCGCGCTCCACGCCCTGGCGATAGAAGGCCGAGATTACCAGCGCGATCGTGACGAGCGATGCCGCCGACCACAGCGTGGCCAGCAGCAGCACGCGGACGGTCAGCGACCGGGAGACGGGAATCATTTCGCCTCTTGCGGGGCTTGGATGCGATAACCGAGGCCGCGCACCGTCTCGATCATGTCGATGCCGATCTTCTTGCGCAGCCGGCCGACAAAGACCTCGATGGTGTTGCTGTCACGGTCGAAATCCTGGTCGTAGAGATGCTCGACCAGTTCGGTGCGCGACACCACCTCGCCCATATGGTGCATGAGGTAGGACAGAAGCCGGTATTCGTGGGAGGTCAGTTTCAGCGCCTTGCCGTCGACGGTCGCCTTGGAACTTTTGGTGTCGAGGCGCACCGGGCCGCAGGTGATCTCGGAAGAGGCGTGACCCGCCGCGCGGCGGATCAGCGCGCGGATGCGGGCCAGCACTTCTTCCAGATGGAAGGGTTTGGCAACATAGTCGTCGGCGCCGGCGTCGATGCCGGCGACCTTGTCGCTCCAGCGGTCGCGGGCCGTCAGCAGCAGCACCGGCATGACGCGGCCGGCGGCCCGCCACTTCTCCAGCACGGTAATGCCGTCCATTTCCGGCAGGCCGATGTCGAGGATGACGGCGTCATAGGGTTCGGTATCGCCGAGAAAATGGCCTTCCTCGCCGTCGAACGCCTTGTCGACGACGTAACCGGCCTCCTGCAGCGCTTCGACGAGCTGCCGGTTGAGGTTGACATCGTCCTCGACGACCAGAATGCGCATCTATCCCGCCCCTTGTTCTCTCGACGTCGCCGCGGTTTTCACCGGGCGCGGATCAGTTGGAAACCCGCATGGTCACCTTGCGCGGCCGCTCGTTGCCGCTGCCCGGAATCAGGACCGTGATGACGCATTCATTGCCGGATTGGCGCACGGAGAGCAACTGCCCGCCGACCTCCTCGACCACGCGATAGGCGGCGCTGCGGCAATCGACGCCGCCGTTCTCATCGGAAGACTGCACGAGGACCAGCGGCGCCTTCATGCCCACGGCGGCGGCAAGGTCCGGTGCCGGCGATGCCGCCAGTCCGACCGCCAGGCCTGCGATGATCATGATGGATGCCATTGCTTCTTCTTCCGCACGACGTCTTGCTGTTGCATTCTATCTATCGCATGCCTTCTGAATGGCAAATGAATGCGTGGCTTTCAATTGCGGCCGACACCCTTGTCGATCGGCCCCTTGGCCGTCACGCGTCCGTAGATCGCCAGCACGCCTCCCAAAGCACCGACGATCGTTGTCAAAGCATCGGCGAGGTTTGCCTGTTCGGCAAGCCCCAATTCGACACCCGCCTGTTTCAAAAGCGGCGCGGCGATCGCAATCAGCGCACCCCAGACGGTCTTGGACTGATACCACGGCTTCGCATCGAGCATGTCGCTCTCCCTTGTTTCGATGGTTGATGGATGATGGAAAAAGGAATGGGGCGGGCGCCAAGATCCGCGACACATTCATGCGCGGCGCCTATCGAAGAGCGCACCGCCGCCCGTCTGTGATCGAGGCGCTTCGCAAGAATGCACGTCGCACCGAACCGTTGCCCCGCCCTTTGGCCTTCTCACGGCAGGATTGGAGAGGAAACGGCCAGCGCTGCGAACGCCTCATAAGGTGACGTCATTCACTGGCTGAAGCCGAGCCGCATGTCCCTTATTCCACCGCCAGTTCGGCCTCGGCGGCAATCCCTTCCGCAATGCGGCCCCGCTGGCGCACCCGCAGACGAAGGCTCGACTGCAAGCCGCCGAAATCGGCAAGCTCCTGCGCCTGCGGATAGACATACCGCGCCTCGCCGGTCTCCACCGCCCGCCGAATGACCGCCCCGTCGAGGATCTCCAGCCGATAGGCCTCGTCCGCTTCATCGAGCGGCACCTCGGCCGGCAGCCAGCTGTCGCCGTCCAGTCGCGTCCGCCGGACCCAGGACAAGGTGATGTCGCCGCTCCCGTTGCGCCGCGCCCGGCAATGGACCGGCGAAAGGGGCGTCTGCGCCCGCAACCCGCCGGAAAAGCCGCCGAGATCGACGGCCGGCGCCACCATGCCCAGCGGCTCGGCGAGATAGTCGAGCGAAAGGCCCGTCTCTTCCGCCGACAGGCCGAGCGGCAGCACGGCCGCGTCGAGCAGCACGACCGTTGAACCGGCATCGGCGCCGGCCGCCATGGCGTCCTCCGTGCCGGAGAGCCCGCGCAGCAGGGAGGATAGCCGCCAGCGGCTCGGAGCCACCTCCTCTGCGTCGGCAAAGCCGATGATTTCGTAAGCGCCGGTCCGCGACAAAAGCGCCAGCCGGTTCTCGCCGCCGAGCACCGCCATGCGGTCGGCCGCGGCAAAACTGCCGAAGAACAGCTCGACCTCCAGGGTCCGGGCGCCGTCAAAGCGTCCCGACACCCCACCCCCGAGCGGCAAAATCAGACGTCCGAGCGTCGCCGGCCGTTCCAGCGTCGTGCGCGTGCGATAGCCACCGCCTGTCCCGGCCGACGAGATCACCATGCGCCGCCAGGGGCGGGAAAGCCCGGCCACGCAGGCCCCGCCCGCCGTCTCGCCCACACCGGGCTGCGGCAGGTCGATCAGGCTGATCAGCGGCTCGAAAGCGACCGATCCCGGTCGGTCAGGCGTGCGCCCCGCCCCTTGTGATAGCGGCGTGGCGGAGACGGCAGAGGCCACCTCGCGCAGCGACAGGCGCCTTGCCAGTCCATCCTCGATCTCGCTCACCAGGAACCGGCCGTCCGGCCCCTCGGGCAGCATCAGCACATCGCCGGGCTGCACCCGCAAGTCATGGGGACCGAGCGACAGGTCCAGCCGGCGGCGGCCAATGCGATGATCGCGCAGCATGCCTTCGGCAAGCGCCAACGCCGTCTCCTCGGCCAGCACGGCCGGCAGGTCGCGCGCCATCTGGCGCTCGGTCTGCGCCTCGATCCGCCGGGAGCGCGCAGAGGCCTCGGCATAATCGCTCTGCGCATCGAAAAAGGTGAGGCAGGCCTCGGCCGCAAAGTCGCTGTCATGGCCGCGCGTCTCGCGCCACAGCGGTTCATCCTTCAGGTCGGCAAGAACGGTGACCGTGTGCGCCGCAAGGCTTGCCGCCAGCCGCGAGCGGAAGGTCAGCCGCGCCCCGTCCTCGATCACATCGAGCGCATAGGCCTCGGCCAGCGGCTCGATCAGGCTGCGGGCCGAGGCAAGGTCGCCCTGCACATAGCCCGCGAGATCGCCGCTCACGGCCGTGACGTCGTAATCGGCAAAGCCGTGATCCTTGAGCAGCGCCGACAGCACGTCCGCCAGCGTGCCCGTTCCAAGCCGTCCGTTCAGCCAGTGGCCGGTCCGCCAGTTGCCGCCGTCGGCCCATATCCCGAGATCCTGCGGAAAGGCCGGCAGCGGCCGCGCATCCCAGGTCCACAGATAGATGTGATCCGGATGGACCATGCCCGCCGGTGCATCGCCGCCCCGCCAATAATCGAGATGCGCCTCGAGAAACCGCCGCTGCTGACTGTCGCTGCGCGTACCGCCGGAAAAGTACGGCAGCGCGCTTTCCGCCGACTTCGGATCGCCGAAGACGTTCGGCTGGTTTGCCCCCTTGTCGACCGCCGCGCAGCCGAGCTCGGTGAACCAGATCGGTTTCATCCCCGGCCGCCAGGCGCTCGGCTCGGGCCGTTCCGCGCCGCCGATCCGGTCGTGATGGAGATTGCCCCACCAGCCTTGGATGTCCTTGAAGCGATAGACCCAGGGCTTGCCCGCCAGCCCGTCACTGATCGGCGAACGGATGCGGGCCGCCCTGTCGGCCTCGCTCGCATAAAACCAGTCGAACCCCTCACCCGCCGTGATCTGCCGGGCCATCGCGCCCGCATCGTCGGCCAGACGAAAGCCGTCCGGATTGGGATTTTCTAGATCGGCGTCACGCCAGTCGGAGAGCGGCGTGTAATTGTCGATGCCGACGGCGTCGATCGCCGGATGCGCCCAGAGCGGATCGAGGTGAAAGAACACGTCGCCCGAGCCATCGGCCGGATGATGGCCAAAGTACTCGCTCCAGTCGGCGCCATAGGTGATCTTCGCCGAGGACCCGAGGATCGCACGGACCTCCGCGGCAAGCGAACACAGCGCCTCGACGAAGGGGAAACCGTCGCTCGCATCGCGGAGCGTCGTCAGCCCGCGCAATTCCGAGCCGATGAGGAAACCATCGACGCCGCCCGCCTGAGCGGCCAGCAGCGCATAATGCAGCACCATGCGGCGATACCCCTCGCCCGCTCCCTCATAGGAAACCCTCGTGCCGGACACGTCGAAATCCGCCGCCCGCGCCGTCCCGCAGAAGTCGGCGACAAGACCTGTGATCGCGGCCGAGCGGTTGGGCGAACCGGGCCGCCCCGGCGCCGGATGGCAGGTGATGCGCCCGCGCCAGGGGTAGGCCGCCTGCTCGCCGCCGCCATAAGGGTCGGCAAGACCGTTGCCGTCAGGGATGTCCATCATCACGAAGGGATAGAGCGTCACCTTCAGTCCGCGGGCTTTCAGATCGGCGATCGCCTCGATGACACTTCTGTCATCCGGGGTGCCGCCATAGGCCGGACCGCCATCGTGCCGGCTGACGAGGCGCGCCTCGCTGCGCGTCAGGCCCGACACCCGCCAGCTCCGGCTCTCGTTTCGGCTTTCCACCTCGACGCCGGGCACCACCCGGCAGTGACCGGCACGCAGATCCGTGCCGAACCACGAGACGACCAGCGCGACATCCTGGAGGTTGGGGCAAAGCGCCTGCAGCTCGTCGATCGAGGCCTGCCAGTCGCTCGGCGCCGTCAGCGTGTTGCGGTTGAGGATGCGCGCGGCTCCCTCGCCGGTCTTCTCCTTGATCGGCGTCGTGGCATAACCGTGCTCGGTGGCGCCCGGTATGACCGTCACCGCCCGCACCATCTCCTCCAGCCGCCCGACCGGGCGCACGACCTCGAACTGCAGCAGCGGCAGGCGGTTGCCGAAATCGTCGAGCGGCAGCCGCTCGAACACCACATAGGCGAGGCCGCGATAGGCGGGCGCCTTGCCCGTTCCCTGCTTGGCCTCAATCAGCGGATCAGGCAGCTGGTCCTCCCTGCCGGAGTAAACCCGCATCTCGACCTTGCTCAGGTCGAGTTCGTCGCCATCCGCCCAGACGCGGCGCACCAGCGCCACCGGGCCCTCGCAAAGGCCGACGGCGATATTGGCGAAATAGCGATAGGTCTTCACCTTCGGCCCGGTGGCCTTGGCGCCGCTGCGCTCGGTGGTTGCCTCCTCCTCGAAGCGCGTCGCCCAGATCAGCGTACCGCCGAGCCTCGCCGTGCCATAGAGCCGGGGAATGCCCGTTCCTTCGGCCGCTCCCGGCAGACGCGCAGCCGAAAGCCGTTGCCCCGACACGGTCGTCCCGCCGCCGATCAGCGCCCGGTCGACCATGTTGCCGGCAAGCGCGCCGGCGGCCCGACCGATGATGGCGCCGAGCGGCCCGAACACCGAACCAAGTGCCGCACCCGCCGCCTGGAAGAGAATTGTGGCCATGGATGCCCCTTGCGGCACCCAGCTGGATGCTCGCCTAAATTGTGATAGGATGTGAAGGTTCGGGAGCAGAAGCAGCAAGCGCCGCGCCAGCCGGCGCGTCGGCGAAGATGGGCTCCGCCGACCGTGGCAAAGGCCTTGCTCTCGAATGTGGAGGTGATGCTATGCGGTCTTGGCCAATTGGCATTACGCTGATCTTGAGGATAACCCGGACGGGCTGGTCTATGACCGTCCGGGTCAGCTTCAAAGCTTAGCAAACGCTGGGCGAGGTAGCAGCCTCGTCCAGCACTTCACAACAATACGTCAAGCCCCGCCGTTTTTCAAGAAATCTCCGGAAAGCGGTAGATCCCGGCGATCCGCCTCAACCAGGACGGCACCAGCGCCGAACGGATCACGGCCGCCTGTTCATAGGCGTGGATGAAGGCATCGGCCCCGGCGAGAATGCCGGCATGCTTGGCGGCGAATTGCGGATGAAAGCGGAAGATCAGCAGATCGCCCGGCTCGGCGACGGAGAGATCCGCCACCGGCACGCAATGCCGCCCCGCCGCCTCCAGCAGGCGCTCGCCGCCACCGCGCTCCGCCCAGTCCGCCCGGTACGGCGCCACCGCCTCCGGTTCTGTCCCGTAGATCTCCCGCCAGATCCCTCGCACCAGCCCCAGGCAATCGCAGCCGATCCCCTTCGCCGATGCCTGATGCCGATAGGGCGTACCAATCCACGCCTCGGCGATCGTCACCACCCGGTCTCCGATGGCGGTCATGG
>DAIMJJ010000156.1:0-10439 GCA_036722275.1 Rhizobium sp. | reverse complement strand
CCGGCGCCCTTGGTGAAGTCGCCCGACTCGTCCTTGCGGCCTTCGCCGAGCAGGAGCTTGACGCCCTCGGTGCCGAACTTGTCGAGCTTGTCGATGGCGCGCAGAACCGTCAGACGGCGGGCGAAGTTTGCGTCGCCGCCGACACCGATCGCTTCCATCACGCCGTCGAGAACCTTGCGGTTGTTCACCCGGATCACATAGTCGCCGCGCTTGATGCCGAGCGCTTCCAGCGTATCGGCCATCATCATGCACATTTCGGCATCGGCCTGCACGCCGGGCGCACCAACGCTATCGGCGTCGAACTGCATGAACTGGCGGAAGCGGCCCGGGCCCGGCTTCTCATTGCGGAAGACATAGCCGGCACGATAGGTGCGGTAGGGGAGCTGGATCTCCTGGAAGTTTTCCGCGACGTGACGGGCCAGCGGGGCCGTCAGGTCATAGCGCAGCGACATCCACTGCTCGTCGTCATCCATCAACGAGAAGACACCCTCATTCGGCCGGTCGGCATCGGGCAGGAACTTGCCGAGCGCATCGGTATATTCCATCAGCGGCGTTTCGATCGGATCGAAGCCGTAGCGCTCGTAGACCTCGCGGATCTTTGCCGTCATCTCGTTGACCGCGCGAATGTCGGCCGCCTCGCGATCGACGAAGCCGCGCGGCAGGCGGGCTTTCAGTTTCTGCGGCTTCTTGGTCTTTTCGCTCATGATGCGGGCACCGGATTTCTTCGTTTTCAAATGTGTCGGTGTCTTAGAGGATCGAGGTTTTGGCGGCAAGGGCGAAGGCTGGAAGGCAGGGCGAACGGGTGGTATATTCTTGGCCAAACGAGGGGTCGGCCGATGAACAGGCAAATGACGATCGACATGCCGGACGAAATGCATGCCGAGCTTGAGCGGCATGCGGCCGCGGCGGGCGTAAGCCTTGAGGCTTATCTGGTGGACGTCCTCATCGCCCGGATTTCGCGCGAAGAGAGTTTGCGACAGGAGAACGCGGGCAAGGCTGAGGAAACATTGCTCGGCGAAGGACCACATTGAATCCGCCACCGCTCGCAAATCTACCGGTAAACCATGATCCTCGAAGCGCTGAACTATGCCGTCACCTGGCCGCTCACGACGCCCGGCCATCGGCCCTTCATCCGCTCCTCCGTCAATCTGTGGGCGCGGGCCCGCCGCTGCGCAGCCGACTGGCATGCCCATGAGGAAAACAGCAAGGCGGCGGTGCTTGCGGCCGTGGCAGATCTCAAGCAGCGCCGCACCGCGGTTGTGCTCGGCTCCGGCCTGTTGCGCGACGTTCCGATCGAGGCGCTGTGCCGGACCTTCGATACGGTCGTGCTCATCGATCTGGTGCATCTCGTGAACGTGCGCACGTGGCTGAGGCTCAAGGGCCTGACGAATGTCCGTTTGATCGAGCGCGATCTCTCCGGCTTCGATCAGCTGGCGGGCGGCGGAGAGCCCGAGCCGCTCGGCTTCCTGCGCCAGGTTCCCTATCTCGACCTTGTCGTCTCCGCCAACCTGCTTTCGCAGATCGGGCGCGGCGTCCGGCGGCGGCTTGCGACGGCCGGCGACGGCATATCCGAAGATGGCGTGGCCCGGCTGATCCGCGCCCATATCAACGGTCTTGCGGCCTTGCCGGCTCGCGCCTGCCTCGTCACCGACATCGCCTATGAGGTCATCGACCGCACGGGCCGCCTGCACGAGCGCTTCGACCTTCTCCACGGCGTCGAGGTTCCACCCCATCGCGCCGAATGGGACTGGCCGGTGGCGCCGCTCGGCGAGGAGAGCCCGGACTACTGCATCACGCACAGGGTGATCGCGAGCTGAGGTCTTCTCTCGACCGACATACGCCACGGCCTTGCTTTCGACGAAATCCCCCTTACCTTCGACACCATGCGTTTTCTGGTTCGCACCCTTCTTGTCCTTGCCGCGCTGGCCTATGGCGCCATGCCGCTGACCGGCATGGCGGGTGTACCCTCCGCGCCGGCGGCTTTTGCCGCGGCGGCGATGGCGACCGAAGCAGAGACAGGCGCAGCGCCGACGACGGCCGCGCATGGCCATGCGATGCATGGCAAAGGCCTGATGGCTGCTTCATCCACCCATGGCGCCAATAGCGACTGTCCGCATCCCGGCAAGTCCGACCGGTCGCCGCATTGCGCCGCCTGCCTGACCCTGCCGGCAGCCCTGCCGATGGCGGATGGCGGCAAGCCGCCGCGCAGTGCCGAGGCCGTGACCGTGCTGGCCACGCTGACCTCATGGCCGGCAGCTCCGCTCGATCCCCCTCCCCGCGTCTGAGAAATACGGTTTCAAGCCTGCGGCGACCTTCGCCGAACCTGAATTCTCGTTTTCAAAAGACAAGGGAAAAACAATGCTGATCAAAGCACTCTTCACCGCATCCGCCGTTCTGATCTCGACCGCTGCCTTTGCTGAGGACAGCAGCAGCCATGCGGGCCACACCGCCACCATGGACATGAGCCAGCCGGTCGGCGACCAGGGTCCTTCCAGCCAGGCCTTTGCCAAGGCCAACGGCAAGATGCACAACGACATGGCGATCGAATATTCCGGCAATGCCGACGTCGATTTCGTCCGCGGCATGATCCCGCATCACCAGGGCGCGATCGACATGGCCAAGATCCAGCTGCAATACGGCAAGGATCCGGAGATCCGCAAACTCGCCGAGGAGGTCATCAAGGCCCAGGAAGGCGAAATTGCCATGATGAAGGAATGGCTGGCCAAACACGGCCAGTAAGGGGTCCTGTCAGCCCCGGGCCGGCCTAGTGGCCGGCCTTGTACTTTAAAGGCTCCCGGCTCATGGCCTCCAACATGGACGCCGCCCGGCTCGGGCGGCGTTCCTTGTGGCGCAGCAGGCAGAACGACCGGCCCGGCAGCGTAAAATTCGCCGCAACGAGCTCTCCCTCGCGCAGCCGACCGGCCGCGGCAATGCTCGAGACCACCGCGGCACAAGGCCCGCAGACGACGGCCGACAACACCGCCTCATTGGACGGAAGCGTCAACACCGTGCGCAGCCGTGCCGGGTCCTCGCCCTGCTGTCGCAAGGTTTCCTCGAAGGCCTGACGGGTGCCGGATCCGGCTTCGCGCATGACCCAGCCGGTGTCCTCGATCAGTTGCCGCGGGGTCACGGGCCGGCCGTCCGCAAACGGATGGTCGGGCGCCGTCGTGACCAGAAGGGCATCGGCCGCGACCTTGACGACGGCAAGGGCCGGATCGGAAACAGGCCCCTCGACGAAGCCGACATCCGCCTCGCCCGCGTGAACCGCCTTTGCCACCGAGGCTGTGTTACCGATCGTCAGTTCAAGCTCGATGCCGGGATAATCCGTATGGAACCGCATGAGGAGCGGCGGCAGCCAGTAGCTGGCCACCGTCTGGCTCGCATGGATGGCAAGCCGGCCCCGCGACAGCCCGCCCAGTTCGGACAGCATCAGTTCGGCGGCGCGCGCCCGCGCAAGCGTCGCCCGGGCCTCTTCGAGAAAGAGCCGCCCCTCCGCCGTCAGTTCGATGCGGCGCCCGACGCGATGAAACAGGGCGACCCGATAATAGGCCTCGAGATTGCGGATCGCGGCGCTGACCGCCGAGGGCGTCAGGCCGATTGCCGCGGCGGCCCGCGTCAGATGCTCGCGCTCGGCAACGGCGACAAAGATGGAAAGCTGTTCGAAGGTCATGGTCATTCGTTCATTTCAGGCGAATGATTTATGTCAGATTATGCGATGGAAGTCGACAATCGAGCGAACCACAATGGGCCCCTTTCCTGAACCGGTGCCTCTGCCATGCCTCTCCCAATGATGCCCGCCCTCGCCCGCCTCACCGCCTCTCTGCCGGGCCTCCTTCTGTCTCTCGCCGTCGCCGGTGCTGGCCTTATCCTGGAAAAGCTGGAGTTTCAGCTTCTCGGTTTCCGAGCGATTGAAGGCCTGGTTCTGGCCATCGTCGTCGGCACGGTCCTTCGATCGAGTGTGCGGCTGCCGCCCGCCTTTGCGCCGGGTATCCGCGTCTCGGCGCATTTTCTCCTGGAATGCGCGATCGTCAGCCTCGGCGCGTCGGTCAGCCTTGCGGCGATCGGACAGGCCGGGCCGCGCCTCGTCGGCGGCATTGCCGTCGTCGTGCTCGCCTCGATTGGCGTCAGCTTCGCCATCGGTCGGATGCTCGGCCTGTCTCCGAAGCTCGCCTTCCTGATCGCCTTCGGCAATTCCATCTGCGGCAATTCCGCCATCGCCGCGTCGGCACCGGTGGTGGAGGCGAGCGCCGAGGACGTGGCGGCATCGATCGCCTTCACGGCGGTGCTGGGCATTGCCGCGGTGCTGCTGATGCCGATCATCGGGCTCGCCATCCATCTGTCGCAGGTTCAATACGGCGTCTTTGCCGGGCTGACCGTCTATGCCGTGCCGCAGGTGCTTGCGGCAACGGCACCGATGGGCGCCGTCAGCCTTCAGACCGGAACGCTGGTCAAGCTCGTCCGCGTGCTGATGCTCGGGCCCCTGCTCTTCATCGTCGGGCTGGCGCGCGGCCTTGGCGGGCGGCATGTCTCGATCGCGCATGTCCTGCCCTGGTTCATCCTCGGCTTTGCGGTCATGGCGGCGCTGCGGGCTGCCGATCTCTTTTCCCCCGCGGCCTTGTCGGTTCTTGCCTCCACCTCCAGCCTGTTCACCACCATGGCCATGGCGGGCCTCGGCCTCACCGTCGATGTGCGCAGCCTCCGGCAGGCCGGCGGGCGGGTGATCCTGGCGGCTGCCGTCTCGCTCGTGGCGCTCTGCATCATCAGCATGGCGATGATCCGGCTGCTCGGCATCCTGTGACGCAAGACCGTCCCGGCCTCGCCTTCGACACAGGAAAGCGCTATTTTGCCGCCATCGATCATGAAAGAGAGCTTCCGATGAACACCCGTCCGCTCACCGTGATCGGCTTCGACGCCGACGATACGCTCTGGCAGAACGAGCAGTTCTACCGGCTGACCGAGGAGCATTTCCGCGGTCTGCTGTCCGATTTCGCCGAGGGTGAACACATATCCGAACGGCTGCTCGAGGCGGAGAAGCGCAACCTTTCCCATTACGGTTTCGGCATCAAAGGCTTCACGCTGTCGATGATCGAGACGGCGCTCGAAGTGACGGAGGGCCGGGTTCCGACGAAGACGATCGGCGAGATCCTGTCGATCGGCCGTGAGCTTTTGACCCACCCCGTGGAGACCATGCCCAAGGCGCGCGAGACGCTGGAGGCCTTGGCGGGACACTATTATCTCGTGCTGATCACCAAGGGTGACCTGTTCGACCAGGAGCGCAAGCTGGCCCAGTCTGGCCTTGGCGACTATTTCGACGCGGTGGAGATCGTGTCCGACAAGTCGGCGACCACCTACCGGCGCATCTTCGGCCGCACCGCGGACGGTGCCGAGCGGGCGATGATGGTCGGCAACTCGCTGAAATCCGACATTGTGCCGGCCATCGCCGCCGGTGCCTGGGGCGTGTTCGTGCCGCATGAGCTGACCTGGATCCTTGAGCATGTCGACAAGCCGGACGAGGCTCCCCGGTTTCGCGAGATCGGCCATCTCGGCGAGCTTCTGCCGCTGCTCGACGAGATCGGTCGCTAAGTAAGGAGACTGCCGGTGCGGACATTCGATGCGATCTGGAGACTGGCGGCCGAACGCAAGGGCGGTGACCAAGCCGTGGAAGCGGTGCTGCAATACCCGAAGCCTCCAGCCGAAATCGCCCAGACGCCCGACGACCGGTTCCTGGCGGTCATGACCCGCTGCATCTTCCAGTCGGGCTTCAACTGGAAGGTGATCGAGGCTATGTGGCCGGGTTTTGAAGCCGCCTTCGAAGGCTTCGACATCGGCCACTGCCTGATGCTGCATGACGAGGATTTCGAACGCCTGGTCTCGGACACACGCATTGTGCGGCACGGGCAGAAGATCCGTTCGGTGCAGGAAAATGCCGCCTTCCTAGCCGATCTGGCGCGCGAACATGGCAGCGCCGGCCGTTTCTTCGCCGAATGGCCGAGCGAGGATTACATGGGGCTTCTCGAGATATTGAAGAAGCGCGGCTCGCGGCTCGGCGGCAATACCGGGCAGTATTTTCTGCGCTTCAGCGGCATCGACAGCTTCATCCTGTCGCAAAGCGTCGTCAACCGGCTGATTGCCGAGGGTATTGTCGACAAGGCGCCGTCCTCGGCAAAGGACAGGGCCGCCGTGCAGGCGGCCTTCAACAGCTGGCGCGCCCAGTCCGGACGCTCGCTGACGGAGATCAGCCGGGTGCTGGCGATCAGCATCGACTGAGGACCGGCAGGCCGGGATCAGCCCTCGATGCGCCTGAGACGATCGATGTCGAGCTCGACCTGCCCCATCATCGAGCGCTGATGCTGCGACATGGTGCCGAGTTCGCCCATGACCTCGTTGATGCGGGAGAAGGACGAGAACAGCGAGCCGAGCTGGCCGAAGATGTCGCTATAGCCTGCCTCGGCGCTCGACAGCTTCGTTTCGGATGCGGCGATATGCTCGCCGAGCACCTTCATCGAGGCCTCCACCTGCGACAGCGATTCCCGGCTGGCGTCGAGGGTCTGCTTGGTGTTGGTGGCCAGCGCCCGCACCTCATTGGCGACGATGGCGAAGGCGCGTCCTGCCTCACCCGCCCGCGCCGCCTCGATGGTGGCATTGAGCGACAGAAGGTTGGTCTGCATGGTGATCTTGTCGATGATGCCGACGATGTTGTTCAGGCGCTGCATCATCGCTGCGACCTTCTGGAACTCCTCCTCGAGCACACCCTGCTCGTCGACATGGGCGACACTGCGGATGCGCTCTTCCATGTCGCTCTGCATGGTTTCGACATTCTGGCGCATCTCGTCAGTGCGCCCGACCACCTGATCGAGCTGGCCGCTCAGCATCGAAGTGCGCTGGATGAATTCGGTGAGACGCCCGATCACCTTCTTGCGCATCTGGTTGATCAACTGCTGGCGCAGCAGCCGGGTCTCGGTGAAGTAGCGTGAGAAGCGGGCATAGTGGATCGGAAACTGGTCGACGAAGGGATCGCGGAACCGTTCGCCGTCCTCAACGCGGAAGAAGACGACGGCCGTCAGAGTCTGGTTGACGTTGATGCCGAGCAGTTCGCCGAAGGTGGAGAAGCCTGCGGCGGGAATGTTCCAGCTGCCGGCGAGCCGGCCGAGCTCCTTGTCATTACCCAGGCGGCGCAGGATGCAGTCGTTGAGAATGGCGGCCACGGGCTCCGGCTTGTCGCGGAGAAAGATCTCCATGTCCCGTCGGGTCTGGCCGGCAAAATCGGTCGCCTTGACGAGATGCAGCTCGTCGCCGGGGTTGACGTCACAGTAGAAGCTGACAACGCCCTTTTCGAGATCGATGCCGGCGACCGAGCGGACGAACAGCTCGCCGTTCATGCGCACGGCAAAGGTGTGGCCTTCCAGGCGCTTCGAGAGATCCTGCGGCAGACAGCCCATCATCCGGCACAGGGCGTCGATGACCGGCACCACCTCGACGCTTGCGGTGTCGACAATGGCCCTCACCTGCCGCGTCTCGGCCTGGGCCTCGATGACGACGATCGACTTGCCGGTCTCGGAGAAGTTCTGCGTCTTGAGGATGCCGAAACGAACGCCCGGCGCCACCTTGGCGAAGGCCACCACCGCGTGGTTCTCCAGCACGCTCTGACCGTCGAAGATATAGGTGTGCTTGAAGTCGAGCTTGCCGCCGGCCGATCCGCCGATGAACAGGCACGGGAAGCGGTCGGTGCGATAGACGGCCTCCATGAAATAGTTCTCCGACGCCGACAGGCCGTCGATCAGGGTCAGCGCCAGCGTGTCGTCCGCGCGGATCTCGAAGGGGACGCGGACACGCGACAGATTGCGCTCGATTTCCTTGATGCGCGCCTCATGGCTCTTTGTCGGATGGCCGGCCCGGATGTCCTCATTGGCCAGCGGAACGGACTGGATCGACAGTTGCGACAACAGGTCTGGGCTGAAGACTTGCACGACCACATTGTCCCAACCGTCGCCGGCGGGGCAGTAAAGCGGCTCGGAGGCCGACAGGCCGGTGCTGCACAGCTCGCCGGCCGTCGTCGAGACGATCACGGGCACCGAACCGGCCCGACGGCGAAGTCCTTCGACCACGGCGTTGAAATCGACATGCGGCGACACATAGGCCATGGCCAGGCGTGCGGGGCGGCCGGCAAAGCTGAAATGATCGGGGGAGAGGTCAGAAAGAGCCGAGGTCGTGCGCACGACCCGCATGAGTTCTTCATCCAATTCCGGTGCCGAGGCCGCCACCTCGTGTTCAACAAGCGCAGGCGGCGGCTCGATTGCCTTGAGGACGTCATGCAGTGGCTGCGCTTCCTCCAACTTGATCGCTGCGTTCGAATTTTGCTGTCTGAATCTGGAAAACATCGATGGTCATCGCCTCCTCTGCAGCTCAGACCATAAATTTTCGAATTTAATAATGAACTAAATTTCGCGATCAGTTGCCGCCGATCTGCGAAGAGAACCGCGGAAATCGGGCATAGGGCGTGACCTTCGGTAAAATGAGGGTTCGCGGCCCCTCAGACGGTCGGGCGCTTCAGGCGCAATGCTTCGACCGCCTCCCGGCAGCAGCAGCCCTCGATATGATCGTTGACCAGCCCCATGGCCTGCATGAAGGCATAGACCGTGGTCGGGCCGACGAAGGTCCAGCCGCGCTTCTTCAGGTCCTTCGACAGGCGCACCGAGGTCGGCGAGGTCGGGTTGGCGCGCAGGGTCGCGTAGTCCATGCGGGCCGGCCGTTCCTCAGCGTCGGGCTCGAAACTCCAGAAATAACGCGAGAGCGAACCGAACTCCGCCTCCAGCTCCATCGCGCGACGGGCATTGTTGATGGTCGAGACGATCTTGCCACGGTGACGGACAATGCCGGCATCGGCTAGGCACCGGGCGATATCGTCGTCGTCGAAGCGGGCAACGCGGTGGAAATCGAAGCCGGCAAAGGCGGCGCGGAAACTGTCGCGCTTGCGCAGGATGGTGAGCCAGGACAGTCCGGACTGGAAGCCTTCGAGGCAGATCTTCTCGAACAGCCGCCGGTCGTCGGTGACCGGCCGGCCCCACTCCTCGTCATGGTAACGGCGGTAGTCTTCCAGGCCGCCATACCAGAAGCAGCGTTGCCGTCCATCCTCGCCGGTGATCAGGCCATCCGTTTCCATCAGCAATGATTCCCTCCGCTGTTCGGCCCCGTCTACCATTTGTTCACTATTTTTCCAAACCGACGGCTAACCCTGATGAAAGGTTTACGCGGTCGATCGCATTTTCATGAACGGCCATTTACCAATTGTCGCGACGCCGCTGGCACGATCGCCTGGAAAGCCCATTCGGGTGCAGTCTTCCTTCGGTCCCATGTAGCGAGTTGTCCGATGTTCGAGAAATCCCATCTGATGGCCGGCCTTGCCGGTCTATGCCTGGCCTTGACCGCGATCCAGCCGGCGGTCGCCAGTGATCGTTATGGCAGCCGCCCGCCGGTCATCGTCAGTCCCGACCTCTCCGCCCCCTGGGTCATGCAGCTCGGCGGTGCCCAGCGTCCGGTCGTCTACGCGCCGCGCGCGGTGCAGCCGCAAGTGCGGACCTATCAGCGCCAGGTGCAGCGTCGCGCGCCGCAGGCCACACTCGTGCAGCCGGCGGCCGCACGGCCGAACAAGCCGGTGCGCACGCAGATCGATCCGATCTTCCTGCCGCAGATGGTCGCCTACGACACGCCGCACAAGCCCGGCACGATCGTCATCGACACCAACAACCGCTTTCTCTATCTCGTGACCGGCAACGGCCAGGCCCGCCGCTACGGCGTCGGCGTCGGCAAGCCCGGCTTCGAATGGGCCGGCAAGCACAAGATCACCGCCAAGAAGGAATGGCCGGACTGGACGCCGCCTCAGGAGATGATCGCCCGCGAGGCGGCCAAGGGCCACTATCTGCCGGCCCGCATGGACGGCGGCCCGGAAAATCCGCTCGGCGCCCGCGCCATGTATCTCGGCTCGACGCTCTACCGCATCCACGGCACCAATGCCCCGTGGACGATCGGCAGCGGCGTGTCCTCGGGCTGCATCCGCATGCGCAACGAGGACGTGGTCGACCTCTATGAACGCGTCAAGGTCGGAACCACCGTCATCGTGATGTAACGCGGCAGACTGCTCTTGCGGCTGCAAGTCTCCCCCGGCGGGCGTCAAATCGTTATGCACCAAGGCCCGGGGACTTGCATCGGTCGGGGGTTCGGTTAGTCTCCGAACCCTGACAATTTGGGGGATACCAACATGAAGAAGTACTTGGTCGCCGCCGCGGCCGTATCGATCGCCATCGGCAGCTTCGCGGCACCGGCCTCGGCCTGTGCGTTCAGCGCCCATCACCCGGCCGTGCAGGGCGACGTGACGC
Source organism: Rhizobium sp. (assembly GCA_036722275.1). Classification (GTDB taxonomy): domain Bacteria; phylum Pseudomonadota; class Alphaproteobacteria; order Rhizobiales; family Rhizobiaceae; genus Allorhizobium. The sequence continues at coordinate 66 of DAIMJJ010000156.1, read as the reverse complement.
TCGTCGCCCAGCAGAAGCAGCCCGCGGAGAAGTTCAAGCGCCGCGTGGTGCGCCTGATCACCGACG
>DAIMJJ010000155.1:0-10449 GCA_036722275.1 Rhizobium sp. | reverse complement strand
GGGGAGCGTGCGCAGCATAGGCAAGGCCTGGCGCGAAAGGGCGAGCACGCTCGGCGTCGCCTTTTCCGTCAGCGCGATCTCCCAGCATTCCGCCGTCTCGATGATGTCGGACGGGCGGAAGACGTTGAGGTTCGGCGTGGCGCGCAGCATGGCCAGATGCTCGACCGGCTGGTGGGTCGGGCCGTCCTCGCCAAGGCCGATGGAATCATGGGTCAGCACGTAGACGACCGGCAGACCCATCAGCGCCGAGAGCCGAATCCCGCCCCGGGCGTAGTCGGAGAACACCAGGAAGGTGCCGCCATAGGGGATGAAGCCGCCATGCAGGGCGATGCCGTTCATCGCCGCCGCCATGGCATGCTCGCGGATGCCATAGTGCAGGTAGCGGCCCTTGAAGTTGCCGGCGGCGATTGCCGCCGTCTGGGAGGTCATGGTGAGGTTGGAGCCGGTAAGGTCCGCCGAGCCGCCGATCGTCAGCGACGTCGCGCCGTTTATTGCCTCGAGCGCCATTTGCGATGCCTGGCGGGTCGCGACCTTGGTCGCCTTGTTGCGATGCTCGGCACGGAATTTCGAAAGCTGCCGCGCGACCTCCGGGCCGAGGTCCCGTTCGATCGTCTGCTCGTAGCGCTTCCTGGAGCGGGACGTGTCGCGGCGGATTTCCCAGGCCTCGCGGGCCGTCTGGCCACGGGAGGCCACGCTCTCCCAGGCCGACTTGATGTCGGCAGGCACGAAGAACGGCGGATGGTGCCAGCCGAGCTTTTCACGGGTGGCGGCGATTTCCTTGTCGCCAAGGGCAGCGCCATGGGTCTTGTGCGATCCTTCCATGCTGGCGGCACCCTTGCCGATCCTGGTGCGGCAGGCGATCAGCGACGGCTTGCGGCTCTTGCGGGCGCGATCGATCGCCTTGGCGACGGCTTCCGGATCGTGACCGTCGACGGCCTGCGCATCCCAGCCGGCGGCCCGGAAGCGGGCGAGCTGGTCCATCGAGGTGGAGAGTTCTGTCGCGCCATCAATCGAGATGTGGTTGTCGTCCCACAGAACGATCATCTTGCGGAGCTTCAAGTGTCCGGCCAGATCGATCGCCTCGTGGCTGATGCCTTCCTGGAGGCAGCCGTCGCCGGCAACCACGTAGGTGAAGTGATCGCAGAGCGAGGAATCGAAGCGGGCGGCCATCATCTGTTCGGCGATCGCCATACCGACGGCGGTGGCGATGCCCTGGCCGAGCGGACCGGTGGTCGTCTCGATGCCGAGCGCATGGCCGTATTCCGGATGGCCGGCGGTCTTCGAACCCATCTGCCGGAAGGCGGCGAGTTCGGACATCGGCATGTCGGAAAAGCCGATCAGGTGGTGGATCGCGTAGAGCAGCATCGAGCCGTGTCCGGCCGACAGCACGAAGCGGTCGCGGTTCGGCCAATCCGGCATCGAGGGATCCAGGGTGATGAAGCGGTTGAACAGGACGGTCACCGCATCGGCCATGCCCATCGGCATGCCGGGATGGCCCGAATTGGCCTTCTGTACCGCATCCATGGCGAGAAAACGGATGGCATTCGCCATGTCCTTTTCGGACACCGGATTGCGGGTTTCGATCTTCTGCGAAATGTTCATGACCGTCCTCCTCACGACATGCGGTGCTTGCGTTCGAGCAGTTTGTGGATCAGCGGCGTGAAGATCAGCTGCATGGCGAGGTCGAGCTTGTCGCCGGGCACGACGATCGAATTGGCGCGCGACATGAAGCTGTTCTGCAGCATCGACAGCAGGTAGGGAAAATCGATGCCGCGCGGATTGGCGAAGCGGATCACCAGGATCGATTCCGCCGGCGTCGGGATCCAGCGGGCGACAAACGGGTTGGACGTGTCGACGATGGGCACGCGCTGGAAGTTGATGTCCGTCTGCGAGAACTGCGGGCAGATATAGTGGACATAGTCCGGCATGCGGCGAAGGATCGTGTCGGTGACGGCCTCCGTCGAATAACCGCGGGTGGCCTTGTCGCGATGGATCTTCTGGATCCATTCGAGATTGATGACGGGCACGACGCCGATCTTGAGGTCGCAATGCTGCGCGAGATTCAGGTCCTCGGTTACCGCACAGCCGTGAAGTCCCTCATAGAACAGGAGGTCGCTGCCCTTGAATTCCTCCCACTCGGTGAAGGTGCCGGGGGCGGAGCCGTATTTCGCCGCCTCGGCGTCGTCGTGGATGTAATGCCGGGTCCGGCCGATGCCGCGGCGGCCATATTCGGAGAACACGTTCTCTAGGATTGCCAATTCGTTGGCGTCGGCGGCGAAATGGGTGAAATCGTTACCCTTGGCCTTTTCTTCGGCGACCTTCTTTTTCATCGCCTCGCGGTCGTAGCGGTGGAAGGCATCGCCCTCGATGAACGAGGCGGAGATGTTCTCGCGCTTGAAGATCTTCTCGAAAGTGTCCTTGACGGTGGTCGTGCCGGCGCCGGACGAGCCGGTGATCGAAATGATCGGGTATTTGGCTGACATTGGTTTCTCCTCAGGCGCGGAACAGGCCGCGCTTGCCAAACAGCGGCGCGCGTTCACCGATCATTGTGGGGTCGACATGGTAGCGGGCGACACGTGCCACCTCGCGGCGCGAGCCGAAGACCAGCGGCACGCGCTGGTGCAGGCTTTCCGGCTCGATATCGAGGATGCGGGAGACGGCATTGGTCGCCGCACCACCGGCATTCTCGACGAGGAAGGCGATCGGATTGGCCTCGTAGACCAGCCTCAGCCGGCCCTGCGAATAGCCTCTGCGGCTGTCGGCCGGATAAAGGAAGATGCCGCCCCTCACGAGAATGCGATAGGTATCGGCGACCAGGGATGCGATCCAGCGCATGTTGAAATCGCGCTCGCGCGGGCCGTCGGCGCCGGCCAGGCAGTCGTCGACATAGAGGCGGATCGCCTCTTCCCAGTGGCGGTAGTTCGAGGCGTTAATGGCGAATTCGTGGGCCCGGTCGGCGATGCTGACGGACTTGTAGGCCTGAACGAAGCAGCCGAGACGGCTCGAAAAGACGAAGATCTCCGTGCCCTTGCCGAGCGACAGCACCAAGGCGGTCTGGGGACCGTAGATGAAGAAGCCGGCCGCCAGCTGGCGGGTGCCCGGCTGCAGGAATGTCGGCATCGGATCGTGGTCGGCGCTCGGGACTGCGGGCAGGATCGAGAAGACCGTGCCGACCGAGGCATTCGTGTCGATGTTCGACGAGCCGTCGAGCGGATCGATGGCGACGGCAAGCCGTGCTTCGGGATTGAGCGATACGGGATGCTCCAGCTCTTCCGAGGCGTAGAATGCGACCGGTGCGCCCTGGAGCGAGGAGAGGAACAGGTCGTCGCAGATGACGTCCATTTCCTTCTGCATGTCGCCGTCGGTGTTGGCGCCGCCGCGCAGACCATGAAGGTGGGCGTTCAGGGCTCCCTGACCAACCAGCTTGCGGATGTCGAGGGCGGCGGTCGCCAGTCGCTGAATAATGGCGGCCAAGTCGCGCGCCGTTTCATCGCGCGTGGCGATGCATGAGACGAGGTAAGCCTCGAGGGTTGCGCCTGACATTCCGATGTCTCCTCCCATCCGCTGTCGGGAAGAGAATGGCGGAATGCCAAAGTTTGTAAATTTTATTATATTGACTTACTTGATAAGTATTATTTACTTTCTACTATGCGCACCGTTTCCCTTCGCCAGCTCCGCACCATCGAGGCCGTCAGCCGACTCGGGAAGATCAATCTCGCGGCCGCGGAGCTCGGTTTGACCGGGCCGGCGCTCACCCTGCAGATCCAGCAGTTGGAACGGGACGTGGGCGTGGTTGTATTCGACCGGACGCGCGAGGGCATGGTTCCGACCGCCTTCGGCCGCGCCTTTCTCGAAGCGGCGCATGCGATCGAGGAAAGCCTTGCGACGTTGGCGGATTCGATCGATTCGATGAAGGGACTAAGGAGCGGGCGGCTGAGGCTCGGCGTGGTATCGACGGGCAAGTATTTTGCCCCGCAGTTGATCGCCGCCTTTCGCAAGCAGGTGCCTGATATCGACATCAACCTGTTCATCGGAAACCGGGCGGAGATCATCCAGAAGCTGCGCGACCATGAGGTGGACACTGCCCTGATGGGTCGCCCTCCGCGCGATTTCGACGTCCGCTCGCAGATGTTCGGCGATCATCCCCTGGTCTTCATCGCGCCGGCCGGCCATCCGCTGGCGGGTGTGCTCGACATTTCCCGCGAACGGATCGCTCAGGAACAATTCCTGGTGCGGGAAAGCGGATCGGGAACGCGAATTTCGCTGGAGATTTTCCTCAGCGAAGTGCCGCGACGGCTCGAGGATCTGGGCACGGAGATGGGGTCTAACGAGACGATCAAGCAGGCAGTGATGGCCGGGCTTGGCGTCGCTTTTCTGTCGGCACATACGATCGAGCAGGAGGTGAAGCTCGGGCGCCTTGTCATTCTCGACGTGGTCGATACGCCGATCCGTCGGCAGTGGTTTAGCGTGTCGCGCACCGATCGCGCGACCAGTCCGGCCATGCAGGCGTTCGAGCGCTTTCTTTTGGCGGAAGGGGCCCGCCACCTGCCGGTGGTGACGAAGCCCTATCCCGCCAACGCTTTCGGGTGAGACTGTTCTCGCCGGCGGATCAGCCGTCGGCGCGCGACAGGATCTTCTTCTCGAAGAAGAAGTAGGGCCGCAGCTTCACGCCGACCATGTTGCCGGCAAAGGCGAATACCGCCCAGAGCCAGCCATGCAGACTGCCGGAAGCAATGCCGGAGAAATAGGCGCCGATATTGCAGCCATAAGCGATGCGGGCACCGTAACCGAGCAGCAGGCCACCGATCACGGCGGCGAGCACCGAGCGCAGCGGAATATCGAAGCTCGGGGCAAACTTGCCGGCCAAAGCCGCGGCCAGCATGGCACCGGCAATGATGCCGAAGTCCATGACAGAGGTGACGTCCGCCAGCACGCTTTCGCTCAGCGCCTTGGCATTTGCCGGCATCTGCCAGTAGGCCCAGGCAGACGGATCGATGCCGATCAGCTGCGCACCCTTCGCACCCCAGAGCGCGAAGGCCGAGGTGATGCCCCAGGGGCGGCCGGCAAGGGCGAGCGTGGCGAAGTTGAGGATCACCAGTGCGACGGCGCCGGCAACCAGCGGCCACGGACCGCGCAGCAGGCGGGCGATGCCCTGCCGCGGCGAGGCCGGCTCTGCCTCAAGGGCTCCATGGCGCCGCTTCTCGACAAGGATGGTCACGGCGGCAATGGCGGCGAAGAGAACAAGCGAGACGGCAATGCCACCGGCAGCACCGAAGCTGTCCACCAGCGAGACGGGGGGCAGGGACGGCAGCGCGACCCACCAATCGAAGTGGATGGTGGCGAGCACCGAGCCGATGATGAAGAACAAGAGCGTTACCAGCATGCGGGCATTGCCGCCACCGGCGGTGAACAGGGTGCCCGAGGCGCAGCCGCCGCCGAGCTGCATGCCGATGCCGAAGATGAAGGACCCGACGAGCACCGACGTGCTGAGCGGCGAGACGAAGCCCTTGACCGGATTGCCGAACAGCGTGCCGCTGGCAAGGAAGGGGAAGAACAGGATGACGGCCAGGGCGAGAAGGATCATCTGGACGCGCAGGCCGCGGCCCCGCCCGTCCATGATGAAGACGCGCCAGGCGGAGGTGAAGCCGAAGGCGGCGTGATAGAGCGCGATGCCGAGGCCGCCGCCGACCAGGAACAGGGCTCCTTGTTTCGGGCCATAGGCGTAGCCGAGGAGCAACGTGCCGGCAACGAGGGCGATGAGAGCGGCGAGCCCCGGAGTGCCGAGCAGGGGTTGCCGCTCGGGCGCGCTCAACGGTGATGCGACTGTGGACATGAAAAGCCTCCTGACGTTAGGGGCGCAATACTAGGTCCTGTCGAGCCCTCTCACGAGAAAGGCCATTCTTCGTGCCGTCCGACAGGGCACTGCGTTTTTTGTTTTGTTCGATAACCTTGGTTGATTTTACCAGGGACCGGCAGTCGCGAGACGTGCCGTCAGCCGATGGCCCAGCCGAGTGCCGAGGCGGTGCCGTAAAGGAGGCCGCCGGATGTGCCGAGCGCGACCGCGGCAAGAAGGATGCCGAACAGGGTGGCGAGACCGTCCCGTTCCATCAGCCCCAAGGCGATGACAACGAGGGCCGCGACCGGAAGAAAATTGCCAAACGGGATCGGCAGCGCCACCGCCACGGCCAGAAGGAAGACCGGCACGCCGAGCAGGATCTCCGCCTTGCGGCCGGTGAGCCGCTTCAGCCGGTCGCGCCGCAGGATCGCCTCGACCCGCGCCACCAGAGGAGACGTGTGACGCACCACAAGTTCGACCGTCGAGGCCGACAGCCGCTTTTTCGCCAGGATTTGTGGCAGCCAGATCGCGCGTTTGCCGGCGATGATCTGCAGCGAGACGATCGCCAGGCAGCTGCCGAAGAACATGCCGAACGGCCCGGGGATCGGGGTCAGCGCCGGCAGCGAGAGGAAGAGAATGGCAAAGGCAAAGCTGGTGCGCCCCATGGTAGCCAGCAGCTCGCCGAGCGCCATGCTGCCGCTTCCCGCCGCGACCTCGGCGAGCGCGGCAAGCTGGCGGGAGGCGGTGCCTGCCGGTCTTTGCGGTGCGGCGTCCATCACTGTGCGTTCCTGGTGTTTTACTAAGGCGGCACGGCGCCGCCGAGCCCTTGTATGCAGCGCATGTAAGTCCTTCATATGCTGAAACAAGATGCAGGCGTTTCGATGGCCGGCACGGTGGCCAAGGCGGCGGGCTTCCACTAGCATGCCGGCCGAGGAGAGCCGCAAGAGGAGGAAAAATGCAGCCGTTTCAGTTCAATACCACGCCGCAATTGGTCTTCAGGCCCGGCGCGGCGACCGCGCTTGCGGCAATCATCGCCGGTCGCTGTGGGGCGAGGCCCATGGTCGTGACGGATCCCGGTCTCACCCGGCTCGGCCTTTGCGATCCGGCATTGCGGTCTCTGGCCGGGGCTGGCCTGTCGGTGACCGTATTCGATGCGGTCGAGGCGGATCCGTCGCTGGCAACCGTGATGGCTGTGGTGGAGGCGGGGCGGTCCGCCGGCGTGACGGGTGTGATCGGCTTTGGCGGTGGCTCGTCGCTTGATGTCGCCAAGCTTGTGGCGCTGCTCCTCGGCTCCGGGGAGGCGATCGACGAAGCCTGGGGTGTCGGTAATGCTAAGGGACCGCGTTTGCCGCTCGCGCTCGTACCGACGACTGCCGGGACCGGCTCCGAGGTTACACCGGTGTCGATCATCACCGTCGGAGGCGAGGAAAAGCGTGGCGTCTCCTCGCCGATCCTGCTGCCGGATCTCGCCCTGCTCGATCCTGACCTGACGCTCGGCCTGCCGCCCTCGATCACGGCTGCGACCGGCATCGATGCGATGGTGCATGCGATCGAGGCCTATGCCTCCCGCAACGCCAACAACAATCCGCTTTCGAAGATGCTGGCGCGGCAGTCGCTGCAGCTTCTCGGGGCCCATATCGAAACCGCAGTCGCGGATGGCGGCAATCGCGCCGCGCGCGGCGCGATGCTGCTTGGTTCCATGCTCGCGGGACAGGCCTTCGCCAACTCTCCCGTTGCCGCGGTTCATGCCCTGGCCTATCCGATCGGCGGCATCTTCCACGTGCCGCACGGGCTCTCCAATGCTCTTGTCCTGCCGCACGTGCTGCGTTTCAACGCACCAGATGCCGCGGGCCTTTATGCCGAGATCGCGCCGGATGTCTTTCCCGATCTCGTCTCCGAGCCCGGCAGCCAGGGGCGGTGTGCCGCTTTCATCGACCGGCTTGCGGACCTGTCACGCAGGCTCGGCCTGCAGACCCGGTTGAGGGATGTCGGCGTGGGCGAAGAGGATCTTCCCCGCATGGCCAGCGAGGCGATGAAGCAGACACGCCTTCTGGTCAACAATCCTCGAGAGCTCGGTGAGGCCGATGCGCTGGCGATCTATCGGGCGGCATGGTGACGGCATGACGAGAACGGCGCCTGCGGATCGCTCCGCCTACAAGGTGTTTCGCACGCTCACCACCCGCTGGGCGGACAACGACATCTATGGCCACATGAACAATGTGGTGCATTACGGGCTCTTCGATACGGCGGTGAACAGCTTCCTCATCGAACGGGGCGTGCTCGACATTCACGGTGGCGGGCGGATCTTCGTGGTCGTCGAGACCGGATGCCGCTACTTCGCCGAAATGACCTTCCCCGATGTCGTTCATGCCGGCATCCGCATCGCCCGGCTCGGCGGCTCTTCGGCGCGCTACGAGGTCGGTCTGTTCCGCAATGACGATCCTTCGGCCGCAGCCGAGGGCTTCTTCGTGCATGTGCAGGTCGACAGGCAGACGCGCCGGCCCCTGCCGCTGGACGAAGAGACCCGTCAGGCCCTTGAACCGCTCGTCGTCGGATAGGTGGGCGGAACCGAAGCGGTCTCTCGTCTGTTTCCAAGGTGCAGGACGAGGGAGATCGCGATGGACGATGACAAGAAGATCGATGAAGCCGAGCTGCGCCGCGAGCGCCGCGCAAAGGACATTCCCGCCGCGGGGCCTCATGGCCGCAAGGAGTTGACCGATCCGATGAAGACCCCTGGGACCGGGTCGCTGCCCGAGCCCGGCGCTTCCAAGATGGATGTCGGTCCGGATTGACCGCTCCCAATCGTCGAAAACGAAAAGGCCGGCGGGAGATCGCCGGCCTTTGCTGTTGTTGAAAGCCGAAGGCGTCAGATGTTCTCGGCGAGTGTTTCGCGTTCGCGACGCAGTTCTTCGGCCCGTTCCTTGCGGTTGTAGCGGATCGAAGACCAGAGCGAGATGCCGATCAGGCCCGCGCCACCCAGGCCGGTGATGACCTCGGGAATATGCACCAGCGTCTGGCAATACATGATCACCGACAGGATCAGGATGGCGTAGAAGGCGCCGTGCTCGAGATAGCGGTACTCGGCGAGCGTGCCCTTCTCGACCAGCATGATGGTCATCGAGCGCACATACATGGCGCCGATGCCAAGGCCGATCGCGATCACGAACAGGTTCTGGCTGAGGGCGAACGCACCGATGACGCCGTCGAACGAGAAGCTCGCGTCGAGGACTTCGAGGTAGATGAAGGCGCCGAGGCCACCCTTGGCCGCTTCCGACATGGTCTTCTGCGACTGGTCGAGAAGGCCGCCGAGCACTTCGACGGCAAGGAAGGTCAACAGGCCGTAGATTGCCGAATAGACGAAGGTGATGGCCGCTTCGCCCTGGAGCAGGCGCGAGAACAGCAGGATCAGCAGCAGCACGAAGGCGATTTCGATGCCCTTGATCGTGGCCGAGCGGGCCATGTGCTTCTCGATCACCTCGATCCAGTGCACATCCTTTTCATGGTCGAAGAAATAGGTGAGGCCGACCATCATCAGGAAGGTGCCGCCGAAGGCGGCGATGGGCAGATGCGCCTCGTGCATGATGCGGGCATATTCGGCAGGCTCGCGCGCCGCCAGGAACAGCGCGTCGATCGGGCCGATCCCTGCGGCGATGACGACGATCAGCAGCGGGAAGATGATACGCATGCCGAAGACGGCAATGACGATACCCCAGGTCAGGAAGCGGTGCTGCCAGACCGGCGTCATGTCCTTCAGCTTGTTCGCGTTGACAATGGCGTTGTCGAAGGACAGCGAGATCTCGAGGACTGCGAGCACGGCGCAGATGAAGAATACGGTGGCCATGCCGCCGAGCGTGCCCGTGGTCTGCCAGCCAAGCCATGCGCCGAGGACCAGGCCAACGACGGTGACGATGAAGGCCCATTTGAAGTAGGCGAGCGTGCCCTTGCCTGTTGCTGAGTTGCTCATGGAACCATCTCCCCGATCGAAACTGCGACTGAAACGAGGACAGGGAAGGTTTGTTCGCGCGTGATCTTGCACGCACGGTTTAGTGGCATGTTCAAAGAGATCATTTTCTTGAATCCGCCGGCTCATCTTGCTGGCGGTACCGACATCACGAGAGCGCCGTAAACTCTCGCCAGAGGGGCCCGGCACCATAGTTCGTTCGCGGCGAACTCTGGTTTTTGCGCCACGAAACCCCGCCGTTGTCTCCGAAGTCGTCCCGTGCGTCAAGGCCCTGTCTAGGGCAGGCCGCGAGCAAATCGATTTAGGACAAGATTGCCGGTTTTCCAGCGGACGAACAAAGCCGCAGTATGGCGTTACGCGTCCGAAATACGCACTTCCATCGCAGGTCCGCTCGCCAGCGTATTGCTGACGGTGCAGATCTTTTCAGCCTCATCGGTAATCGCCCGTCGCGCTTCTTCACCGATGTCGCCGTCGATCGAGAAGGTCACGTGGAAACCGGCAATGCGCGACCGGCTGTTCTCCTCCGCCTTGTTTCCGCACACCGTGACGCTGATGTTCCCGACCTGGTCGAGCATTCCCATCCGGCTCGCGGCGATCCGCGCGCTCATCGCCATGCACGATGCCAGCGAAGCATAGAGAAGATCGATTGGAT
>DAIMJJ010000154.1:0-10489 GCA_036722275.1 Rhizobium sp. | reverse complement strand
CGATCTGCGACGCGCGCCTGCCCGACGGCAGCCGCGTCAACGTCATCGCCCCGCCGCTCGCCATCGACGGCCCCGCGCTCACCATTCGTAAGTTCAAGAAGGACAAGCTGAATCTCGACCAGCTGGTCAAGTTCGGCGCAATCACGCCGGAAGGCGCGCAGGTCCTGCAGATCATCGGCCGCGTTCGCTGCAACGTTGTCATTTCCGGCGGTACCGGTTCGGGCAAGACGACCCTGCTCAACTGCCTGACCGGCTACATCGACAAGGAAGAGCGCGTCATCACCTGCGAGGACACTGCCGAACTGCAGCTGCAGCAGCCGCATGTGGTGCGCCTCGAAACCCGTCCGCCGAATATCGAGGGTGAGGGCGAGATCACCATGCGCGATCTCGTCAAGAACTGCCTGCGTATGCGCCCCGAACGCATCATCGTCGGCGAAGTGCGCGGACCGGAAGTTTTCGACCTGCTGCAGGCGATGAACACCGGTCACGACGGCTCGATGGGCACGATCCACGCCAATACGCCGCGCGAATGCCTCAGCCGTATGGAATCGATGATCGCCATGGGCGGCTTCTCGCTGCCGGCGAAGACGGTGCGCGAGATCATCGCCGGTTCGATCGACGTCATCATCCAGGCGGCGCGTCTGCGCGACGGCTCGCGCCGCATCACCCACATCACCGAAGTCATCGGCATGGAAGGCGACGTCATCGTCACCCAGGACCTGATGCGCTACGAGATGGAGGGCGAGGACCTGAGCGGAAAGATCATCGGCCGCCATGTCTCGACCGGCATCGGCAAGCCGCATTTCTGGGATCGGGCCCGTTACTACAACGAGGAGCGTCGCCTCGCGGCCGCCCTCGACGCCATGGAAAAGAAGAGCCAGGAGCTATAGCCGCCATGTTCGGTGTCAATCCCATGGTCCTTGCCATCATCGTCCTCGCGGCCATCGCGACGGCGGGCATCGCCTATGGGCTTCTCTACTCCCGCATCGAGGTGGAGAAGAAGACGGCCACCCGTATCAACCGGGTGAAGGCCGCCGAAACCGACACGGCCAAGGTCAAGGCCGCGCGCGATCGCGTGCAGGAAATCTCCAAGCGCCGCAAATCCGTGCAGGATTCGCTCAAAGATCTGGAGCGCAAACAGGAAGAAAAGACCAAGAAGATCGCGAGCACGAGCCTCAAGTCGCGGCTCGTCCAGGCCGGCCTGTCGTTCACGCAGAGCCACTACTATATCGCCAGTTTCGTGCTCGGCTTCGTCGTTCTCGTCTTCGCCTTCCTGAGCGGCATGCCGCTAATCATCGCGCTCGGCATGGCCTTCGTCGCCGGCTTCGGCATTCCGCGCTGGGTCCTCGGCTTTCTGATCGGTCGCCGCCAGAAGAAGTTTCTCGCCGAGCTCCCGAATGCGCTCGACGTCATGGTCCGCTCGATCCGGTCCGGCCTGCCGCTCAACGATGCGCTGCGGCTGATCGCCGCCGAGGGGCAGGAGCCGGTCAAGACCGAGTTCCGCCGCGTCGTCGAATCCCAGCAGGTGGGCTTAAGCGTGCCCGAGGCCTGCAACCGCATGATGCTGACCATGCCCCTGCCGGAGGTCAACTTCTTCGCCATCGTCATTGCCATTCAGTCCCAGGCCGGCGGCAATCTCTCGGAGGCCCTGTCGAACCTGTCGCGTGTGCTGCGCGACCGCAAGAAGATGCGCGCCAAGGTGTCGGCGCTGTCAATGGAAGCCAAGGCCTCGGCGGCGATCATCGGCGCCCTGCCGTTCATTGTCGCATTGCTCGTTTATCTCACCTCGCCGGACTACATCATGATCCTGTTCACCGATCCGCGCGGACACCTCATCCTCGGCGGCTCGGCGGTCTGGATGTCGATCGGCATTCTGGTCATGCGCAACATGATCCAGTTCGATATCTAGGAAGGGCGCGTCATGGAAGAGCTGGCCGCAAGACTGACCGACCCCGCGCTGATCGTCGCCGTCCTGGTGTCGATCGCGGTCTTCGCGACGCTCTACACCATCGCCATCCCCTATCTCGAGCGCGGCGATCTCAACAAGCGGATGAAGGCGGTTTCGACTGAGCGCGAACTGATCCGTGCCCGTGAGCGCACGCGCATGAATGCCGAGACCAGCCGTGGTCGCACGAGCCTTCGCACCAACAACAACCGCTCCGTCCGCCAGATCGTCGAGAAGTTCAATCTGCGCCAGGCGCTGGTCGACGACGCCACCACGGACAAACTGAAGGCTGCCGGTTTCCGCTCGCAGAACGCTCTTAACGTCTTCCTGGTCGCGCGCTTCCTTTTGCCCTTCCTGACGCTGACGCTGACGGCGATCTGGATTTTTGGCCTCGGCAACATGGCGGACAAGGCCTTGACCGTGCGCCTGCTGATCACCGTCGTCGGCGGCTATGTCGGCTTCTACCTGCCGAACATCTACGTCAGCAACCGCATGACGAAGCGCCAGCACTCGATCCGCCGCGCCTGGCCGGATGCGCTCGACCTCATGCTGATCTGCGTCGAATCGGGCATTTCCATCGAGGCGGCCATGCGCCGCGTCGCCGAGGAAATCGCCACCCAATCGCCGGAACTCGCCGAGGAAATGGTGCTGACCACGGCCGAGCTCTCCTTCCTCCAGGATCGCCGCACGGCGCTTGAGAATCTCGGCAACCGCACCCAGCTCGAGGGCGTGAAATCGGTGACCCAGGCGCTGATCCAGGCGGAGCGCTATGGCACGCCGATCGCGCAGGCCCTACGCGTGCTCGCCCAGGAAGGCCGCGACGAACGCATGAACGAGGCGGAAAAAAAGGCGGCCGCCCTGCCGCCGAAGCTGACCGTCCCGATGATCCTGTTCTTCCTGCCGGTTCTGATCGCCGTCATTCTCGGTCCCGCCGGCATCCAGGTTTCGGATCGCTTCTGAACCGGCATCAGGCCTGGCCGATTGCCGCCGCCGGCGACCTCGGCACACAGATCGGCATTGCCCGCCGGGTTGCCTTCCGGCGGCCGGCCGCGAAACGGAGTTCCGCATCCGCATGTCATCCCTGATCGTCTTCATCAGCATCGTCGGCACCGTCCTCATCGGTGCGATCAGCCCGGGGCCGAGTTTCGTGCTCGTTTCCCACACCGCCATCATTCGCTCGCGCAGTGCGGGTCTCGCCGCCGCGCTCGGCATGGGGATCGGCGGCGCGATCTTTGCGCTTCTGGCCCTGGCCGGTCTCAGTGCCCTGCTGATGCGGGTGGAATGGGCCTATCTGCTGTTCAAGCTCTTGGGCGGCGTCTATCTCGCCTATCTCGGCCTGCGCATCTGGCGCGGGGCGAGTGTTCCCTTGCCGCCGGAAAGCGCAAAGCCATCGGCCGGCGGGGCCTCCGTCTGGAAAAGCCTCGCGCTCGGCCTTGCCACCCAGCTCAGCAATCCGAAGACCGCGATCGTCTATGGCAGCATATTTGCAGCCTTTCTGCCGCCAACGCCGGACCCCTGGCTGTTTTCCGCCCTGCCGCTGGGTGTCTTCGTCGTCGAGGCGGGCTGGTATGCTCTGGTCGCGCTGGTCTTTTCGGCCGAGCGCCCGCGGGCGGCCTACGGGCGGGCGAAGCACGTGGTCGACCGCGTCGCCGGCGCGGTTCTGGTCGGTCTTGGCCTGCGGCTCGTCCTCGACGCCCTACGCATGCGCGCTGTCTGACGGCCGTCGCCCGGCGTCAGGCCGGGTGCGCCTCAGTTGGTGCCGTTGTCCGGCTTGGCGTCCTTGGCGGCCAGCTGTTTCCAAGAGTTCTGCTGGCTCATCATCGAGCGCAGATAGGCGACATTGGCATCGGCCTGCTGCGGATCGAGTTCCTGCCGCGCGATCTGTTCGGCCTCGGCAAAACGCCCCTGCAGACCGACAACGAGCGCGAGGTTCTGACGCACGCGGCTGTCGGCGCCCGGCTGCTGCGAGGCGGACTTGAGATAGGTCTCGGCGGTCCGCAGGTCGCCGCTCAGCACATAGGACATGCCGAGATTGGACAGGATGGTCGGATCGTTCGGCTTGAGATCCAGCGCCATGCGGTAGCGGTTTCGGGCTTCCTGCGAGCGGCCGAGCTGGTCGAGCACGGCGCCTTCGGCGGAATAGAGGCGCCAGTCGGGACGGTCGGGCGTCTGGGCGCGGCCGATCGTGGCCAGTGCCTGGTCCAGCTGGCCGGCTGCGGCTTGCGCCTTGCCGAAGGCGGCGAGCACATCGCGGTCGGCCGGGTGGGCGATCGCCACCTGCTGCATCACCGCCAGCGCCTGGGTGTTGCGGCCGGTCATCATCAGGATATTGGCATAGGCCAGCCCGTTGTTGCGATCCTTGGGATTGCGCTCGTATGCCGCGCCGATGCTGTCGGCGGCCCGCGCCAGTTCCGGCGCCGTCATGTTCTCCACCGGCTTTGACAGTCTCGGGATCGATCCGGTCGTCAGTTCCTTCTTCGTCGTCGAGCATCCGCTGAGGGTCGCTGCCGCCACCAGCAGGCAGACGCTGCCGAAGGTGCCGATGCGATGACGTGCGGAAATCTGCCGAAGTGCCATGTCGTCTGTTCCTGGACCGGTTTGCCGGCGCCGCAGGCCCGTCCGGGCGGACGAGGCGGCGCAACCTCCACTCAAGCAATAATCTGTTAACCCTAACGGAGTGTTAATGGCGCAACCCGAGTTGATTCCCGAAGAAGGCAGAGCATGGTCCCGTATCAGTACATCGAAAGACAAACCCCCTTCAGCACCAAGGGGGGCAAGACGCTTCCGGTCTTTGCGGTGACGCCGGCCCATATCGAGACGGGCACCATCGATCCGATCGCGCTCGACTGGGCCCGCAAGGCCGGGTTCAAGGCCGAGGCGGGTTCGCTGCTACTGATCCCCACGGGTGACGGTCATCTCGGCGGCGCACTTTTCGGCCTCGGCTCCAACCCGTCGGAAAACCCCTTCCTGACTGGCAAGCTCGCCCGCACCCTGCCGGCCGGCGACTGGCATATCGAGACCGCGCCGCTCACCGCCAACCGACTGCTGCTCGGTTATGGTCTCGGTGCCTACAGCTTCGATCGATATCGCTCGGAACGTCCGCCCGAACCGCGGCTCCTGATCCCGCAGGATGCCGATGCCGCCGACATCAAGCGCCAGCTCGCCGGCGTCTATCTCGCGCGCGACCTCATCAATACCCCGACCAACGACATGGGCCCCGCCGAACTGGAAAAGGCCTTCCGTGCGCTCGCCGATCACTACAAGGCGGAAGTCTCGGTCGTCGTCGGCGATGGTCTGATCGAGCGCAATTTCCCGCTCATCCATACGGTCGGCCGCGCCAGCGCCCAGGCGCCGCGCCTTCTGGAAATGCGCTGGGGCAAGAAGGGGCATCCCAAGGTTACGCTGGTCGGTAAGGGTGTGTGCTTCGATACTGGCGGCCTCGACATCAAGGGCGCCGCCAACATGGCGCTGATGAAAAAGGATATGGGCGGTGCGGCCAATGTCATGGGCCTTGCGCTGATGATCATGGACGCCAAGCTCAAGATCGATCTGCGCGTCATCGTGCCGGCCGTCGAAAATTCCATTGCCGGCAATGCCTATCGCCCCGGCGATATCTACCGCAGCCGCAAGGGCCTGACGGTGCAGATCGACAATACCGATGCCGAAGGCCGTCTGATCCTGGCCGACGCGCTCGCCTATGCCGACGAGGAGAACCCCGATCTCCTGATCGACATGGCGACGCTCACCGGTGCGGCGCGCGTTGCGCTCGGTCCCGACCTGCCGCCCTTCTTCACCGATGACGAGCAGCTGGCCGAGGATCTGATCGAGGCGAGCCTCGAGACCGACGATCCGTTCTGGCGCATGCCGCTCTACAAGGGCTACGAGAAGAACATTCGCGCCCAGATCGCAGACCTCACCAATTCGCCGAGCGGCGGCATGGCCGGCTCGATCATGGCGGCCCTCTTCCTCAAGCGTTTCGTCGGCAAGTCGACGAAATGGCTGCATTGCGACATCTTCGGCTGGGCCCAGTCGGAGCGTCCGCATTCGCCGGTCGGGGGCGAGGCGCAGGGCATCCGCGCCCTCTACCGCTACCTGCGCACACACCAGCGCTAAGCCGGTGCGGCTCCGCCGGCAGGCGAGACGGCTGCGCTTGCAAAGCCGCCCGGATTGCCGGAAAAGAGGAAGCGTCAAGAACGTCCGGATCGGTCGATGAGTGTGGAACTGACCGCCAGCCAGGCCCTCGGCCTGTGGCACAAGGTGACCCTGCAGCAGGTGCAGGAGGACAAGCGCGACCTGACGCTCAGGCAGATGGCGATCCTGCTGCAGATCTACCTCGTGCCGCCGCCCCACACAGTGCGCGGCCTTGCCGCCACGCTGGGCGTGACCAAGCCGGTCATCACCCGCGCCCTTGATACGATGGGCGAAATGGGGCTGGTCGATCGCGTCCGCGACGAGCGCGACCGCCGCAGCGTCGTGATCAAACGCACCGTCGGCGGGGCGCTGTTCCTCGAAAAATTCGGCGACCTGATTATCTATCAGGGTCGCCGGCTCGACTACTAGGGCGAACGTTTCGCAAGGAGCGCCGCCGCCATGGTTTGTTCATGCCGCGGAGTGTGCCCGGATCGTTGCGGCGTCCCGCCGGAAAGGCTTTGAGAGAGAGTTTCATGTCGCTTGACCGCAGATTGCATGCCTTTCGTGATGATCTTGCCGACAAGGCGCTGGAGGGTAGCGTTAAGGCCGCCCGCTTCGTCGAGGGCCAGCCCGCCCGGCTCGGTGTTCCCGTCGCGGCCCTGCGCCCTCGGCCGGATGCGGCGAGCGGCATCGACACCGAACTGCTCTTCGGCGAGGACGTCACCGTCTTTGACCGCGCCGGCGGCTGGGCCTGGGTCCAGGCGAAATCCGATGGTTATGTCGGCTACCTGCCGGAGAGCGCGCTTGCGAGCGACGCCAACCAGCCGACCCATCACGTGATCGTGCCGCGAACCTTCGTCTATCCCGGGCCGGACCTGCGCTTTCCCGTCTCTGCGGCGCTGTCGATGGGCAGCCGGATTACGGTGGTCGGCGAGGCCGAGACCCGCGGCACCCGCTATCTTCTGCTCGCCGACGGCCGCGCTGTGGTCGCACAGCACTGCCTGGCGCTCGGGGACTATGCCAGTGACGACTATGTGGCGATCGCGGCCCGTTTTCTGGAGACCCCCTATCTCTGGGGCGGACGCTCCGGCTTCGGCATTGATTGCTCGGGGCTCGTCCAGCTGGCGCTGCAGATGACGGGTCGCCCCGCGCCCCGCGATTCGGACATGCAGGCGGCCGGCCTCGGCGCCGTGATTGCCCGCGAGGAACTGCGTCGCGGCGATCTCGTCTTCTGGAAGGGACATGCCGGCATCATGGCCGACGAGCGGACGCTGCTGCACGCCAATGGCCACACCATGACCGTCGCGCTGGAGGATTTCGAGGCCGCGGTCCAGCGGATCGGCTGGCTCTACGAATACCCGACCGGCTATCGCCGTCCTGTCGCCTGAGGCCGCCGGCTTGAGAGCCGTGGCCCGAGATTGGAGGCCGGGGCTTGCGACTGGGGGTGGAGTTTCAAGGCCTGATATCGGTCGTGGCAGCCCGCTCTTCCATCGCCGGCCAGGGGCGCCCATATAGAATGAGGCAGAGACAAGGATGAAGGATGGCTGACGTGGACGGTTTGCGGACAAAGCAGGCGGCGAAGCATCGGTTCCGCCGGGCGCGCTTGATCGTATTCTGCGCTGCGGCCGCGACATGGATGGGCGCCACCGGCGGACTGGCCGCCGACACGAAGCCGCCGAAACTCACCGCCCCGCCCCAGGCTTTCCAGGACCTGCCGGGCGTTCGCCCGCAGGGCGAGATGACGTTTGGCTCCCCCTACAGCTGCGAAACGGTGATCCGCATGATGAAGTCGCGCGACGCGATCGGCTATCGCGGCGAGGGCATGCCGGTGCGCGTCTACCGCTGCACGAAGGACGGCGCCGTCTACGAGAGCCTTAACCCCCCGAACCCCTCCGGCGGCTGGTACCCCGGCGTCAATCCGCGCGTCATCGACCGGTAGGACGGGGGCGAAGCGCGACGGAACATCGGAAATCAAGGCAACAAAAAAGCCCGGCGAGCCAGGCTTCTTTGTGTGTTTTCAGATCGTTGGTAACAATCTGAAACGGGAATTTGGTGCCCAGAAGAGGACTCGAACCTCCACGCCTCGCGGCACAGGTACCTGAAACCTGCGCGTCTACCAATTCCGCCATCTGGGCGACGAGGAGCCGTGTAAAGGCAGCGACTCCGGCTGTCAACTGGCTTTTTGAAGTTTTCGTGTCGATCGCCGCGGCACCCTTGGGAAAGCCCGGAAATGCAGGTTTTTCGACATGCAAAAAAATCGCGGCCTGTTCTGGCCGTATCGGCTTCGGGCGCTTTACGCGGCGTCTTGGAAAAGCCATCATCGCTCACGAAATCTTGATGGTTTCGTCTTCCCCGCAGCGATCGGCACCGGCCGGTTCGCGGGAGGGATTGCCGGACATGCGGCAGAACGGGGGATGGTCCCTCGGCAAGGCCGGATGCTCCGTATTCTGGAGAAGCGCCATGAACAAACTGGCCCATATGCTGTTCGGCTCGCTGCTCGGCCTGGCCGGCCTCATCGCCGGCCCGGCCGCGGCCGCCGGTCCTGCGCCGGCGACACGGCCGGCCGCCGGCCCGTCGGACGTGGTCAATGTCGAGGTCGTCTGCGATCGCTACGGTTGCTACGACAGCCATCGCCGCCGTCCGCCACCGGGTTGGGACGATGGCTATCGTCGCCCGCCACCGCCGCCGGGCTGGGATGGCGATTATCGTCGCCCGCCACCGCCACCGCCGCCGATCTATCGCCGGCCCCCGCCGCCTCCGCCGGTCTGGTGGGATGACGGTTATCGCCGTCCGCCACCGCCGCCGCCGATCTATCGCCGGCCTCCGCCGCCTCCGCCGCCGGTCTATGGCGGGCGCAACTGGAGCCGTCACGTCGAATGGTGCCTCAACCGCTACCGTTCGTACAATCCGCAGACCAACCGGTTCCTGTCGACCAGCGGTTATTTCAAGGTCTGCCGTTCGCCCTACTACTGAGCGGGCTTTGACACGTTTCGGGCGGGGATCAGTCCCCGCCCTTTTTCGTGTCATGTCTCGACCTGACCGTCCTGCCGGTTGCGGTCGACATGCCCGAGATCGCGGTCCGGCTCAATGACGTCGCGGACCCGCTGCTTCAGGTCCTTCGGGCCCGGAAATCCGCCGTCGCGCTTGCGCTCCCAGACCAGCTGACCGTCGACGCGGATCTCGAAATTGCCGCCGGTACCCGGCAGAAGCGCCACTTCCCCCAGTGTGTCGCCGAAGGTCTGCAGCAGTTCCTGCGCCATCCAGCCGGCGCGCAACAGCCAGTTGCACTGGGTGCAATAGAGGATCGTGATGCGGGGTTTCTCGCTCATGCAAAGCTCCTTGGTTCCACCGGCTTATAGCCGCGGTCGATCTCGGCGGCAAAGGTCTGCCACGTCTCGACACCCTTGAACGGAAGGCCAAGTCGTGGTCATCTCCCGCCGACATCAGGCAGGGGACAAGCATGGCAAAACGCGTCGCGATCATCGAGAACACCCGCTATTCCGATCCGGGCCAGGTGGGCGTGGCGCTCGCCGAGGCGGGCGCCGAGGTGAACGTGATCCGCGCCTATGCCGGCGAGCCGCTGCCGGCCTCGCTTGAGGCGCATGACGCGCTCGTCGTCTTCGGCGGGGAGCAGAACGCCCGCGATGATGAACGGCATCCCTATCTGCCGGCGCTCGCGAACCTGATGCGGGCCTATGGCGAGGCGGGCAAGGCGGTGCTCGGCATCTGCCTCGGCAGCCAGCTGCTCGCCCGGGGATTCGGGGGCGACAACCTGATCGGGGCTGCCCCGGAATTTGGCTGGCAGCCGATCGAGCGCCTGCCGGCCGGCCATGCCGATCCTGTGCTCTCGGCGATCGAGGATGCCCGTTTCCTGTCGTTCCAGTGGCATGACGACACGTTTACCCTGCCGGATGGCGCCGTTCATCTTGCCCGCAGCGATGCCGCCCATCACCAGGCCTTCCGCGTCGGCCGCGCAGCCTACGGCATGCAGTTTCATTTCGAGGCCCATCGTGGCGTGGTCGAGGAGTGGAACCGCCTCTTCCCCGACCTCGTCGAGAAGAAGCATCCCGGCTGGCTCGAGCGTCATCCCGACTATGCCGCAAGCCAGGGTGTCGCGGCCGAGGCGGCGGGACTTGCGATCGCCCGGGCCTGGGTGGCACTGATCTGACGCGGGGCCAAGACGCCGCAGGCCGAGAACGGACGGGCGAGGGAGGAGCGCCATGGGTGAGAGCGAGCGGGAGAAGATGGCGTCGGGCCAGTGGTACAGCTGCCTCGATCCCGAACTCGACTGGTTGCGCATCGCGGCCCGTACGGCCGTGCATCGCCACAACACCCTGCCGCCCGACGAGCGCGGCGCCGCAGCGCCCGACCTCATCCGCCTGCTCGCCGGCTTCGGCGCCGGCGCCTTCATCG
>DAIMJJ010000153.1:7050-10545 GCA_036722275.1 Rhizobium sp. | reverse complement strand
TATCCTGCTGACCGGCGGCACGGGCTTTGTCGGCGCACGCACCGTTGCGGCACTTCAAGAAGCGGGCCATACGGTCCGCATCCTGGATCTGTCCCCCCGCCCCGAGCGCCTGCCCGCGGGCATTCCGGTCGAGATAGTCGCAGGCGATATCACCGATGCCAAGACCGTTGCCGACGCGGCTGGAGACTGCGACGGAATTGTCCATCTCGTGGGACTGATGACGGTGGATTGCGCCCGTGATCCGGTTCTGGGTGTACGCGTCAATCTGATCGGAAGCCTGAACGTGTTCGAGGCGGCCAAGACGCGCCGCCTTCCGGTCGCCTATCTGTCCACCGCCGGCGTGTTTGGCCCCGCCGATGCCGTTCACCCCGAGCCGATGACCATTTACGGCGCCACGAAACTCGCCGTCGAAGGGGCCGCCCGGGCCTACTTCCTCGATCACGGCGTCCCGAGCCTCGGGCTGCGGCCCTACATCGTCTACGGACCGGGCGAAAGCGCCGGGATTGCAGCCGGCCCGTCCATCGCGATTGCGGCGGCCCTGCGCCGGGAACCGGCGGAAATCCGCTTTTCCGGCCGCGTCGGGTTCGTCTATGTCGACGATGTCGCGCGCATGCTGGCCTCGGCCATGACGGCACGGCTCGCGGGCGCCACCGTTCTCACGATGGCAGGCGACACGGCAGACATGGAAGACTTCGTGGCGGAACTTGCCCGCCAGTCCGGCTGGAGCGAAATCGCCATCAACGGCGAGCCGCTGCGCATTCCCTCCGAACTCGCTTCGGACCCGGTTCCGGCCGTTCTGGGCGCTCAGCCGGTTACCGACATCAGAGGCGGAATCGGACGCGCCATGGCCGAACTGAAGGCGCGGCGCGAAGAGGAATTATCCAATGTTTAGTCCCCATCGTCCATTTCCCGGATGCGGGCTGCGTGGTTTTGTCAATAATCAAGGCATGGATCGCAGCGGCGCCATTTCCATCGTGAAAGGAAGGTCCGGAAGAGCATTGAGCGTTTGGCGGAAGAGCGGAACGGGTTCCGCTTTCGCCCCTCATCGGGGAGGATGAGACTGACTGCATACCGAAATCGCGCGCCCGGCGGGAGGAGACCTCCGGGCCCCGCGTCCTGACAAAGGACCCAAAAGGTCACTGTCCGGAGCTTTTAAACGATCATTCACGGGAGGAATTCGATGATCAAAAAACTGCTTTCCGCAACCGCAATGGTTCTGGCGCTCGGCGCCGTGCCCGCACTGGCCGAGCTGAAGGTCGGCTCCATCGTCGAGCTGTCCGGCCCCGGCGCTGCCGCGGGAACCAATTTCCGCGACGGAGTGAACATGGGCTTTGAGGAAATCAATGCCCAGGGCGGCATCCTCAAGGAACCCGTCAAGATCTTCGAGTATGACAGCCAGACGGACCCGCAGGTGTCGCGCGCGCTGGTGCAGAAGGCGATCGACGAGGAAGTCTATGCCATCATGGGCACGGTGTTCTCGTCCTCCACCGTCGTCAACATGATGGTCGCCAAGCAGTACGGGATCCCGCAGTTTACCGGCTCGGAAGCACCGTCGATCACCGCCAAGGGCAATCCCTACATCTTCCGCACCGCCTTCGGTTCGCAGAAGGGCGTGCCGAAGCTCGTGAAGTACATGGTCGAGAAGATGGGGGTGAAGAAGGTAGGCGTCGCCTGGGCCAACACCGAATTCGGCAAGGGCGGTCATCAGGCCTTCCTCGACGAAGCCCAAAAGGCAGGCCTCGAGATCGTCGTCGACGTTCCCTCCGAACAGGCTCAGGCCGACTTCTCGGCCGACGTCCTGAAGCTCAAGAATTCCGATGCGGATGCCTTCTTCGTCTACTACACCGAAGAGGAAAGCGCCCGCTTCCTGCGGGAGGCGCGCAAGCAGGGCATATCCAAGCCGCTGCTCGGTGAAACAACGCTGGTCGGCCACAAGGTGATCGAGCTTGCCGGCGAGGCGGCGAACGGTGCTGCCGGCCATGTCGGCCTGACCCCGGACGCCAATGTCCCGGCGCTCAAGGAAATGGTCGAGCGCTTCAAGGCGAAGTACAACTACACGCCCGATCACAACGCCATCAAGGGCTACACCGCCGCCTGGATCCTGAAATACGTGACCGAGATGGTCGGCAAGCCCGACAGCAAGGCCATTGCCGAGAAGCTGCACGGCCTGACCCTGAAGGCTTCCGAATATCCGGGCGTTCTCATGGATGTGAGCTGGGACGAGACCGGCGAAATGTCGCGTGAGAGCTTCTTCGTGAAGGTCGAGAACGGCAAGCAGGTGGTGGAAGCCATCCTGCCGCCGAACTGAGCCCAGGGGGCCATCCCATGACCGGCGGCCCCGTGCCGCCGGTCCTTCTCATCCACATTCGCAAAGCCGACCGACAGCCGTTAAGGACGATACCATGGCCGAGCTTCTTCAAATCCTCGTTTCCGGCCTTGCCGCCGGGTCCATCTACGCGCTCGCCGCCGTGGGCTTCACCCTGCTCTGGCAGGCTTCGCAGACGATCAACTTCGCCCAGGGCGAATTCATCATGCTGCCGGCCTTCTTCGTGCTGGTCGGCATGACCGTGTTCGGCCTGCCGCTTTGGCCGTCGGTCTTTCTGGCGCTGGCATTGTCGCTCCTGATCCTCGGCGTTGCCTTCAAGCGGCTGATCGTCGAGCCGATGCTGCCGCACGGCACCTTGCCGCTGGTCATCGCCACCATCGCGCTCGGCCTCTTGATGAAGGAAAGCGTCAAGGAATTCTACGGCGCCACCGCCCAGCCCTTTCCGGCGATCTTCCCGCAGACGGTCTATCACGTCGCGGGCGCCAGCGTGTCCGTTCAGGACATCGGCAACCTCGTCGTTTCCATGCTGGCGATCGGCGGCCTGCAACTCTTCCTCAACCGCACCCGCACCGGGCGCTGCATGCAGGCGAGCGCCCAGAACCCGGCGGTCGCCCAGATCCTCGGCGTCAACGTCAAGCGCATGGTGCTCTATACCTTCCTCATCAATGCGGCGCTCGCCACCATCGCCTCGGTGCTGATCTCGCCGATCTACCTCGCCAAGTTCTCCAATGGCGAGACGCTCGGCCTCGTCGCTTTCATCGCGGCCATCGTCGGCGGCTTCAACCAGATCCGCGGCGCGCTGGTCGGCGGCCTGCTGATCGGGGTGATCGACAATTTCTCCGCCGTCTACATCTCGGCGGAATACCGCTCGGCCATGCCGCTTATCCTGCTCATCGCCATCATCCTGCTGCGCCCGCAGGGCCTGCTCGGCACCCCGGAAGGGAGAACCGTATGACCCGCCTTCAACCCGTCCTTCTCGTCCTCGGCATCGCGGCGCTGCTCGTCGCGCCCATCGGCCAGGGCAATTACATCGTCTACACGCTCTGCTCGTGGCTCCTGTTCTCCATCGCCGCCATGGGGCTCAACCTGACGCTCGGCTATGCCGGTCAGGTCAGTCTCGCGCAGGCGGCCTTCATGGGCATCGGCGCCTACATCACCTCGCTGATGAC
>DAIMJJ010000153.1:0-6950 GCA_036722275.1 Rhizobium sp. | reverse complement strand
CTGTGGTGGATCCTGCGCTCGCCCTGGGGCCGCGCCTTCAAGGCGCTGCGCGAAAACCCGGTCCGTGCCGAAAGCCTTGGCCTCAAGGTTCGCCGCCAGACGCTGCTCGCCTTTGCCATCGGGTCGGCCTTCGGCGGTCTCGCCGGCGCCATGCAGGCACCGCTCGTGCAGTTCATCGAACCGTCCAGCTTCGCGCTCATCCACTCGCTGAAGCTGCTGCTCATGGTGGTCGTCGGTGGCTCGGGCTTCTTCTTCGGCCCGATGCTGGGGGCCGCCGTGGTCATCCTTCTGCCCGAAGTGCTGCGTTTCACGGAAGGCTACTACCTCATCATCTATGCGACCCTCGTCATCGTGCTGATGGTCTATTCCCCGACCGGCCTGATCGGCCTCGGTCAGAAGCTCGTCGACAAGCTCAAGCCCAAGCATGAAGCCCGCCGCGATCTGAAACAGGGAGTCCAGTTGTGAACGCGCATATCCGCACCACCCAGGGCCCCATCCTGTCGGTCCGCAACATTTCCAAGCAGTTCGGCGGCATTCGTGCCGTCAACGGGGTCAGCTTCGACGTGCAGCCCGGCGAAATCCTCGGGCTGATCGGCCCGAACGGCTCCGGCAAGTCGACACTCTTCAACTGCATCCTCGGCCAGCTGCGTCCGACCCAGGGGCACTGCGAGATCAACGGCAAATCCACCGATGGCGTGCGTCCGGCGGATCTCTCCCTGATGGGTATCGGCCGCACCTTCCAGCAGCTCTCGGTCTTCCCCAAGATGACGGTGCTCGACAATGTCATCCTGGCCGGACAGGAGCATGAGGGCTCGATGCTCTCGCGCCTGTTCGGCAAGCCGGATGCCGGCCTGACCGAGAAGGCCGAACAGCTCATCGAATTCTTCCGTCTCACGCCCTATCGCGACACGCCGGCGGGTTCGCTCTCCTATGGCCAGCAGAAGCTGGTCGATGCGGCGATGGCCTTCATGGCGGGTCCCGGCATCGTGCTGCTCGATGAACCGGCGGGCGGGGTGAACCTCACCATGCTCGGCCATCTCAAGGAGCGGCTCATCACCTACAATCGCGAGCACGGCACGACCTTCGTCGTCATCGAGCACAACATGGAGTTCGTCATGTCGCTTTGCACCCGCATCATCGTTCTGGCACAGGGTGAAATCATCGCCGAGGGGACACCGGACGAGATCCGGTCGAACCAGATGGTCATCGACGCTTATCTCGGAGGCTGACATGCTGGAACTCAAGAAAGTCATCGGTGGCTACGGCCGCATCACCATCCTGAACGGCACGTCCTTCACCATTCCCAAGGCCTCGATCACCACCGTGATCGGCCCGAACGGCGCCGGCAAGTCGACCGTGTTCAAGGCGATCTTCGGTCTGCTCAACATCCACTCCGGCGAAGTCCTGCTGGATGGCGAAAACGTCACCCGCAAGCGCCCGGCCGAAATGATTGCCCGCGGCGTCACCTATGTGCCGCAGGGCCGCAATGTCGTGCCGCAGCTCTCCGTCTATCACAACCTCGAACTCGGCGGCATCACCTCGAAGGACCAGGCCAGGGTGAAGCAACGCATGGAAGAGGTCATGGACCAGTTTCCGATGCTGCGCCAGCGCAAGGACCAGAAGGCGATCGAGCTGTCCGGCGGCCAGCAGAAGCAGCTGGAGATCGCCCGCGCCCTGCTGCTCGATCCGAAGCTGATCCTGATCGACGAGCCCTCGATCGGCCTGTCCCCCAACCTCGTGCAGGAGGTGTTCCAGACGCTGACCCGCCTTCGCGATCAGGGCGTGACCATCCTCATGGTCGAACAGAACGCCAAGGCAGCGCTGACCATGTCCGACTATGGCCTCGTTCTCGAACTCGGGCAGACCCGCATGTTCGACAAGGCCGACAAGCTCCTGAAAGACCCCCGCGTCGGCCAGCTCTTCCTGGGCGGCCATATCGAGGATGCCGCCTGACCCTCCCCCACCCCCCGCAGGCGACACGGAAAGGCCCGGCGAGATCATCGCCGGGCCTTTCCTGTTGTCCGATCGGAGGCTTTCAGCCCGCCGATGCGTCCCCGAAATCGCCAAATGCCGTCCAGCCGCCATCGACGGGGACAACCGCGCCGGTGATGCCGGAGGCCGCCGGCGAGGCGAGGAAGGCAACGGCGGCCGCCACTTCCTCTGCCCGGATCAGCCGGCCGATGGGGGTGCGTCGCCGCAAGGTCGGCAGGTCGATGCGACCGGCATCGGCCAGTTTGCGGACCAAGGCCGTTTCGACGAAAGCGGGCGCGACGGCGTTGACCCGCACGCCCTGGCCCGCCCATTCGCAGGCCATGGCCCGCGTCATGGCAACGATGCCCGCCTTGGCTGCGCCATAAGCGTTGCGCTTGGGCAGGCCGGTCAGCCCGGCGATCGACGAGAGATTGACGATGGCGCCGGAGCCGCGGGCAAGCATGCCCCTGGCCACCTCCCGCGACATGAGGAAGGTGCCGGCCAGGTGCACGTCGAGAACCTTGCGAAACGCATCGACCCCCTGTTCCAGCGTCGGCAGGTGGCTGTCGCCAATGCCGGCATTGTTCACCAGAACGTCGAAAGGGGCGGCGGCGCAGACCGCCACCGCCTGTGCCTCCTCGGTAATGTCGCAGGCGAGGCCCCGATGGCCCTCGCCCAGGTCCTGCGCCCTTGCTGCCGCCTTGTCGCCGTCGAGATCGGCGATGGTGACGCGATAGCCGGCCACAGCCAGCGCCTGCGAAATGGCAAGGCCGATCCCGTCGGCCCCACCCGTGACCAGAGCGTGACGGACCTCAGGCATAACCCGGCCTCGGCACCAGCCCCATCAGCGCCTGCGACAAGCCGCCATCGACCACGATATCCTGGCCGGAGACATAGGATGCCCGTGGAGATGCCAGGAACAGCGCGACATCCGCCATGTCCTCGGGCGTGGCAATGCGCCGGAGCGGCACCATGGCCTCGCGCTTCGTCTTGACCGCCTCGTCGCGATAGAAGGGTTCGGACAGCGGGGTGCGCACCAGACCGGGGCTCAGCGTATTCGAGCGGACGCCCTTTGCCCCCCATTCATAGGCGAGCTGCCGCGACAGCATCAGGATCGCCGCCTTGGAGGCGGAATAGGCGCCGCTCGCCGGCTGGGGCTGCGAACCGGCAATGCTGGCCACATGGACGAGCGCGCCCTCGCCGCGCGCGATCATCCCCTTGCCGAAGGCCTGGGCTGCGGCAAGGTAACCGGTGAGGTTGACAGCCAGCATCGCCGACCAGTCGGCCTGCGCCACGCTCTCGAGCGGACCGGGCCTCAGGATGCCGGCATTGTTGACGAGAATGTCGGCTCCGCCCTCGGCCTCCACCCTTTCGGCAGCGGCCGCGATATCGTCCGCCTTCGACAGGTCGCAAGCGAGCATGAACGCGTCATTGCCGATCTCGGTTGCCAGCGGCCGCGTGCGCTCTTCGTCCCGATCGAGCAGGACGACGCGGACGCCCTGCCCGGCAAAGGCGCGGGCCAGCGCCTGGCCGATCCCACCACCGGCACCGGTGATGACGGCAGTCTTTCCCTGCAGTGCAAGCCAGCTCATGCGGCGTTCTCCCCCTTGGTCTTTTCGAATGCGATGCCGGCCAGATACCGGCCGGTGATCCAGCCGAAGGTCATGGCGGGGCCGAGCGTGATGCCGGCGCCGGGATAGTTGCCGCCCATGATCGAGGCCCGGTCGTTGCCGACGGCGAACAGTCCGGGAATGACCGCGCCCTGGCGGTCGAGAACCTCGCCGGGAATGGTGGTCTTCAGCCCGTCGAACGTGCCGAGGTCCCCCATCTCCATCTTCACCGCATAGAACGGCCCCTGCTCGACAGGCGCGACACAGGCGTTCGGCTTGTTGTCCGGATCGGCGAGGTAGCGGTTGAACGAAGTCTCTCCGCGGTGGAACTGCTCGTCCCGCCCCTGACGCGCGCCGCGATTGAAGTCCGCGAGCGTCGCTTCCAGTCCACCGGCATCGATGCCGCAGGCGCGGGCGAGATCGGCAAGCGTGCGCCCCTTCTTCAGATAGCCCGAGCGCAGCCAGGGGGTGAGCGGCATCGGCGCGGGCTTGGCGTGACCGAGGCCATATTTGCGAATGGTCCGGTGATCGCAGATCAGCCAGGCGGAGGCTTCACCGGCGGCGACCATCGCCGCGCCGACATCGTGATAGCTCTCGCTCTCATTGGTGAACCGGCGCCCGTTCGACAAAACCGCAATCATGCCCGGCTTGTAGCGGTCGAGCAGATGCGGGAAGATGCCCTGCCCCGGCACCCGGCTCACCGGCATCCAGGCCGCCGGCTGCGGGAACTCCGCATCGAACGCGCCGCCCACCTCTTCGCCAAGCCGGATACCGTCGCCGGTATTGCCGTCCGGCACCGGCGAATAGTGCCCTGCCGTTCCGGCCTTCAGATGCTGGTAGACCCCGGCCCTGCGGGCAAGATCGTGGGCATAACCGCCGCAGGCGAGCACCACGCCGCGGCGGGCGGTGATCAGGCGCGGCTGCTTTCCGCCAATTTCGGCCCCCGTCACCCGGCCGTCCTTCTTGACGAGATGCAGCGCCGGGGTCTCGGTGAGGATCGGAATGCCGAGATCGAAGCAGCTCTTTGCCAGACGCGCGGCAAGCGCATTGCCGCTCGTCACCTGCACGCCGCGCCCGTAACGCGCCACTTCGCCGGCATGGGCCGCAAGGCGCTTCAGCACATAGGCGAAGGACGTCAGCGACTTCGTGGCGTTGAAGAAATGCTTGATGTCAGCATTCGAGGAGTTGAACATCATGCCCATGAAGGTGATGGTCGAAAGCGGCGGACGCAGGCGTTTCAGATCGTCGCCGAGCGCGCTCGTGTCGAACGGCGCCGCGAGTACCGAACGCCCCACATCGACGCCGCCGTCCACCGTCGGGTGATAGTCGGGATAGAGCGTCGGCACGAACCGGACCGCCGTTTCCTTCTCGAACCAGTCGAGCATGCTTGGACCAGCCTCGAGAAAGGCATCGACGGCCCCTTCGTCGAACCAGTTGCCGGTCTCGGCCTTCATGTAGCGTCGCGCGGCTTCGCGCGTGTCGGCCGGGTTGTTCGTCTTGCCGTGGCGGTTTCCCGGTATCCACAGCACGCCGCCCGAAAAGGCGGTGGTGCCGCCATAGACCGGCTCTTTCTCGATCACGATCACGGAAAGCCCGTGCTTCCTCGCGGTGATGGCCGTGGCAAGCCCGCCCGCGCCCGATCCAATCACCAGCACGTCGCAGACGCGCTCTTCCTCCTGGGGCCGCTCCATCGGTTCCTCCCTGTCTGAGTGGCATTGACCTTTGCTAACTTGCGACCCCGATCTGACCAATGGACGCACCGGCGCAATTGTTGCACAATTCGCAAGGACGACTTTCGGGAGGAATGATGGCGCAGGAAGCCTTGAGCGGGATCCCGCATTACTATCTCTATGGCGATCAAGGCGCCGACGTGGAACTCGACTTCCTTCACATGGAGCCGATCCGCGACCGCTCCGGTCCCCACGACTGGAGAATTCGTCCGCACACGCACCCCGATCACATGCAGATCCTGCTGGTGAGGAGCGGCGGCGGGACGATCCGCATGGAGGACCGCATTCTTCCGATCACCGTGCCCGGCATTCTCGTGGTGCCGGCCGGCATCGTTCACCAGATCGACTTCAATCCCGGCACAGACGGCTTTGTGGTGACGGCCGCGATCGGCTGCCTCAAGGCCGCGGCATCATCCGATCCGCGTCTCGCCAAGGCTGCCGAGCGGCCTGCCGCCTACCCGCTCGAGGGCACGGGCGTCAGCATTCCGGCCGTCAACGACACCTTCGAATGGCTGCATCGCGAATTCATCTGGTCGGCGCCCGGCCGGCGCACGGCGATCATGGCGCAGTTCATGCGCATCCTCGTGGTCGTGCTCAGGCTGTATGTGACCCATGACGATCCCGGCATCGCGACACCCGACCGCGACTATGATCTGCTGGTGCGCTATCGCGCGCTGCTGGAGGAGCATTTCCGCAATGAGCGGTCGCTGACCTTCTATGCCGGCTGTCTCGCCGTCACCCAGGCCCGGCTCAACGCCGCCTGCAAGGCGCGCGCCGGAAAGACGGCCTCGGATCTGCTCTACGAGCGCATCGTGATCGAGGCCAAGCGTTACCTCGTCTACACCGAAAGCAACGTGGCGCAGGTCGCGCACATGACCGGCTTCGACGACCCGGCCTATTTCAACCGCTTCTTCACGCAGCGTGTCGGCCTTTCGCCCGGGGCATTCCGCAAGCAGGCCCTGCATCACGAGTCCTGAGCGCTCGTGCGGCGGACATCGTCCAATCTTTCCGATCGTTCGTCCATTTCCCAAATCGGCTTCCTTGCGCAGTTTGCCGAGCCTGGGAGAACGACATGATCCACGAATGGCGAACCTATCGGCTCAAGCCCGGCGCGGCACCGGACTATCTCGCCCTTCTGGCGGACGAAGGCCTGCCGCTGGTGACGCGGCATTTGCCGCTGACGGGCTACTGGCTGGGCGAGACCGGACCGCTCAACACCATCCATCACCTGTGGAGCTACGCGGACTGGGCAGAGCGCGAAGCCTGCCGGGCATCGCTGGCGACGGAAGAAGCCTGGACCCGGGGCTTCATCCCCCGCGCCTTCGCGCTGGTGGAAGAACAAGAAAACCGTTTCCTGCGCCTTCAGACGGCATCGGCCGAATTCGAGGCCGTGCTTTTGAACCGGCGAACGGTCCGGGCGGCTCGGGAAGCCGGGGCGCCGCTCTTTGCACCCAGCTGTGCGGCACTCGTCTCGGGATCTGCGGCAACCGGGGCGATCGCCGTGTGGGAAAGACTGTCCGGTCCCTCCGGCGGTCCCTTTTCGCTCCTGCCGCGCGGCACCGACCCCATACCCGTCGCCCTTCCGTCCGATGCGGATCACACCATCCTTCGGCCACTGTCCTTTTCACCCCTTTGAAGA
>DAIMJJ010000152.1:0-10671 GCA_036722275.1 Rhizobium sp. | reverse complement strand
GGCACCTGCTGGCCGATGCCGACGCTGACCCCGTGCAGCAGCATGACGGCGGCGATGAGGAAGACGGGCGTGCCGGCATGCATCTGGCTGAAGAACAGCAGGCTGACGACGCCGAGACCGGTGGAGGCGATCGAATAGGGCTTGTAGAGCCCGCTCTTCGAGATGCGCCGTCCCGCCCAGAGCGAGCCCGCGGCGATACCGCCGGTCATGGCGATGAACAGCAGGCCAGCAAAGGTCGGGCTGAGGCCGGTCGTCGTCTGCAGGAACAGCGCGACATAGTTGACCGAGCCGATACCGATGGCGCCCGACACCACGGAGACCACCAGCAGCAGATTGACGGTGCGGCTGGAAAACAGCGACAGCGGCACGACCGGTTCGGGCACGCGGCGCTCGACCGCGACCCAGCCGAGGGCACAGAGCAGACCGAAGGCGACGACGGCGAGGCTTTCCGTGGCCACCAGCGAGCCGAAGATCTGGGCGCTGTCGGCCCACAGCACGATGCTGGCGACCGCACCGGCCAGCAGGATCGCGCCGGCATAGTCGATCTGCGGACGGCGATGCGGCTTGCGATAGGGCAGGAGGAGAGCAAGACCGGTCAGCACGAAGATCCCGATCGGCAGGTTGACGAGGAAGATCGAGCGCCAACCAAAGAGGTCGCTCAAGGTGCCGCCCAGGACAGGGCCGACAGCGCCCGAGGCCATCAGCACCAGACTGGAATAGCTCTGGTAGCGGGCCCGCTCGCGCGCCTCGAACAGATCGGCATTGATCGAGAAGATCGACACCATGATGCCGCCGCCGCCGAGCGCCTGCAGAACGCGGGCGGCAATCAGCGTGTCCATGGAGACGGCCAGTCCGCAGACCAGCGATCCAAGCGTGAAGATCGCGACCGCGGCGATGATGACATATTTGCGGCCGAACAGGTCGCCGAGCTTGCCGTAGAGCGGCATCACCGCGCTAGACGTCAGAAGATAGGCCGAGCCGATCCAGCCGAAACGCTCGAGCTGGCCGAACTCGCCGACGATGGTCGGCAGGGCGGTCGAGACGATCTGGTTGTCGAGCGTCGCCATGAACAGCGCGGCCAGGAGCAAGAGGAAGACGACGACCCGCCGGCGCGGATCGGCGACAAGCGAAACGAAGGGCGGTGCCTGAGGCGTCGCGGCGTCCGCGGGCGCCGGTTCAGGCTGCGACGCGGCAGAGGTTTTCATGTCCATGGCGGGGGGATCCATATTTGATATGGGTCAATTCATGTGCTTTTGTCATGCATTTGTCAATCGCACCTTAATGACGGGAGCATGAAATTCATTGGAGCCAGGGCGAAGATCTGCTATCAGGGGCGATGACCTGCGAGACATCCCCTTCCCCCGCATCCGCCAGCCCATCCGGCCCGGATGTCATTGCCCGCATCGGCAGTGCCATGGCCCGCATGCGGTTGATGATCGGCCGGCGCTTCATCGGCAATCTGGTGATCAGCCGCGTCGGCGGCGGCATGGAGCTCTCGCATCTCGATGTGGTGGGCACGGTCCGGCGGCTGCAGGCGAGCCAGGAGGCGACCGTCGGGGCGATCGCCGAGGAGCTTCGGGTCGATCCCTCGCGTTCGAGCCGGATCGTCGCCGATCTGGTGCGCCAGGGATTGCTGAAGCGCGAGGTCTCGCAGGAAGACGCGCGGCGCGCGATCGTCGTCATCACGCCGGTGGGGCAAGAGCTGCTGCAGAAGGCGGATGAGGTGAAGCGGCAGACGATCAGCGAGATCGTCGCGGACTGGCCGGCCGAGGATGTGGAGCGTTTTGCCGAACTGTATGACCGGTTCGTCGCCAGTTTCGACCGGCGCCGGCAGCAGTTTGAGATGGAAAGGCAGGCGGAGCCGAAGGACGGGGCCTGAACGGCGCTCCCGTCAAGGGTGGCAGGGACAGGGTCCAACGGGACAAGAAGCCGACCGGCCGGCCCCGCTCTTGCTCTCAAGAACGAGGCCGGTCGTGCCGTACGCGCATGCGCTTACGATCCGCCAATGTCGGTCCGCCCCGAGTGACACCGGCAAGCGTTGCGCGTGATCCGACAACTGCGTCAGGCAGGCGTCGAAGTGGAGTTCATCGCATTGTACATCTTGCGGCCGAGAATGACCGCGATCGGCAGAGCGACCAGACAACCTGCGCCAAAGGCACCGGCAATCTGCCAGGCTTCCATCATGTTCATGGCCAGCACGGCCGTGACCGCGCCGCCGGCAAGGACGGTTGCAACGAGAATATAAAGCACTGCAGAAAGACGAAGCATCGAGCCCTCCATCGTTTTACTTTCTGAGCGAAGATTAGGCCTCGCTGAAGTCGCGGCATTGATCTGGAACAAATCGTCGCCTTGCCTCGGCATCAGGCTGTTTTGTCGCAGCCCCGCTTGCCGCCCATCGCGGTTTCGGCCAAGGTCGCTGCAACCGGCCGGCTTCGGAAACGGTCGAGGTGTGCCGGCGAACGGGGAGCGCGATGCTGAAACGGCGTGTCATTCTGGGGGGGCTTGCCGGCCTTGCGGCCACGCGCTCCGGCCTGCTCGCCGGGGCTGCGCGGGCCCAGGACCGGTCGGTCGCCGCCGATCTTCGCGGCGCCTTCGACGCCTCCGAGGCCGGCGTGGTGCCGGGCGCCGCCGACAACCAGAGCCGCAAGCTGCAGGCGCTGCTCGAGGCCGCCGCCCGCCGCGGACAGCCGGTCTATCTGCCGGCCGGCACCTATGAGGTGTCCAATCTCGACCTGCCCGACGGCACGCGCCTCCTCGGCGACCAGGGCGCGACCCGCCTCGCCTATTCCGGCGACGGTCATCTGATCAGCGCCCGCGATGTGCATCACGTCGCCCTGTCCGGCATCACGCTCGATGGCGCCAATCGCTGGCTTGCCGATTATACGCAGGCGCTCGTCTCCTTCCGCAGCGTCGATGATGTGCAGCTTATCGGCTGCGAGATCGCCGGCAGTCGCAAACACGGTGTGCAGCTGGAGCGCTCCGGCGGCAAAGTCCAGAACTGCCGGATCACCGGGGCGGCGGATGCCGGGCTGATGGCGATCGAGACGACGGCGCTTGCGGTGCGCGACAATGACGTGACCGACTGCGGCAATGGCGGCATTCTCGTGCATCGCTGGACCAAGGGCGTCGACGGCGCGTTTGTGACCGGCAACCGCATCGCGCGCATCGCCGCGCGCGCCGGCGGCACCGGGCAGAACGGCAATGGCATCAACCTGTTTCGCGCCGACAATGTCATGGTTTCGGGCAATCACGTCACCGACTGCGCCTTTTCGGCCATCCGCGCCAATTCCGCATCCAATGTCACAATCAGCGGCAACCAGTGCTTTGCCTCCGGCGAAACGGCGATCTATGCCGAATTCGCCTTCGAGGGAGCGGTGATTGCCGACAACATCGTCGACGGCGCGGCGAACGGTATCCTGGTCGTCAATCTCGATGAGGGCGGGCGGCTGTCGACGGTCACGGGCAATGTCGTGCGCAACCTCAGGCTCGAGGGTCCTTATGTCCATGACGGCGCCGGCTTCGGCTTCGGCATCGCCGTGGAGGCCGATACGGCGGTGACCGGCAATGTTGTCGAGACGGCGCCGAAATGGGGGATCATGCTCGGTTGGGGGCCCTATCTGCGCAATGTCGTGGCCAGCGGCAACGTCATCCGCGACTGCCCGGTCGGCATGGCCGTGTCGGTGGTGGAGGGCAGCGGCAGCACGCTGATTGCCAATAATCTGATCGCCGGGGCCACGACGGGCGCGATCCTCGGCTATCGCTGGAACGACAAGGCGACGGACGAGCTGATCGACGGCGAAGGCGGCTTTTCCCATCTGACGATCATCGGCAACCGACGCGGCTGAGACATCTGCCGATGCGGCCGCAGATGTTCTCGACACGCACGGATATCGGCGATCGGTCGCTATTTTAGGTTCGCCGTAACAACTATTTAAGCTGCGCATGGTTGTATCCGAGGACGGAGGACCGCGACGGGCGCCATGCTGACGAAACTGCAAAACACCATCCTCGAAATGATTGCCACGGGCGTTTCGCTCGGGGAGACGGTGGATCTCCTGTGCCGGACCGTCGAAGAGATCGTCCCCGACATCGTCTGTTCCGTGCTCGTGCTCGACCCGCAGAACAGGCTTCGCCATCTCGCCGGCCCGTCGCTGCCGGCCAGCTAT
The DNA here is from genome assembly GCA_036722275.1 of Rhizobium sp. Taxonomy (GTDB): domain Bacteria; phylum Pseudomonadota; class Alphaproteobacteria; order Rhizobiales; family Rhizobiaceae; genus Allorhizobium. The sequence goes on along the minus strand of DAIMJJ010000152.1, from coordinate 6,505 downwards.
GCCGCCGCAATCGACGGCGTTCAGATCGGCCCCGGCGTCGGCTCCTGCGGCACGGCCGCCTTTACCGGCCAGCCGGTGACCGTCACCGACATCGCCAACCATCCCTACTGGGCCGACTTCAAGCATCTGGCGCTGCCGCTGAACCTCGCCGCCTGCTGGTCGACGCCGATCATCGGCTCCGGCAAGGTGCTCGGCACCTTCGCCTTCTACTATCACACGCCCCGCGGCCCGTCGGAACTGGAAAAGAAGATCGTCGAGGCCTGCGTGCATCTCTGCGCCATTGCCATCGAGCGCGACCAGCGGGTCGCCGAACGGCAGCGACTGGCCGAAACCGACGCGCTCACGCAATTGCCCAATCGCAGCCGCTTCAACGACCTCGTCGCCGTCCAGGGTGGCAGCGACTGTCCCTGGGGCGTGCTGCTGGCCGATGTCGACAATCTGAAGCTGGTCAACGATACCTTCGGCCATCGGGCCGGCGACGACCTGATCCGCAATGTGGCGACCCGCATTGCCGCCATCGGCGGAACCGCGATGAGCTTCCGGCTCGGCGGCGACGAATTCGCCGTGATCGTGACCGGCGAGGACAGCAAGGACCTCGGTGCCGTTGCTGCCCGGATCCTCGCGGAGATCCGCAGTCCCTGCATCTGCTCCGACCAGACCATCTATCCCTCGGTGACGATCGGCGGCGCGCGGGCGGCGGCTGGTGACGGCGCCGAACAGGTTCGCCAGAACGCCGACTATGCGCTCTATCACGCCAAGGAACGCGCGCGCGGCAATTTCATCGAATACATGCCCGGTCTCGGCACGGCGATCGTGCGCCGCTTCCGGGCCATCCAGGACGTGACGGAGGCACTGCGCGAGGAACGCATCGAGGCCTTCTACCAGCCGATCGTGGAGCTTTCGAGCGGCCGGATCGCCAGCCTCGAGGCGCTCTGCCGGATGAAGACGCGCAGCGGCGAAATGCTCGCGGCGGCGCATTTCCACGAGGCGACCAAGGACGCCAACATCGCCTTCGAACTGACCCGGCGGATGCTCTCCCACGTGGCGGCCGACACGCGGCGCTGGCTGGATGCGGGCATTGATTTCGGCCGGGTCAGCGTCAAACTGTCGGCAGCCGATTTCTACCGCGCCGGCCTTGCCGACCGGGTGGCGGCCGCCTTTGCCGAAGCGGGCGTGCCGCTGAAGAAGGTGACGGTGGAGGTGACGGAGAGCGTCTATCTCGACCAGCGCGACCAGATCGTCGCCGAGCAGATCCAGGCGCTGAGAAGTGCGGGCATGACGGTCGCGCTCGACGACTTCGGCACCGGCTTTGCCTCGCTCACCCATCTTCTGACCGTGCCCGTCGACGTCATCAAGATCGACAAATCCTTCGTGCAGCGCATGGTCAACGACCGGGCCGGCACCGTCATCATCAAGGGCTTGATCGACATCGCCCGCGGGCTCGGCATCTGCGTCGTCGCCGAAGGGGTCGAGACGGCGGAACAGGCCGAAGCGCTGCACTGGCTCGGCTGCACCTATGGCCAGGGCTATCTCTATTCGCGCGCGATCGATCGCAGCGCCATATCGACCCTCCTGAAGGAGCGGCGCGTCATCGGCCGGCCACTTGCCGCGGACGGCGCCGTCAGCGCCGCCGGCTGAGGCCCTCCCCGGCTCCTCCGGTCTCGTCGTCTATCGCCGGATCAACGCCAGCGCATCGGGCGGCGGGCGCCGTTCGACACGGCGATAGAGGCGGCAGTCGGGCGTGCGCGACAAGAGCCGGAGATTGACCATTTCCCGGCGGATCAGGACGTGATCGCCAAAGGCATGATGGCGCTTAAGCAGCGCATTGACCGCCTTCTCGCTGAGTTCCTCCTCGCTCGGAAAGACCGACCACAGCTTCCACAGGCAAAGCTGTTGCAGATGGGTCTTGCCCGGCCAGCGCAGGAGCACGGCGTTATCGTCAAAACAACGGGCGGCGGCCTCGACGCGGCGGAAATCGACCTGCGGCTCGGGCGAAGGTGGCGCCGAAAGACGCATCTCGGCGGCGCGCGAGGCCTTCAGGTGCTGGTAGTTGCGGAAACCCGCGGCCCGCGAAAGCATGTTGAGGATCTCGACATGGCCGGGGGGATCGCTGCGGGCATCGAGCTCCCGCTTGATTGTCTTGGCCAGCGCCGACAGATCGGGCGCCTGATAGGCATGAATGATACGCGACATCGTCACTTCCTCGATATCGTGCCCTGGCGAGCCAGAAAAGCCGGTGGTCACCGTCTTCCGACCAGGCACGACGAAGGTGGCTGTCGGTTTTCATGCGGGAATGGCAGGTTTAGCTCCCCTATTCGGGGCGGTGACGCCTGGGTGAACTGCGGACCCTTGGCCCTTAGCGTTAGGGTCTCGACGACACCAAGTCAATATTGGCCGTCGGCGGCCATCAGCGAAATTCATGGGCGGATCAGCCGTGCGCGGCTTTTCAGGCCGGCGGGCGGTCGCTAGCTTGGCCCATACGCAACCGGAGGTCCGTTCATGCTGAAGATCTATGGCGTCTACAAATCGCGGGCGACGCGCACCCTGTGGCTGGCAAAGGAACTCGGGCTCGACTTCGAGCATGTGCCGGTGATCCAGGTCTACAAGCTTGCCGATCCTTCGGCCCCCGGCGTCCGGCTCAACACGCGCTCGCCCGACTTCCTCGCCGTCAACCCGATGGGCACCATTCCGGCCATCGACGATGACGGGTTGAAGCTGCACGAGAGCATGGCGATCAACCTCTATCTCGCGCGCAAGCACGGCGGTCCGCTGGCGCCGAAGGACATCGCCGAAGAGGCGCTGATGATGCAGTGGACGCTGTTTGCCGTCTGCGAAATCGAGGCGCATGCGCTGAAGATCTCGATGGCCAATGCCGAGGGGCGGCTGGCCACCGAGGCCGGGCGGGCCGAGGCGGAGGTCGTCTCCCGGCTGCTCAAGCGACCCTTTGCCGTGCTCGAACGGCATTTTGCCGAAAACCAATACGCGGTCGGCGGGCGCTTCACCGTCGCCGATCTCAACCTGGCCGAAGTGGTGCGCTACGGCCAGCCCTATCAGCCGCTGATGGACGAATATCCGAACATCGCGGCCTGGCTCGCCCGCTGCCAGCAGCGGCCGGCCTTCCAGGCGATGTGGCAGGCACGGCTGGCCGAACAGGAATGACGGCGACGCCGTTTGCGGACGGACCGGCCGGGCGCGGCGATACCCGTGTGCCCTGGCGGCCCGAGAGGACTTTGGCCCGCCGGATGCGGGCGGCGCCAGTCCAGGCGCGGATGAAGCGCCTGTGATGGGCGCGCGGCAGGACAAGGCAGGCGCCGGCGGCTGACAGGCCCCCGCGGCGCCGGGCGGCATCCGCCGCGGCCCGTCCTTTCCCTCGCCCTTGCCGCGCCGCCGTCTCGTCCAGTGCCGCCGGTCAGGCGCAGCCCGGCACGTCCTCCAGCCGATACCAGACCGGAATGCCGCGTTCGGTGGCGATGCGCACATCGTTGTCGGCGCCTTTCGAGGCGCCGGGCAGGCGCAGCACGCCCTCGCACAATTGCAGCAAACGGCCGGCGACCGGATGGAAGATCTGCTCGTAGAGATCGTCGCCGACCGCCTTGCCGCCGGCCGCATGCCAGACCGGCAGCGCCACCCATTCGCCGATCATCGGCACATGGCCCGCCTTGAACAGCGCATAAGACGGCGCCTCCAGCCGCTTCAGGTTTGCGGCCATCTGGGCCGGATCGTCGCCGGTGCCGGAACGATAGGGGCCGGCAATCAGGATCAGCATGGGTTCTCTCCCGGGTTTGCTCCACCTGCGGACTGCAGGCTTGCCGAGATTTGCGTTTTTTTGCTGGAATGTCGAATCGATTCGTGCATTATTGTGAATCAACACGAGCATTCGTGCAGGATCAGGCAATGCTGAGCAGCCAGCGCAGAACCCATATTCTCGAAACCCTGCGGCGGGAGGGGCAGGCGCTGGCCGGGGCGCTGGCGCGCGCGCTCGACGTGTCGGAGGACACGATCCGCCGCGACATGCGCGAGATGGCGGCGCAAGGGCTGTTGAAGCGCGTGCATGGCGGGGCGCTGCCGGTTGCGCCCGAGCTGCCGGACCTCACGGTGCGGCGCTCCGTCGCCCATGCCGAAAAGGCGGCGCTCGGCGCGCGCGCGGCCGCGCTGATCCGCCCGGGCCAGATGGTCTTCCTCGACGGCGGCACGACGACGGCGGAGATCGTGAAGCATCTGCCGCGCGACATGGCGCTCACTATCGCCACCCATTCGCCGACGATTGCCGCCGAACTCGAGCATCACGCGCGGGTCGAGGTGATCCTGATCGGCGGACGGCTCTACCGCCATTCCATGGTTGCGGTCGGCGCCGCCGCCTGCGCGGCGGTCGATGCCATCCGCCCCGACCTGTTCTTCCTCGGCGTCACCGCCGTCCATGCCCGCCACGGGCTTTCGACCGGCGACTTCGAAGAGGCGGCGATCAAGCGGCATATCCTGTCGGCCAGCGTCGAGACCTATGTGGCGGTGACGGCGGAAAAGCTTGACGCCGTCTCCCCCTGCCGCATCGCACCGCTCGAGGCGATCACCGGCCTGATCGTGCCGGTCGGCATCGAGGCCGAGCGGCTCTCACCCTATCGCGAGGCGGGGGTAAAGGTGATGGAATAGAGGGGATGGTGGGGGCACGCCCTCCGACATCGCCGCCGCCCCCCCCACTCATGGCCGCCCCTCCCCAACCCCTCCCCACAAGGGGGAGGGGCTAGCCGCGGCGCCCACTGCTGGTCCTCTCCCGCCTTGTGGGGGAGATGGCCGGCAGGCCAGAGGGGGAGTTGATGGGATTTGGGGGATGGGCGGAGGTTGGTTCGAAGGGAGTTGGCGATCATGGCGCATGCGGGACCGCTTGGCGCCTTTAGCTGGCCATTCGCGATCTTCGACTTAGCTCCCGAAATCAGGCACTCGCCGCTCTCCGCACTAAGGTCCTGATGGGGGTGTAGACTTCGACATTGTAGTGCGTGCCTCCTCAGCCAGGAAATGCGCCATTTTCGCTGCTGTACAGCCGACTATTTCTTCCGTTTAGGCACTCCGCATTTGCCGCCCTGGTCCGATGGCCAGATCCAATCGGCTCCAGCGGAATTGATCTGAACAAGTTGCGACCAATCGCCCCCATGGCACTGATGGCATTGGGCACAGCGCCGGTTCTTGACATTCAGATACTCGGCCAGTGTCTGGTTCCACACACCGCCGTTTCGAACGGCGATTGACGCTTGAAATGAGCTAGGGAGCCACTTCGCAAGAACTTTATAGGCGTGGTCATTATTGCGGGAACCGTGGTGTGCTGCTGTGTAAACAATCGGTCTTTTCGGTGCAGCGAGGTGTTTTTTGAAATCTGTTTCCGGCCGCTCAATTCCGAACGCTAAACGGGAATCGCCTAGAAATATCGCGCTCGGTTCGGCATCGGTCTCTAGTCGCTGGAATACCAGTGATGCCACGTTCTGCTCGGTCAAGGCTAGTTTGAAGAAGAGCTTGAGAGCGTCGGTTTCACGCTCAGCTTTCCTCAGTTCGACGGCGTTCAGAGGCTGTAAGAACCCTTTGATGCCACCAGAAGGATCGGCTCCATTCTGAAATGCGGAAAAGTCAAACCAGCGAACGGGAATATCGAACACAACCGCTGCGCTGGCGATGTCTCTTATCGCCTCAGCGGTATCAATTGAGCTGCGGAACAGGCTTCTCGCGAGTTGCAGATCTATTTTTTCCTTGGGGAATGTGTGTCGGGCAACTAGCTGGCCATGCTCACTGTCATCGAAACGGATTTCATAGACCAGCACTTCGCCAGGCACCTGGTCATATGCGATGGCACGATCAGCAAGCGGCTCAACATGTATCGCGCTCGCGTCCAGATCTGACCGAATCGCTTCCCAATCGTCTGCCGTAAAGCCCCAACTGTTGGCAGCACGTGCTGTGTGGCCGGGTTCCGCGTTGCGGTCATCCGCCGGGTTGCGGTCATCCGCCGGATCGCGATTGAAAATGGACGTTTCCCCGAAACTCCGCTTCTGGTTACCCTCGATGCACATGTCGTACACCTGAGATTGAATGGACCGTAGTGTGCCCTCCCGAAACGATCTCTGGGCCAGCGGCTTGATATCGTTTTCACGAGAGCGCTCACGTTCGCCAATGCGATATGCGGCCACACTGGCACCTTCGTGGAGCATCGAGACAAGCCGGTCTGGATTTGTCAGCGCCATCTCCACCGCGCCCGCCCAGCCACCGGGTAGCCAGAACTCTCCAATATCATTGCCCTCAGCGAGCCAGGTCTTGATGAATGCCGGAAAGCCGCCGGCATGGTCGTGGTCCCGGTGCGTGCAAATCGCAATATCTATCTTATCCGTTATTTCAGGACAGTGCTCCCTGATCGCCTTGTAGAGCTCGTTTTTCTTCGGCCCCTCGCTTTTCGATTGACCGCCGTCGACCATAATCACCCAACGTTTGTCGCCATGGTCCGTTTCGAGGATGAAGCTTTCGCCACTAG
>DAIMJJ010000151.1:0-10739 GCA_036722275.1 Rhizobium sp. | reverse complement strand
AAGCCGCGGTCGGCATTGCGCTGGGCAGCGGTCAGGAGGCCCGGCAGCAGCGAGGGGCGCATATCCGACATGTCGGCGGCGATCGGGTTGGCAAGCTTCAGCGCGCGACTGCCGCCGCCGAAGAGCTTTGCCTGCTCTTCCGGAATGAAGGACCAGGTGACGGCTTCGAGCATGCCGCGCGAGGCAAGCGCCCGCTTGGCGGTGCGCGTGCGGATCTGCAGGGTCGTCAAGATGCGGCCGTTGACGGAACCCGTGGGCGCGAGCGGCTCGGGCTTGATGTTGTCGACGCCATGCACGCGCATGACCTCTTCCACTAGGTCCGCCTTGCCATCGACATCCGGGCGCCACGAGGGGACGGCGACCGAAACCGTCTCGCCCTCGCCGGTGACCTCGAAGCCGAGGCCGGTCAGGATCTGGCGTGCTTCATCGTTGGAGACGGTCAGCCCGGTCAGGCGCTTGACCTCCGAGAACGGGAAGTCGACGATCTTGCGATCGAAGCCCTTGTAGCCGACGACCTTGGCCTTGGCCGCAGTGCCGCCGCACATGGAGAGCACCAGTTCCGTGGTCCGCTCCAGGCCGGGCATCATGTATTCCGGGTCGACGCCGCGCTCGAAGCGATAGCGTGCATCGGTGATGATGCCCTGGCTGCGGCCGGTCTTGGCAATGTTGATCGGATCCCAGAGCGCGGACTCGATCAGCACGTTGACCGTGTTTTCGTCGCAGCCGGAATGTTCGCCGCCCATGATGCCGCCGATCGATTCCGGGCCGTTGTCGTCGGCGATGATGACATTGGTCGGGTTCAGCTTGTAGGTGCGGGTGTCGAGCGCAAGGATCTCCTCACCCTCGCGGGCACGGCGCACCGTCAGCACGCCCTTGACCTTGTCGGCGTCGAAGACATGCATCGGCCGGCCCTGGTCGAAGGTCATGTAGTTGGTGACGTCAACCAGGGCCGAGATCGGACGAAGGCCGATGGCCAGCAGCCGCTGCTGCATCCAGCGCGGGCTCGGACCGTTCTTCACACCGCGCACCAGACGGTAGGCGAAGCCCGGGCAGAGCCGCTCGTCGTCGAGCACGATCTTCACCTCGATCGGCGTCTCGCCCTCGATCTTGAACTCGGGTGCCTTCGGGGCCTTGAGCTTGCCGAGACCGGAGGCCGCAAGGTCACGGGCAATGCCGTAGACGCTGGTGCAGTCCGGGCGGTTCGGGGTCAGGTTGATCTCGATGACCGGATCGTCAAGACCGGCATAGGCGGCGAATGATGTCCCGACCGGCGCATCGTCCGGAAGGTCGATGATGCCGTCGTGATTGTCCGACATGTTGAGCTCCTTTTCGGAGCACATCATGCCGTGGCTTTCGACGCCGCGGATCTTGCCGACGGCAAGCGTCACGTCGATGCCGGGCACATAGGTGCCGGGACGGGCGAGCGCGCCGACGAGACCGGCGCGGGCATTCGGCGCGCCGCAGACGATCTGCACCGGCGCAGAACCGTCGCCGGCATCGACCGTCAGCACCTTCAGCCGGTCGGCTTCCGGGTGCTTTTCCGCGGTCAGGATCTTGGCGATGACGAAGGGCTTGTAGGCCGCCTTGTCGTCGACGTCCTCGACCTCGAGGCCGATCGCCGTCAGCCGCTCGCAGATTTCCTCAAGCGTGGCGTCGGTTTCCAGGTGATCCTTCAGCCAGGAGAGTGTGAATTTCATCGTTCTTTCCTCCTTACGCGCTCAGGCCGCCGAACAGGGTCGGCACGTCGAGCGGGCGGAAACCGTAATGGCTCATCCAGCGCACGTCGGCGTTGAAGAAGTCGCGCAGGTCCGGCATGCCGTATTTCAGCATGGCGATGCGGTCGAGGCCCATGCCCCAGGCGAAGCCCTGGTATTCGTCCGGATCGAGGCCGCCGGCGCGCAGCACGTTCGGATGGACCATGCCGCAGCCGAGGATCTCCATCCAGTCCTTGCCTTCGCCGAACTTGACGATCGGACCCGACGAACGGTCGCACTGGATGTCGACCTCGAAGGACGGCTCGGTGAACGGGAAGAAGGACGGACGGAAGCGCATCACGACATTGTCAACCTCGAAGAACGCCTTGCAGAACTCTTCGAGGATCCAGCGCAGATGGCCGACATTGGCGGTCTTGTCGATGACCAAGCCTTCGACCTGGTGGAACATCGGCGAGTGGGTGGCGTCACTGTCCTGGCGATAGGTCTTGCCCGGAATGACGATGCGGATCGGCGGCTTCTGCGCCTCCATGGTGCGCACCTGAACCGGCGAGGTGTGGGTGCGCAGCACCTTGCGCTCGCCGTTGTCGTCGGGTTCCAGGAAGAAGGTGTCATGCATCTCGCGGGCCGGGTGACCTTCGGGGAAGTTCAGCGCGGTGAAATTGTAGTAGTCGGTCTCGATATCCGGACCTTCGGCGATCGAGAAGCCCATGTCGGCGAAGATCGCGGTGATCTCGTCGACGATCTGGCTGATCGGATGGATGCGGCCGCGCTCGGCGGGCGAGGAGCGGACCGGCAGCGAGACATCGACGGCCTCGGCCTTCAGCCGCGCGGCAATCGCGGCATCTTTCAGCTCGGCCTTGCGGGCGGTGATCTTGTCGGCGATTTCGGTCTTCAGCGCGTTGATCGCGGCACCGCGGGTCTGGCGCTCTTCGGGCGTCATCGAACCCAGCGTCTTCAGGAGCTCGGAGACCGAGCCCTTCTTGCCGAGCGCTGCGACGCGCACCGCCTCGATATCGGTTTCCGTGTCCGCCGCGGCGATGTCGGCGAGAAGCGCCGTTTTCAAACTGTCGAGATCGGACATGTCCGTTTCCTGCCCCTAGATACACCGCGGGTCCCTAGCGCCCCGGCATGACGACAAAATGAAAAACCCGCGCCAGCCCTGCCAGCGCGGGTTTCCCAACAATTTCTTTTTACAAAAGCTTGGGAAGCGCTGGCTTACTTGACCGCGCTTTCAAACTCGTTGGCCGTACCGGCTTCCTTGAGGTAGGCCAGTGCCTTCTTGGCAGCAGCAACCAGGGCGCCGAAGGCAGCCGGTTCATGGATTGCCATGTCCGACAGGACCTTGCGGTCAACTTCGATGCCAGCCTTGTTCAGGCCGTCGATGAAGCGGCCGTAGGTCAGGCCGTGTTCGCGAACGGCAGCGTTGATACGCTGGATCCACAGGGCGCGGAAGTTGCGCTTGTTGACCTTGCGGTCGCGATAGGCGAATGCCTTCGAACGATCAACGGCAGCCTTTGCGGCGCGGATCGTGTTCTTGCGGCGGCCGTAGAAGCCCTTGGCTGCCTTGAATACCTTGTTGTGCTTGGCGCGGGAAGTTACGCCACGTTTTACGCGTGCCATGTCATGATCTCCTTAAATGATCCAAAAAGCGAAAGGGTCTCAGAGACCGTTCGGCAGGTAGTTCTTGATGACCTTCTTGCCGTCTGCTTCGGCGAGAACCATCGTGCCGCGTGCATCGCGGATGAACTTGTTGGACCGCTTGATCATGCCGTGGCGCTTGCCGGCGGCAGCCGCCAGAACCTTGCCGGTGGCGGTGATCTTGAACCGCTTCTTGGCGGAGGATTTCGTCTTCATCTTGGGCATTTTGCTACTCCATTGTTCTTGTATCGAAACAGGCAGACGACGCCCGTTTTCAAGCATAAAGAACGGCCACGGCATGCCCTGCCGGACCGTTCGGACGCGCGCTTATAACCGCAGGAAGAAGAAAGCGCAACGGGGTTGAGGCACGATCGGCAAAAATGCAAATGCCGCCCGATGGGCGGCACAGCATGAAAGACCGGGAGAAAACCGCCCCGGGCTCACTTCGGCGCGAGCACCATCATCATCTGGCGGCCTTCGAGCTTGGGCTCGGCCTCGACCTTGGCGATCGTGGCGGTGTCTTCCTTGACCTGGAGCAGAAGCTTCATGCCGAGTTCCTGGTGGGCCATTTCACGACCACGGAACTTCAGCGTCACCTTGACCTTGTCGCCATCCTCGAAGAAGCGATTCATGGCCCGCATCTTCACCTCATAGTCATGGGTGTCGATGTTGGGACGCATCTTGATTTCCTTGACCTCGACGATCTTCTGCTTCCTGCGCGCTTCGGCCGCCTTCTTCTGGTTGGCGAATTTCAGCTTGCCGAGGTCCAGGATCTTGCAGACCGGCGGCTCGGCATTGGGAGAAATCTCGACGAGATCGAGACCCGCCTCTTCCGCCATCCGGAGCGCCTCGTCCGTCGGCACGATGCCGAGGTTCTGGCCTTCGTCATTGATAAGCTGGACCCGGGGAATCCGGATCTCCCGATTGGAGCGCGGCCCTTCCTTGACGGGGGCATCGGCTTTGAAAGGTCTGCGAATGGTCGTATTCTCCTGAACTGTTGCGCCTGGCGACAAGGCACTCGAAGCGCTGGCATTTCGCGATTGAGTTATTTGGCTATTGTCGGCCGGCAAGTCAATAACACGGTTCGCAGCAAAAATCACCTGCTGTGCGTCACTTCGCGAATCTGTTTAACAGGGCCGATTGAAGCTCAGGAGCCCCGCATGACCCTTACTCCCTCCGCTGCGCGCGCCGAGACGATCACGGTCGGCACCGGAAACGACGCCCGCGCGATCGCTGTTCTTCTTCGCGATGCCGGCGGCGCCGCCGACCCCGCGCGTCCGTCCCTCGTCTGGCTCGGCGGCTATCGCTCCGACATGACCGGCACGAAGGCGGTCGAGATGGATGCCCTGGCCGCGGAACAGGGGCTTTGCGCCATCCGCTTCGACTATTCCGGCCATGGCGCCTCCGGCGGCGCCTTTCGCGACGGTACCATCAGCCGCTGGCTGGAGGAGGCGCTGGCCGTTCTCGACCATGTCGCTCCGGCAAGCGTCGTCCTCGTCGGCTCGTCGATGGGCGGCTGGATCGCGCTGCGGCTGGCGCAGGAACTGGCACGCCGCAAGAAGGGGCCGAAGCTCTCGGGCATGGTGCTGATCGCGCCGGCCCCGGATTTCACCGCCGAACTGATCGAGCCGAACCTGTCGGAGGCCGAACGGACGTCGCTTGCCGAGCGCGGCTATTTCGAAGAACCGTCGGAGTACAGCCCCGAGCCCAACATCTTTACCCGCGCCCTCATCGAGGACGGCCGGCAGAACCGCGTGCTCACCGGCATCATCGAGACCGGCTGCCCGGTGCACATCCTGCAAGGTATGGCGGATCCGGATGTGCCTTATGCCCATGCGCTGAAGCTCGTAGAATTCCTGCCCGCCGACGACGTCGTGCTGACGGTGGTGCGGGACGGCGACCATCGTCTGTCACGGCCCGAGGACATTGCCCGCATGAAGGCGGCGATCCTGGCAATGACGCAGGAGGCCTAACGGCCACCCTGTCGCATTTTAACCATAGTTGACAAATCCCTAACGCACCGCCAGTGCCGCGATTGACTCTCAGCCCGCTTGGACTTTAACGTTTTGTTAAGGATTAAGGGGACGAGTTCATGATGAACCGATCGCGTGCGCTTGCAGCGCTGCTCGTATTGGCGGGCGTGTCAGTGCCTGCCGGTGCCGGTTACACTGCGCCGAAGACGCTGCTGTCGATGACGACCGGCAGCGTGACGTCGCAGCCCATTGGTCATTATGAGTTCTGCCGCCTGAACCGTGACGAATGCAACGTCAAGAGCAAGTCGTCGACCCTGCCGCGGCTCACTCCGCATGGCTGGGACGTGGTGCGCGACATCAACCGCACGGTGAATGCCGCCATCACCCCGGTCACCGATACCGAAGCCTATGGCCGTGAAGAGGTCTGGGCCTATCCGGTCGATGCCGGCGACTGCGAGGACTTCGTCCTGTTGAAGCGCAAGAAGCTGATGCAGGCGGGTTTTTCTCCCGCCGACCTGCTGATCACGGTGGTGCGCAAGCCCGACGGCGAAGGCCATGCGGTGCTGACCTTGCGAAGCGCCCAGGGCGATTTTGTGCTCGACAATCTGGTCGATGACGTCAAGCCCTGGACCGAAACCTCCTATACCTATCTCAAGCGCCAGGCGAGCTTCGACAGCGGCCGCTGGGTGACGATCGAGAACGGCACCACCGACGTCATGGTCGGCGCTCTCGACTGAGAGAGAATCCGGGCCGCAGATCGACAAGCCGCCGCCCTCGGCCAGGCGCGTGCGGCAATGACATCTTTGATCATGCGAAACGGCAAGGCCCGATGCGAGGGCCTCATCAGCTCGGCGTGGCTTCCGCCTCGGATCGCAGCGGCTGAAGCCGCGCCAGCCCGATCATCGCCAGCAACCCCACCGCCCCCATCAGCAGCAGGCAGCCGATCGCCGCGGCGACACCGAGCTCCTCGTTGACGAAGATGATGCTGACGGGCGCTGCCGCCGACAACACCATGCGAATGCCCGAGAGCGTGCCCATGGTGCGGCCATAGCCGGCCGTGCCGAAGAAGTGCAGGGGCAGGACACCGCGGATGATCGAGGTCAGCCCCTGGCCGATGCCGAAGAAGATGGCGAAGACAATCACGATGGCGACGGCGGGGATAAGGGCAGCCGCAAACAGAAGCACGAGCGCGACGAAGATGGCGCCGGTGGCGATCAGTCCGGTCACCGGCGGGGAGAGCACGCCGCGGCGGGCATACTCGATCAGACGCGCGGCCACCTGCGACGGTCCGATCAGGCTGCCGGCGAGGGTTGCGGCCGCCGGCGTGAAGCCAGCATCGCCGAGAAGGACGAGCAGCGAGGCACCCATGGCCGACAGCACGAAGCCGCCAGCCGAAAGGCTGATCGCCATCAGCGCGAGGTGGGGCCTGCGGCTCGCCGGGGCCATCGCTGCGGCACTGGCATCGGCTCCGGCGGCCCGTGTCGCAGGCGCGCGGTAGGACGGCCACAGCACATGCACCGGAAGCGCCAGCACCAGATTGAGCGCCGCCAGTACCAGATAGACCTCGCGCCAGCTCATCATCGTCAGCAGCCACTGGATCAGCGGCCAGAACACGGTCGAGGCGAAGCCCGCGACCAGCGTTACCAGCGTGATCTGGCTTCTCGCATCCTGGCCGTGGCGCTGGGCGAGCGCGGCAAAGCCGGCGTCGTATTGCACGGCGAGCGAAACGAATTCCGCCGCCAGCGTCACTACGGCAAACTGCCAACCGTTCTGAACCATGGACAGCCCGGCGAGCATTGCTGCTGCCAGGATCGAACCGAAGGCGAGCACGGGCCGCGCGCCGAAGCGGTCGATCAGCCGACCGACGATCGGCGCCGAGACGGCGCCGCCGAGCAGTCCGATCGAGAAGACCGCAAAGACAAAACTCTGCGACCACCCGAATTCGCGGGCGATTTCGGGAGCCAGGATCGAGAAGGAATAATAGAGCGTGCCATAACCGACGGTCATGGAAACGCCCATGCCGAGGGTGGCGAAGGATGGTCTCATGATGACGCCGCTACGCTATTCGCATTGCGGCGTCATGACAATCATCAACCGTGACCGATGAGGATGCCGGCGGCCAGCACAAGGGAGCCACCGAACACGACCTGCAGGACCGCCCTGAAGAAGGGCGTCTCCATGTATTTGTTCTGGATGAAGGCGATCGCCCAAAGCTCAACGAAGACCACGGCCGCCGCGATCAGCGTCGCCGTCCAGAAATGCGGGATGAGATAGGGCAACGCGTGTCCGAGACCGCCGACCGCGGTCATGATGCCGGAGGCAAGGCCACGCTTGATCGGCGAGCCGCGGCCCGACAGTTTGCCGTCGTCGTGCGCCGCCTCGGTGAAGCCCATGGAAATGCCCGCACCGACCGAAGCCGACAGGCCGACGAGGAAGGTCTGCCAGGTATCACCGGTGGCAAAGGCCGCGGCAAAGATCGGCGCCAGCGTCGAGACGGAGCCGTCCATCAGGCCGGCAAGGCCCGGCTGCACATAGGTCAGAATGAACTGGCGATGCGCCCCGGCATCCTCTTCCGCTTTCACCTCTTCCGGCGTGTGGCGCTCTCCAAGCATGGAAGCGATCTCTTCATGGCCCTGTTCGGCCAGCGCCAGATCGCCGAGCAGCTTGCGGGTCGAGGCGTCGGAGGTGCGCTGGGCGGCGGCAATGTAGAAGCGATAGGCCCCCTGCTCCATCGCCTCGGCTTCCGCCCGGATCTGCTCAAGGCTCTGTTGGGCCCGCAGCCAGTCCGGCTTGCGGTCGTAGAAGCCGCTGACGTGCTCGCGCCGGATCAACGGGATGCGCTCGCCGAACCGCTGACGGTGCATCTCGATCAACTGGTTGCGATGGGTATGCTCGACCTCGGCCATGTCCTCGAACACCTTGGCCGATTGCGGATACTGCTCCCGCAGCTGATCGGCATAGGCGAGATAGATGCGCGCATCATCCTCTTCCGAGGAAATCGCGAGCGCCAGGATTTCCTGTTCGCTCAGACTGGAAAAGGAGCGCTTCGAGGAGGAAAACAAACGCGCGAGCATGGTGGCTGCCTTCTAGTTTAAAATAATTCTAAACTTATTGCGCGCGGTGCCTCCGGTCAAGGCGCCCAAGTGCCGCAGACCGGAGAGAGCGCCGCAGCCGGTGCTGCGGCGATCGGTCCGCCCGCCGCGATTTGACGGCGGAGGTACGATCAGCGACAAGCAGGGACTGACGAAGGACCATTCAAGGAGAGGGTCATGCAGGACGATCTCGTCGGCCGCGCCGCGCACCGCGCCGACATCGCCGCCCGGGCCGAAGCGCAGATGGCCGTCATGGGCGTCGACGCCGCCTTCATCGACCGGCTGGTCGAAACCTTTTACGGCCGCATCCAGGCCCATGCGACGCTCGGCCCCGTCTTCGAGCGCCGCCTTCACGGACGCTGGCCGGAGCATTTGTCCAAGATGAAGGCCTTCTGGGGTTCGGTCGCCTTCAAGAACGGCGCCTATGGCGGCAAGCCGGTGCAGGCGCATCACGGCGTGGACGGCATGGCCGAGGGCCTCTTCATGGACTGGCTCGCACTTTTCGAGCGGACGCTCGACGACCTCGGCGCCAGCGCGGAAGCCAAGGCCTGGTTCATGGCGACGGCGCAACGCATTGCCCGCAGTCTGGTTCTGGCTCTCTTCTATAACCCGGCCTTCGACGACCCGTCACGCGCCGCGCGTCCCTCCCCCTGACCTTCCGATCCTCAATCCGGGTCGCGACCGCGAAGCGGGCTTTCTGCAGACCGTCGCGCAGTTTTCGGATCGACGGCCCACCAGTCACGCAATTTTCCGCAATCCCGAACCGGCTTTTGCGCAATTCCTGCAGCCTTTTGGCTTGCATCGCCGAACCATCATGGCTAGACCCGCCCTCGGAGGGGGAGGACGATTATAGGAAACAACCAAGGCTCAAAGACCATGAATCGCCGTAAATTCTTCCAGCAGGCCGGCGCCGCCGGCCTCGGTGCCGCCGCCTCCGTCACGCTCGCCGCCCCCGCCATCGCGCAGGAAAACCCGAAGCTCAACTGGCGCCTGACCTCGTCGTTCCCGAAGAGCCTGGACATCATCTTCGGCGCCGCCGACGATATCGCCCGCAGCGTCTCCGAGGCCACCGGTGGCAACTTCACCATCACGCCTTTCGCCGCCGGCGAGATCGTGCCGCCGCTGCAGGCCGCCGACGCCGTCGCCTCCGGCACGGTCGAAATGGCGCATACCTGCTGCTATTACTATATCGGCAAGGATCCGGCCTTCGCGCTTGGCACCGCCATCCCCTTCGGCCTCAATGCGCGCATGACCAACGCCTGGTTCACCGCCGGCGGCGGCA
The DNA here is from genome assembly GCA_036722275.1 of Rhizobium sp. GTDB lineage: Bacteria > Pseudomonadota > Alphaproteobacteria > Rhizobiales > Rhizobiaceae > Allorhizobium. The sequence continues at coordinate 1,039 of DAIMJJ010000151.1, read as the reverse complement.
ATGAACTGCTGAACGAATTCCTCGCCGGTCACAAGCTCTATGCGCTTCCGGCCGGCAATACCGGCGCCCAGATGGGTGGCTGGTACCGCAAGGAAATCAAGACCATCGACGACCTCAAGGGCCTGAAGATGCGCATTGCCGGGCTGGCCGGCGAAGTCATGAGCAAGGTCGGCGTCACCCCGCAGCAGATCGCCGGCTCCGACGTTTACGCCTCGCTGGAGAAGGGCACGATCGACGCCACCGAATTCGTCGGCCCCTATGACGACCTGAAGCTCGGCTTCTACAAGGTCGCCAAGTACTACTACTATCCGGCCTGGTGGGAAGGCGGTCCGGCCGTTCACGCCTTCTTCAATTCGGACAAGTTCAACGAGCTGCCGGCCAACTACAAGCGCATCCTCACCGATGCCTGCGCGGCAGCCAATGCCAACATGCTGGCCCGCTACGATGCCTCGAATGCCGCAGCCCTGCGTCAGCTGGTTGCCCAGGGCACCGAACTGCGCGCCTTCTCCTCCGACATTCTCGATGTCTGCCACAAGGCGGCGATGGAAACCTATGCGGATCTCAGCGGCAAGAACGAGAACTTCAAGAAGCTCTACGACAGCCAGCAGGCCTTCAAGAAGGACGCCTATCTGTGGGCCCAGGTCGCCGAATACGGCTTCGACACCTACATGATGATCCAGCAGCGCCAGGGCACCCTCTAAGCGCACCTGCCGGACCTCTGTTCCGCCATCGAGCCCGGCCCCTGCGGCCGGGTTCTTTTCTTTTGTCATGAGCCTCGGCGGCCCCCGACCGAGAGCCGTTTTCTTGCCGTCTCGGTCTTCCTTCGTCGGACGTTAGATATTCGTTATTTCGAATGTTTTATCCTGCGCATGTTTTTCCGCCGGGGGCTCCGATGTATCGCGTCACTCTTACTATCCTCGCTTTGGTTTTCACGCTCTTCCAGGTAGCCGCGGCGTCGGCCGAGAACTGGAGGGTCCAGAAGGCCAAGCAGCCCGTCAATTACACGCTGGACAAGCAAAGCTGGCTGCGCCTCGAGGCC
>DAIMJJ010000150.1:5970-10788 GCA_036722275.1 Rhizobium sp. | reverse complement strand
CGATCTCCCCCCTTGAGGGGGAGATGCCCGGCAGGGCAGAGGGGGGTGGCTTTCGACAAGTTCATCATGTCGGCCATCGCCTCAGGCGAGCCTCTGCATCCAGTAGTTCGGCGCCGCGTTCTCGCGCTTCAGCCAGGAATTGAGGATCGCCTCGTCCGGCTTGCCGTTGACGGTGTACTCGCCGGCATGGATGCCGCCGGCAATGTAGAGGAGATCGAGACCGGCATCGAGCGCGCCGCGCACGTCGGTCGGCATGCCGTCGCCGATCGCCAGGACGCGCCCCGTCTCGACCGGCCGGCCGAGCGCCTCGGCGGCAGCGGCAAGCGAAGCCTCGTAGATCGGCCGGTGCGGCTTGCCGGCAATGCGGGTCGCGCCGCCGAGCTGCTCGTAGTAGGCGGCGACAGCGCCGGCGCAGGGGATCATGCGATGGCCGCGCTCGACGATCAGGTCCGGGTTGGCGCAGATCAGCGGCGCCTTTCGGGCCGAGAGCGCGACGAGCACGTCATGATAGTCTTCCGGCGTTTCCGTCTCGTCGTCGAAGAAGCCGGTGCAGACGATGGCCTCGGCCTCTTCTGCGGGCACGCGCACCACGTCCAGCCCCTCCAGCAGGTTGAGATCGCGATCGGGGCCGAGGAAATAGACCTTCTTCGGACCGGCGGCAATCAGCGTGCGGGTGACGTCGCCCGAGGTGACGATGCGATCATAGGCCGTGTCGGCAACACCGATCATGCGCAGCTGGCTGATGACATCCTGCGACCGGCGCGGCGAATTGGTGATCAGCACGACCTTGACGCCGGCGCCGCGCGCCTTGGTCAGCACCTCGGATGCGGCCGGGAACGCGTCGACGCCATTGTGCAGAACGCCCCAGACGTCACAGAGGATGACGTCATACCGCTCGGTGACATCGCTCAAGGTTGAAATGCGCTCGGCCATTCGCTGTTCCTGTCTGCAAAAATTCAAGGGCTGACATTGCAAAGGAATGTCGGGAAGGCAAGGGCCTTTGCGGCCACGGGGACAAATTGGCCACCGTCGCGGATCAGCCGATCAGGCGATAGGCTAGGCCAAGGGCTGCGGCGGCGACCAGGGTGCGCCCCATGCCCTGCTTCAGGAGAAAGATCATCACGGCGGAAAAGAGCGCCAGCGCCAGCGCCGCCGGATCGAGGCTCGCAAGGTCGGGGCCGGGCAGCGAGAGCTGGAGCAGAGGCCGCTGCGACCCGTCGGCAACGCCGGAGGGAAAAGACCAGATCCGCACCTGGTCGACACGGGCGAACAGGACGTGCAGCGCGAACCAGACGGCGAGATTGAGAATGACGCCGACCACGGCCGCCGTGATCGCCGACAGCGCCGCCGTGATCATGCGGTTGCCGCGCAGCCGCTCCACATGGGGGGCGCCGGCAAAGATCCAGATGAAGCTCGGTACGAAGGTCGCCCAGGCGGCGAGCAGGCCGCCAAGCAGCCCGCCGGCCGGGGCCGGCAGCGCCCCCGCCTCGCGAAAGCCGGCAAGAAAGCCGACATAGGAGAGAACAAGGACGAGCGGCCCAGGCGTCGTCTCGGCGAGCGCCAATCCGTCCAGCATCTCGCCGGGCCGCAGCCAGTGAAACCCCACGACGGCCACCTGCGCGACATAGGCCAGCACCGCATAGGCGCCCCCGAACGTCACCAGCGCCATGCGGGAGAAGAAGGCGAAGATGTCGGAAAGCCCCCCCTCGCCCGCCAGAAGCCACAGCGGCACAAGCGGCGCCTGCCAGACGAGGAGCCAGAAAAGGAGCGCCGCCAGCGAACGCGTCAACCGCCGCCGCCCGGCCCCTGCCCCGACTGGGGCGGCCTCCGCCGGCCCATCCTCATTAGCGTTGCGGACAAGAATGCGCGCTTCGGCCAGACCGGCAAGCCCGGCCATCAGCACGACGAGCGGAAAAGGCAGGGCCAGGGCAAACAGGGAGAGGAATGCGATGAGCGCGACCCAGCGATGGAAGCGCGTCTTGAGGGCGCGCCGCCCGATCCGCACGACAGCCTCGACGACGATCGCGAGGATCGCCGCCTTCAGGCCGAAGAACAGGCCGGCGACCCAGCCGACCTCGTGGTAATAGGCGTAGAGCGTCGACAGGCCGAGGATGACGGCAAGGCCCGGCAGGACGAAGAGCAGGCCCGCGACCATGCCGCCGCGCACGCCGTGGATCAGCCATCCGATATAGGTCGCGAGCTGCTGCGCCTCCGGTCCCGGCAGAAGCATGCAAAAGTTCAGCGCATGCAGGAAGCGGTCTTCCGACACCCAGCGCTTCTCCTCGACACAAACGCGATGGAGAAGCGCGATCTGGGCCGCAGGCCCGCCGAAACTCAAGAGGCCGATATGGGAAAATGCCTTTACCAGCTCGGCAAAGGGCACAGGTTCGGCATGTTCGAAAAGGTCGCGCGGCGGCGCTGTCACATTGTCTGTCATGCGCGCGTGTTAACGATCCTGCGTGAAATATTTTCGACAGCCCGTTCTTGACTCGAACGAGGACCGTCCTTATCTCCAGCCCGCTAGCACTCGCCTGAGGGGAGTGCTAACAAAATCAACGCGGATCCTTTCCGGGTCCGCCCATGTCATTTGATCGAGGGATTAGACAATGGCAAGCACCAATTTCCGTCCGCTTCACGACCGTGTTGTAGTCAAGCGCGTCGAGTCCGAAGAAAAGACCAAGGGCGGCATCATCATTCCCGATACTGCCAAGGAAAAGCCGGCTGAAGGCGAAGTCATCGCTGTCGGCTCGGGCGTCCGCGACGACCAGGGCAAGCTCGTACCGCTCGACGTCAAGGTCGGCGACCGCGTCCTGTTCGGCAAGTGGTCCGGCACCGAAGTCAAGCTCGACGGCGTAGACCTTCTGATCATGAAGGAAGCCGACATCATGGGCGTCATCGGCTGATCCTAGCCGCGTCACCCTTTCCCAAAATCAACAATTCACCAATGGGCTAAGTCCCGGGAGTTTTGAAAATGGCAGCTAAAGAAATCAAGTTCGGCCGTACTGCGCGCGAAAAGATGCTGCGCGGCGTCGACATCCTCGCTGACGCAGTGAAGGTTACCCTCGGTCCCAAGGGCCGCAACGTCATCATCGACAAGTCCTTCGGCGCTCCGCGCATCACCAAGGACGGCGTTTCGGTCGCCAAGGAAATCGAACTGGAAGACAAGTTCGAAAACATGGGCGCCCAGATGGTCCGCGAAGTCGCTTCGAAGACCAACGACATCGCCGGTGACGGCACCACCACCGCCACCGTTCTTGCCCAGGCCATCGTTCGCGAAGGCGCCAAGGCTGTTGCCGCCGGCATGAACCCGATGGACCTGAAGCGCGGCATCGATCTCGCCGTTGCCGAAGTCGTCAAGGATCTCCAGGCCAAGGCCAAGAAGATCAACACCTCGGAAGAAGTTGCCCAGGTCGGCACGATCTCGGCCAACGGCGAAAAGCAGATCGGCCTCGACATTGCCGAAGCCATGCAGAAGGTCGGCAACGAAGGCGTCATCACCGTTGAAGAAGCCAAGACCGCCGAAACCGAACTCGAAGTCGTCGAAGGCATGCAGTTCGACCGCGGCTACCTGTCGCCCTACTTCGTGACCAACCCGGAAAAGATGATCGCCGACCTCGAAGACGCGTTCATCCTCCTGCACGAAAAGAAGCTCTCGAACCTCCAGGCCATGCTGCCGGTTCTCGAAGCCGTCGTTCAGACCGGCAAGCCGCTCGTCATCATCGCTGAGGACGTCGAAGGCGAAGCCCTTGCAACGCTCGTCGTTAACAAGCTGCGTGGCGGCCTCAAGATCGCTGCCGTCAAGGCTCCGGGCTTCGGCGACCGCCGCAAGGCCATGCTGGAAGACATCGCGATCCTGACCGGTGGTACCGTGATCTCCGAAGATCTCGGCATCAAGCTCGAGTCGGTCACCCTCGACATGCTCGGCCGCGCCAAGAAGGTCTCGATCACCAAGGAAAACACCACCATCGTTGATGGCGCCGGTGCAAAGTCCGACATCGAAGGCCGCGTTGCCCAGATCAAGGCCCAGATCGAAGAAACCACCTCCGACTACGACCGCGAAAAGCTGCAGGAACGTCTTGCCAAGCTCGCTGGCGGCGTTGCCGTCATCCGCGTCGGCGGCTCGACGGAAGTCGAAGTGAAGGAAAAGAAGGACCGTATCGACGACGCGCTGAACGCAACCCGCGCAGCCGTTCAGGAAGGTATCGTCCCGGGCGGCGGCACGGCTCTGCTGCGCTCCTCCGTCAAGATCACCGTCAAGGGCGCCAACGACGACCAGGAAGCCGGCATCAACATCATCCGTCGCGCTCTGCAGGCTCCGTGCCGCCAGATCGCCGAGAACGCTGGTGACGAAGCTTCCATCATCGTCGGCAAGATCCTCGACAAGGATCAGGACAACTTCGGCTACAACGCCCAGACCGGCGAATTCGGCGACATGATCTCCATGGGTATCGTCGACCCTGTCAAGGTTGTTCGCACCGCGCTGCAGGACGCTGCTTCGGTTGCTTCGCTGCTGATCACCACCGAAGCCATGATCGCCGAGCTGCCGAAGAAGGATGCTCCGGCAATGCCGGGCGGCATGGGCGGCATGGGCGGCATGGACATGATGTGATAGGCGTCAGCCTATCGCAGCTATGGCCATAAAGCTTCGCCCATGCGCTTTAAGTGGTTCGGCGCGTCAAGCGCGCCGAACGGGCGGCATGGACATGATGTGATAGGCGTCAGCCTATCGCAGGTATGGCCATAAAGCTTCGCCCATGCACTTAAAGTGGTTCGGCGCGTCAAGCGCGCCGAACGGGCGGCATGGACATGATGTGATAG
>DAIMJJ010000150.1:0-5870 GCA_036722275.1 Rhizobium sp. | reverse complement strand
CAAGCGCGCCGAACGGGCGGCATGGACATGATGTGATAGGCGTCAGCCTATCGCACTGATCCAACCGGTTCAGTCAGAAAGGGCGATCTTCGGGTCGCCCTTTTTTTTGTTGTCGCGCTGACGTTGGAGCAGGCGCACGGAGGCCAAGACAAGCCATCCCTTATGCAACCTGCCGCCACATCCGGCCATCCGTTTGTATTCACATACGCAAATAGTAATTAAACTTACGATTTATACTCGCACATCCAATTGACGTCGCGACAGGCTCGCAAACGGCGCCCGAAACTGCGTCATTGCAGGCAGGGATCGACGCTCGCTTGGCGGCCAGACCTCAAAAATCTCAGCTTCAGGGCGAACATGAGGCGTTCTCATATTTCGAGAAACATGCTATCAGCGAATTCGCCCCTAGTTCGATAGGGGCGAAAATGCGGCACCGAAGCGAGAGAACGTGGAAAATTACAGTTGTCAAAAAATACTCAGAAACGCGAAAAATCGCATTGCGGACCGCGTGAAATATTTATAACGCTTCAGCGATTGATTGAAATGCCGGGGTGACTGCTACGGGGGTGGCACCACCCATGGTAAATGGCATGATTGCCATGCATCAGGGGAAATGGGGCGCTTGTAACCTATGCGCGTAGCGCATAATTTATCGCTTACGTTTATGATTAGGCACTAATACTTCGTTCCACTTGGCGGAAGTCGCGCAATTGTGGCGGACTTCTTTTCCTTGGGTCAACGAGGGATGACGAAGAGAACGGGCGCTTGGGGCGGCCGCTGTCGCAATTGATCCAAGAACTATAACGCAATAATCGGCACATGCCTGGGGACAGCCTTGTTTAAGATTGCCAGAGCCAGTCTTGCAGCGTCGTTCAGCACGGGGTTTCCCGAGCTCGAGAACAGCGAAAGCGACGCCTTCGTCCAGTTCACCGTCTCCGAACGCTGGGTCGGCGACCTCTCCAACGGCGTCATCAAGCTCGGCGAGCGAGCAACCCTTCTGCACGGACTGAACACGCCCGAATGCGGGCTGCTGAGCATGATGCGCTGCTACGATCCCAATGATCGCGCCCATATCCTCGAACTATTCGAGCAGGCTGCGACCTCGTCCTCGCATTTCTGCTATTCGACGACCATCGGCCTGCCCAATGGGCATCGCCAGCCGGTGTTCTGCGTCGGGGAGTCCGACGGCCTGGAGCAGTCGAGCACCGGCAGCATGATCGGCATCTTTGTCTTTCCGCGCTTCAAGCTGGCGGCTGCCCCGTCCCTGCGAGCCCTCTCTTAAGGCTTGCCGCTTCCGGCGAGCCTCTGCCACCCTACATCCTATCGTTTCCTTTTATCGAACGATTAGTCAAAGATTGTCTATCTATCGCCAACAAAGCAGAGATGAGACAACGGCTCCATCACATTCAACCAGCAAGCACCGGCGCAACGATCCCGCCCGTGCCAAGGAGCCGACAATGTCCAGCAGCAACAACGCCATCATCCTGGTGGCCCGCATTCTTCTGTCCTTCATCTTCATCTATTCCGGCTACGGCAAGCTGGTCGACCCGGCCGGTACCGCCGGCATGATCACTGGCGCCGGCCTGCCGGCGGCAACGGCGCTTGCCTATCTCGCCGGCCTGTTCGAACTGGTCGCCGGCCTCGCCGTGCTCGTCGGCTTCCAGACCAAGATCGCCGGCTGGCTGCTCGCGCTGTTCTGCGTGTTCACCGGCGTCGTCTTCCACGGTTCGGCTATCAATGTTCCGGACTTCCCGGCCGCCGCCAATGGCTGGCTGAGCGTACTCAACCAGATCATGATGATGAAGAACATCACGCTGGCCGGCGCCTACATCCTGCTCGCAACCTTCGGCCCAGGCGCCTATTCGCTCGACGCCCGCCGCGGCGTGGCCGTCGCCGCCTGAACCATCGGCTTCCCTGCCCTGGAGCCGCCGGAGCGATCCGGCGGCTCTCTTTTGTTCGGCCCTGTCACTGTGCCATAGTGGCATGGATCAACAAGACGGGAGACTGCCGTGGCAATACTCAAAACCCTTTTCACGTCCCTATCGCTTTCCCTGCTCGCGGGCATTGCCGCGGCTGAAGACGCAACCAAGCCGAAGCTTGGTCCGGCGGCCATTCCGATCACCGCGGACAATGCCTATCTGCGCAAGGCCGAAGCACCCGACTACTGGGCCATCTCGCCTTATTACATCCACCAGCAGACCTCGTCCGCCTGCTCTCTGGCTTCGGTGACGATCGCCGTCAACACGATGCGCGGCCTGCCGGCTCTGTCGGAAGACACGCTGGTGACGCAGAACAACCTTCTCGAAGCGACCAAGGATACACGCTGGGCCGAGCAGGCCGCGGATGAAGGCGATGGCGTCACCTTTGCCGATCTCGTCGAGGACACGACCCAGAGTCTGAAGGCGTTCGCCATCAAGGCCGATGTGGCCGCCGCGCAGCCAACCAAGGACAAGACCGCCACGCTCGAGGCATTCCGGACGACGCTGACCGAAAACGAAGCCTCGGCCAAGGACATGGTGCTGGTCTATTTCAACCAGGGTGTTGTCACCGGCGACTGGGACGGCCCGCATGTATCGCCGATCGGCGCCTATGATGCGGCGACCGACCGGGTGCTGATCATGGATGTCGACCGCGAATGGTATGTGCCTTACTGGACCAAGACCGAAACGCTGTTCGAAGCCCTCAAGCGCCCGGCACCGGCTGATCAGGGCGTGCTTGCCGGCGAAACCGGCGGCTGGGTGCGCATCACCAAGAGCTGAGCCCCGACGTTCAGCCAGACAACCAGGGGTGCTCGGCCTGATGGCCGCCACCCCGTTTCGCCGGGCAAGCGGGCTTTCGCCCTGCCCCGCGCGACAATTACAGGGCCGCGCGCACCGCTTCGACGATCTCACCGAGCCGGGTATTGCCTGCGTGCTCGGGCTTTCTCGCCCGCACGAGGCAGGCTTCGGAGCGCAGGATGACGCCGTCGGACAGGATCTTCAGGTGATTGGCCTTGAGCGTCGAACCGGTGGAGGTGATGTCGACGATGATATCGGCCTGGCCGGCAGCGGGCGCCCCCTCGGTGGCACCGAGGCTTTCGACGATGCGGTAAAGCTGGATGCCGTGCTGGCTGGAGAAGAACTGCTGGGTGAGGCGCCAGTATTTGGTGGCAATCGCCAGACGCCGGCCGTGGCGGGTGCGGAACTCGGCGGCGACGTCGCCAAGGTCGGCCATGGTGTCGACGTCGAGCCAGATTTCCGGGACGGCGACGACCACGTCGGCATGGCCGAAGCCAAGGCGCGCGCAGATCTCGACGCGCTTGTCGGCTTCCGCCAGGCCTTCGCGGATCAGGTCCTCGCCGGTGACGCCGAAGTCGACGGTTCCGGCGCCGATCTCGCGGGCGATTTCCGAGGCTGACAGAAAAGCGATCTCGACGTCGTCCACGCCTTCGACACGGCCGCGATAGGAGCGGTCATTGCCGACGGCGACGATCTTCATGCCGGCGCGTTCGAAAACGGCCTGGCAATCTTCCTTCATCCGGCCCTTGGAGGGCAACCCGATGGTGATCATTCAGAGCGCCCTTTCCGTTTCGATGCGGTCGAGCCAGAGCGAGAAGCCGACGGCCGGGATGTGGTTTTCGGCGCCGAGCAAGGTCAGCAGCCGGTCGAAACGTCCGCCGCCGGCCAGCACCGCGGGCCGCCCTGCGACGCCGATCTCGTAGACGAGACCGGTATAGTAGTCCAGCGGACGGCCGAAGGCGGCACGATAGGTGATGCGGTCGAGGTCGAGCCCGGCCTCGGCCAGCGCGCCTACACGCTCGTCAAAACGCGAAAGCGCCGGACCGAGCTTCAGGCCGGCGGCATCGGCAAAACCGGCAAGGGCGGCCGAGGCCTCCGACAGCGGCAGCTCGAGCGAGAGGAATTCTCGCAGCAGAAGAAGCGCCGCGCCGTCGAGACGGGTCGTCGCCAGATCGAGCTTTTCCTTCAGCCGCGTGGCGATCTCGGTGGGCGAGCGGCTGGCATTGGTGGAATAGCCGGTCGCCTGCATGGTTTCGTCGATGCGGGCGATCAGCGCGCCGTCGTCACCGCTGGTGACCATGGCGACAATCTCCGGATCGAGCCCCTGGACGGGGTTGGGGCTTGCCAGTCGCCGCAGCAGCTGATCGATCAGATCGGGATTGCCAAAGGCCTGGATCAGCCGCTTCTGCCACCCCCCGGGCAGGCCGAGCGCCTTGACCACGGCCTCGAAGACGGCCTGGTCTCCGAGCGTCACGACAAGCGGCCGCCCTGGCAGCAGACGGGCGAGGATGGCATGGGCATCGCCGATGGCACGCGCATCGGCGCTTGCAATGGCGGTGTCGCCGAGGTCCTCGATGCCGGCCTGATAGAATTCATTGGCGCCCTCGCGGCGCTGGCGGAACACTTCGCCGAGATAGGCGTAGCGCTTCGGCGTGCCGGTGGCGGTCTCTATATGGCGCAGGCAGACGGGGATGGTGAATTCGGGCCGCAGGCAGAGGCTTTCCCCCCGCTCGTTCTCGGTCATGAAGATGCGCCGGCGCAGGTCCTCGCCGGCCATGTCGAGAAACGGCTCGGCCGGCTGGATCACCGGCGTGTCGACGCGGGTGGTTTGGCGCGCGGCAAATTCCTCGAGAATGTCGGCGGAGAAATCGGGCATGTTGATCAGCGGCATGGGGCGGCTCCGGCACGGGTGGTGGCATACCCCCCTCTGTCACTTCGTGACATCTCCCCCTCAAGGGGGGAGATCAGCGGGAGCGTACCGCCGCTGCCGCGAATCGATCTCCCCCCTTGAGGGGGGTGAGGAGCGATCCGCGTAGCGGAGCAATCGGTCCGGCGAATCGATTGCAGCGACGAACGCCGGCAGGGCAAAGGGGAGTAGAGGCTCGGCATCTCGCGAGCCACGCCTCGCGCGTCGGAAATCCCCGAGGCCGGCGCCGCACGCCGACCGGCCCCCTCCCCCTTGTGGGGAGGGTTGGGGAGGGGAAAGGCCACACTCTCAGACATCGGCCTGCTTCGCCCGACGCCGGTCTTCCGCCTGGGCCTCCAGGATCTCCCTGACCTTGGCGACCAGCTCGGCTTCCGGCACGACCTCCTGGGCGACGCGGGCCTCGCGCCATTCGGCATTGTCAGCGATCTCGCCCGACAGCCGCTTGCCCTCGATCAGGTCCTTGATCTGCACCACGCCTTGCGCGCGCTCGTCGCCGCCCTGGATGATGGCGATCGGCGAACCGCGGCGGTCGGCATATTTCAGCTGGTTGCCGAACTTCTTCCAGTTGCCCTGGTACATTTCGGCCCGGATGCCTTCGGCCCGCAGCGCCTGGGTGAAGCGCTGGTAGCGGCCCATGCTCTCGACATCGCCGTCCATGACGGTAACGAGCACCGGTGCGATCACATCGTCGGCGCCGAGCTTGCCGAGGTTCTTCAGCGCAGTCATCAGGCGCGAGACGCCGATGGAAAAGCCCGTGGCCGGGACCGGCTGCCCCATGAAGCGCGAGACGAGACCGTCATAACGCCCGCCGCCGCCGACCGAACCGAAGACGACCTTTTCGCCCTTTTCGTTGGTCACGTCGAAGGTCAGTTCGGCTTCGTAAACCGGGCCAGTATAATATTCGAGACCACGCACGACCGACGGATCGATCTTGATGCGGTCGGGACCGTAGCCTGCGCCCAGAACCAGGCTGCGGATGGTGTTCAGTTCGTCGACGCCTTCCACACCCTTTTCCGTGCCGGCAACGAGTTCGGCCAGATGCACGGCGCTTTCCGCATAGTCGGTGATGCCGACGAAGAACAGCACCTTGTCGATCTGCTCGGCATTGAGGCCGGCGCCCTTGGTGAAGTCGCCCGACTCGTCCTTGCGGCCTTCGCCGAGCAGGA
>DAIMJJ010000149.1:0-10799 GCA_036722275.1 Rhizobium sp. | reverse complement strand
ACCTGATCACCGCCACCCTCGACTGCATTTCCGAATTCGGCCTGCAGGGCGCGACCGTGCGCCAGATCGCTGCTCGCGCCGGCGTCACCGGCGGTCTGATCCGGCACTATTTCACGGGCAAGGAACAGATGCTGCAGGCCGCCTATCGCGAAGTCATGATGACCATCGGCACGACGGCGATCAACGCCGCCGAGGCAGCCGGCAGTGATCCGCGCCGCCGGCTGCATGATTTCGTCATCGCCAATGTCAGCCCGCCGATCATCGATCCGCGCACGCTGTCGCTGTGGGCGGCCTTCATCAGCCATGTCCGTGTCGATCCGGAATTTGCTCGAATCCACCGCGAGAACTACCTCACCTTTCTCGGCTCGCTCGAAGAGCTGGTCTCGGCCTTTCTGGCCGCCAACGGCCGCGAGATCGCGCCGGCGGAGTGTCGCCGGCTGGCGATCGCCATCAATGGCCTGATCGACGGTCTTTGGCTCGAGGGTTCGCTCGCCGGCGACCTGTTCGACGAGCAGGCCCTGCCGCGCATCGCGCTGGAATCGGTCGAATCCATCCTGGGTGGCCTCAGCCTTTCCAGCCCGACCGACACGCAAGACAGGAACTGACGGAAAAATCCATGCGCTATGCCAGCATTACCGACCGCCTTGCCGACCTCGGATCGGGCAAGTGGGCCATCCACATCGAAGCGCGGCGCATGGCAGCCGAAGGCACGCCGATCATCGAACTGACCATCGGCGAACCGGATGTGCGCCCTGACCCCGCCCTGCTCGATGAATGCGCCCGCGCCATGTATGCCGGCCGCACCCGATATTCCAACGGGCGGGGCGAGCCCTCGGTGGTCGAGGCGCTGGTCGAAAAATACCGCAAGCGGCGCGCGGATGTGACCGAACGCAACGTGCTCTGCTTTCCCGGCACCCAGACCGCCCTCTTCACCGTCATGCTCGGCCTCGTCGATCGCGATGACGAGGTGCTCGTGGGCGATCCCTACTATGCGACCTACGAGGGCGTCATCGCCGCAAGCGGCGCTCGTATGGCCCCGGTGCCGCTCCATCCGGAGAAGGGCTTTCACCTGCAGGCCGACGATCTTGCGCGTGCCGTGACGCCGCGCTCGCGGGTGCTTCTTCTCAACACGCCGCACAATCCGACCGGCGCCGTCCTGACGGCCGCGGAGATCGCCGCCATCGGCGAGGTCTGCCGCAAGCACGACCTCTGGATCGTCTGCGACGAGGTCTATGAGGAACTGATCTTCGGCTCCGCCTTCGCCTCGCCTTTCGACGATCCGGCGCTGGCCGAGCGCACGATCGTCGTCTCCTCGATTTCCAAATCCCATGCCGCGCCCGGATTCCGCAGCGGCTGGGCGATCGGTCCGCAGGAATTCTGCGACCGGCTGCTGCCGGTCTCCGAGACCATGCTGTTCGGGGTACAGCCCTTCATCGCCGACATGACGGCGATGGCGCTCTCCCATCCGTTCGAGACAGCGGACGTCATGCGTGCCAATTACGAGCGGCGGGCCAGACTGCTGGTCGACGGCCTTGCCGCGGGTTCAGGTTTGAACCCGATGATGCCGGAAGGCGGCATGTTCATCGTCGTTGATGTCTCGGGCACCGGACTGACGGGGCAGGCCTTCGCCGGCCGGCTTCTGGAGGACAAGCACGTCGCCGTCATGCCCGGCGCATCCTTCGGCGACGAGGCGGTAAACTTCATCCGGGTTTCACTGACGGTCGCCGATGAACAGATCGCTCTGGCCGCGGCCCGGATGACGGAGCTTGCCAACGAAATAGTGGCAGGCAATCAGTCTTCCCGACGGGCCACTGGCTGACTGTTCCGAGCTGCACAGAGTCGTCCCGCAGGCGCGACATGTTCCATATCGGCACAGACCGCCTCGACCCAGGCCCGCCTTCGGTTCGAACAAAACTGCGATTGCGTTCCCCGATCGGCGTCCCTCTTGGCTAGGGCTTTGAAATACGGCATAAAAAAGCCAATTTTCCCAGCGAAGCCCCGGGGCGATTTTCCGCCTGGACCGGTTTTCTTGACGCCATCGCGTCGCATTGCTGGCTTTTTGTGTTCAGATGATTGAACGCGAGGCCAAAACCGTGCAATGCGATGCCTCGGGGGATGGCAGTGGGTCAAGACGAGCCCTGACGAATACCCTCTAACGAAAACTCGAGATTATGTCTTTGCCCATGACGCCGCAAGTTCAGCCGCGCGATGCAGAAACCAGACAGATCGATCACAACGATGCGATCCGGGCCTCCTATTTCACCATCGACGAATTACGCGAAAGCGCAGAGGCGCTGGCGCGGGACGGGGCCAGCGACCTGCCCGGATTGATCGACTTCGACTTCTTCGCGCGCCACCGCGAGAACGAACGCGAGATCCTGCGGGTCTACCGCGCGACGGCGGCTGACGTCGAGGCGGGCGCAACGATCACGCCGGCAGCGGAATGGCTGCTCGACAACCACTACGTCATCGAAGAGGCGATCCAGGAGGTCCGTCGCGACTTCCCGAAGAAGTTCTATCGCCAGCTTCCGACGATGAAGATCGGCAATCGCGAAATCCCCCGGACCATGGCGCTCGCCTGGCTCTACGTGGCTCACACCCATTCCACCGTGTCGATGGAGGCGATGACAGGGCTGGTCGAAGGCTTCCAGAAGCACAAGACGCTGGAGATCGGCGAGCTTTGGGCATTGCCCTCCATCGTGCGCTTCGTGTTGATCGAGAACCTGCGCCGTATCTCGACGCGAGTCGACCGTTCGCGCCGGATGCGCCGCAAGGCAAACGAGGTGGCCGACGAAATCATCCGGCTCAACGATGCCGCAAGCTCGACCGAACTTCTGAAGCAGATCGAGCCGCTGGCGGACGACAACACGTTTGCCACCCAGTTCCTCTATCGCCTGCGCAACGGCTCGCAGAATACCAGCTTCGCCGTCTCCTGGATCGAGCAGAGGCTGGAAAAGGCCGGACGCACCGCCGAAGAGGCGATGACCCAGGAACACAACCGGCTGTCGTCGGGCAATGTGACCACGGGCAACATCGTCAAGAGCCTGCGCGAGATCGACGACAAGGAATGGTCGGTCTGGGTTGAGGACGTCTGCCTCGTCGACAAGATCCTCGGCAACCACACCGACTACCGCGAACTCGATTTCGGCTCGCGCAACGCCTATCGCAGCACGGTGGAGAAGCTCGCCCGTCATTCCGACAAGAGCGAGATCGAGATCGCCCAGATGGCGATCGACCTCGCCGCCGAGGCCGCCCAGTCGAGCGCCACCGGCGGCTCGCCCAATGTCGGCGGCTACCTCGTCGGTGCACAACGACCGCTGCTGGAAAAGGCAATCGGCTACCGCATGCCGCTGTGGCGCCGACTGGCGCTTGGCGTACAGCACCTCAACTGGGTGTCGATTGCCATCCCCGTGATTGGGCTGACCCTCGGCGCCATGGCTCTCGTGGGCTATTTCCTGTCGATGGCCGGGCTATCGACGCCGCTCGTCGTCTTCTTGCTGATGCTGTTCTCGTTGCCGGCATCGGAAGGCGCAACCGGCCTCTTCAACACGCTCGTTTCTTTCGTCGCCAAGCCGGCGCGCCTGACCGGCTATGAGTTCAAGGAAGGTCTCCCCGCCGAGGCCCGTACGCTGGTCGTGGTACCCTGCCTGATCGCCAAGCGCGACGACGTCGATGAACTGGTGCGCAATCTCGAGGTCCATTACCTGACCAATCCGCGCGGCGAGATCTATTTCGCCCTGCTCAGCGACTGGCGCGACAGCCCGGTCGAAGAGACCGCAGCCGACCTCGAGATCCTCGACTACGCCAAGGGACAGGTCGCCGAGCTTGCTCAGCGCTATGCCCATGACGGCAAGACCCGCTTCTTCCTGCTCCACCGCCGCCGCCTCTACAATCCGGCCGAAGGCTGCTGGATGGGGTGGGAGCGCAAGCGCGGCAAGCTGCATGAACTGAACATGCTGCTGCGCGGCGACCACGACACGTCCTACCTGCCGGGCGCCAACATGGTGCCGGAAGGCGTGCAGTATATCATGACGCTCGACGCCGATACGCGCCTGATGCGCGACGCGGTGACCAAGCTCGTCGGCAAGCTCTATCATCCGACCAACCGCCCGGTCCACGACCCGGAGACCGGCCGCGTCGTTAGCGGCTATGGTGTGCTGCAGCCGCGCGTGACGCCGTCGCTGACCACCGGCAAGGACGCCTCGGTCTTCCAGCGCATCTTCTCGATGAACCGAGGCCTCGATCCTTATGTCTTCACCGTTTCGGACGTCTATCAGGACATCACCGGCGAAGGCACCTTCACCGGCAAGGGCCTCTATCACGTCGATGCCTTCGAGACGGCGCTGAAGGGCCGGATCGACGAGAACACGGTGCTCAGCCACGACCTGCTCGAAGGCTCGCTGGCGCGCTGCGCCCTGGTGACCGACGTCGAGCTGGTGGAAGACTTTCCCACCCGCTACGAGGTGGAGATCTCGCGCCAGCATCGCTGGGCCCGCGGCGACTGGCAGCTTCTGCCCTACATCTTCGATCCGGCCCGCGGCATTACCGCGCTCGGCCGCTGGAAGATGGTCGATAACCTGCGTCGCTCGCTGACGCCGGTGGCCTGGTTCATGGCCTCCGTCCTCGGCTGGCTGGCCATGGACCCGGTCGGCGCCTTCCTGTGGCAGCTGCTCTTGATCTTCTGCCTGTTCGTCGCTCCGACGCTCTCGCTTCTGTCCGGTCTCGTGCCGCGCCAGAGCGACATCGTACCGGCCGCGCACTTCCAGTCGCTGTGGTCGGAACTGCGCTCCTCCAACGCCCAGGTCGCACTTCGGATCGTCTTCATCGCGGACATGGCCTATATGATGGCCGACGCGATCATCCGCTCGCTCTACCGTCTGCTGGTCAGCCGCAAGCTGCTGCTCGAATGGCGCACCGCAGCCTCGATACAGTCGTCGGCGCAGGGCAATATCTCCTCCTATTACCGCAACATGCTGCATGCGCCGATCCTGGCGGTACTGGCCTTGGCCGTGGCAGCGCTTCCCGGCGGCTATGGCTATCTGATCGGCCTTCCCTTCGCGGTCATGTGGGTGCTCTCACCGCTCGTCGCCTGGTATGTGAGCCAGTCCGCCGAGACCGAGGACAGCCTGTTCGTTCCGGAGGAGGCAATCGTCGAACTGCGTAAGATCGCCCGGCGGACATGGCGCTTCTACGAGACCTTCGTCACTGCCGGCGACAACTACCTGCCGCCGGACAATTTCCAGGAGAAGCCTGAGCCCGTCGTTGCGCACCGGACGTCGCCGACCAATATCGGCGTCTACCTGCTGTCTGTCGTCTCGGCCCGACATTTCGGCTGGCTGAGCTTCGAGCAGACGATCGAGCGGCTGGAGCAGACGATCTCCACCGTCGAGCGCATGGACAAGTATCGCGGCCATCTCTACAACTGGTACTATACGGATACGCTGAAGACACTCGGTCCGCGCTATATCTCGGCGGTCGACAGCGGCAACCTCGCCGGCCATCTGATCGCGATTTCCTCGGCCTGCCGGGAATGGGCCGAAGCCCCGTCCGCGCACATGCAGGGCAATCTCGACGGCATCGGCGATGTCGGCGGCATCCTGCTCGAAGTGCTGAAGACCCTGCCGGACGACCGCAAGACGGTCAGGCCGCTGCGTCGCCGGCTCGAGGAGCGCATCATCGGCTTCAACACGGCGCTTGCCGCTGTCAAGCGCGAACACGAATTCGCCTCGATCCGTATCATCAATCTCGGCGTACTGGCCCGGGACATCCAGAAGCTGGCCGCCAACCTCCATCACGAGGTGCGCTCAGAACAGAGCAGCGAAGTCACCCGCTGGACGGAATCGCTGGTCAACGTGTGCGAAGCGCATATCGCCGACACCGCCTTCGACCTGTCGAACATCGATCCGCTGCGCCAGCGGCTGGCGCAGCTGCGCGACCGCGCCCGCGATCTCGCCTTCTCGATGGACTTCACCTTCCTGTTCCGCCCGGAACGTCGTCTGCTGTCCATCGGCTACCGCGTCGAAAGCCATGAGCTGGACGAGGCCTGCTACGACCTTCTGGCATCCGAATGCCGCCTGACCAGCCTGTTTGCGATCGCCAAGGGCGACCTTCCGACCGAACACTGGTACCGCCTCGGCCGCCAGGTCGTGCCGATCGGCGCGCGCGCTGCGCTGATCTCCTGGTCGGGTTCGATGTTCGAATATCTGATGCCCCCGCTCGTCATGCAGGAGCGCCAGGGCGGCATCCTCAACCAGACCAACAATCTGGTGGTCCAGGAACAGATCAATCACGGCAAGCGCCTGAACATCCCCTGGGGGATTTCCGAAGCGGCCTTCAATGCCCGCGACCATGAGCTGACCTACCAGTACACCAATTTCGGCGTACCGACGCTCGGCCTCAAGCGCGGTCTCGGACAGAACGCCGTCATCGCGCCCTATGCCTCGATCCTGGCCAGCCAGTATTTCCCCGAAGCGGCGCTGGAAAACCTCGAGCGCCTGCGCAAGCTCGGCGCGCTTGGCGCCTACGGCTTCCATGATGCCGTGGACTTCACCCCGACGCGTCTGCCCGAGGGCAAGAGCTGCGCGGTGGTCTACAACTACTATGCCCACCACCACGGCATGTCGATTGCGGCCATTGCCAATGTCGCCTTCAACGGCCGCCTGCGCGAACTCTTCCACTCCGACCCCGTGATCGAGGCGGCGGAGCTGCTGCTTCAGGAAAAGGCACCGCGCGAAATCCCGGTGATGAGCGCCAAATACGAGCCGCAGACGCCCGGCAAGGGTCAGGCCGACCTCCTGCGCCCCGAGATCCGGACGATTACCGACCCGGCCACCAAGGACCGCGCGCTGGCTTTCCTGTCGAACGGCCACTATTCGGTCATGCTGACGGCCACCGGCTCCGGTTACTCGCGCTGGAACGGACAATCGGTGAGCCGCTGGACGGCCGACCCGACCGAGGACCGCTCCGGCACCTTCATCTTCCTGCGCGATACGGCAAGCGGCCAGTGGTGGTCGGCGACCGCCACTCCGCGGCGCGCCGAGGACGAGAAGAGCAAGGTCATCTTCGGCGACGACAAGGCGGAGTTCTTCAAGACCGTCGGCGACATCTCGACCCAGGTCGAGTGCATCGTGGCCACTGAACACGATGCCGAAGGCCGGCGCCTCACCATCCTCAACACCGGCAGCGAGGACCGCTTCATCGAAGTGACCTCCTATCTCGAGCCGGTCATTGCCCAGGACGACGCCGACAGCGCGCATCCGCTGTTCTCGCGCATGTTCATTCGCACCGAGTTCGGCCGCCGCCGCGACGTCATCCGTGCCGAGCGCAACAAGCGCAGCCCGGGCGATGCCGACATGTGCGTCGCGCATCTCGTGGTCGACAGCACCGGCCCCGGCCGCCCCACCGAGTTCGAGACCGACCGCCGTCGCTTCCTCGGCCGCGGCCGCAGCCTCGCCGAGGCCGCCGCCTTCGATCCGGGTGCGACGCTTTCGGGGACCGAGGGCTTCACGCTGGATCCGATTCTGAGCCTACGCCGCGTCGTGCGGGTGCCGTCGGGTAAGAAGGTCAGCGTCATCTTCTGGACGATTGCCGCACCCAATCGCGAAAAGATCGACCAGGCGATCGAACGCTACCGCCATCCCGATGCCTTCAGCCACGAGCTCATCCACGCCTGGACCAGGGCGCAGGTCGAGCTCCGCCATATCGGCATCACCTCGCAGCAGGCGGCCGCCTTCCAGCATCTCGGCCGCTATCTCGTCTATCCCGACACCCACCTGCGGGCCGATCCGGAAACCGTGCGCAACGGCCTTGCCACCCAGTCGGCACTCTGGCCGCTGGCGATCTCCGGGGATTACCCGATCTTCGCGCTGCGCATCAACGACGATATGGACATGGACATCGCGCGCGAAGCAATGAGCGCGCTGGAGTACCTGCGCCGTCGCGGCATCATCGCCGATCTCGCAATCGTCAATGAGCGCGCCACCTCCTATGCGCAGGACATGCAGCACGCCCTCGACCAGCTGGCCGACAATCTGCGCCACCGCCTGCCCGATGGCAGCAGCGGCAAGCCGCATGTCTTCGTAGTGCGCAACGATCTGATGGACGAGAGCGCCTCCCAGGCGCTGATCGCCGCCGCCCGCGTGGTGCTTCACGCCCGCAACGGTAAGATCGTCGACCAGATCAACCGTGCGGTTTCGCTGTTTGCCAATCCGCGCAGCCCGGACGGGGCCGATGCGGAATGGCCGGGCCTGTTGCCGCAGATCCCGTCGGCACCGGCACCGGTTGTCATGGAGGACGCCAAGGACCTGGCCTTCTGGAACGGCTTCGGCGGCTTTGCCAAGGACGGCAAGGAATATGTCGTGCGTCTCGGGGCCCATCAGGCGACACCGCAGCCGTGGATCAACGTCGTGTCCAACGAACACTTCGGATTCCACGTCTCGGCCGAGGGGGCAGGCTTCACCTGGAGCGCCAACTCGCGCGATCACCAGCTGACGCCCTGGACCAACGACCCGGTCGTCAACCGCCCCGGCGAAGCCTTCTATGTCGCCGATCTCGAAAGCGGCCGCACCTATGTCCCGTTCAGTGCCCTGAACACGGACGATGCCGCACGCTTTGAAACGCGCCATGGCCTTGGCTACAGCGTCTTCTCAAGCCGTCAAGAAGGGCTGGAGCTCGAACTCACGCAGACCGTGGACCGGACGCGCCCCGTCAAGCTCTCGCGCCTCGTCGTGCGCAACACGGGCAGCGAGGCCAGGAGCTTCCGCATCTACGGCTATGCCGAATGGGTCCTGGGCAACAATGCCCAGCGCAGCGCGCCCTTCGTCCTGTCGAACTTCGACGATGAGACCGGCGCCCTGTTTGCCACCAACCCGTATGACATCAACTATCCGGGTCGGACGGCCTTCCTGGCGGGTCTCGAAAAGCCGCTCGGATACACCGCAAGCCGCCGCGAATTCATCGGTCGTCACGGCTCGATCCGGATGCCGCAGGCGCTGGCGCGGCTGTCGCATCTCTCGGGCTCTGCCGAGACCGAGAGTGACCCTTGCGCCGCCATTGCCTTCGATCTCGAAGTCCCGGCGGGCAGCGAGCGGGACCTCACATTCCTGCTCGGCGAAACCGACACGGCTGAGGCAGCCCGCGAGATCATCGCAGCTCTGCGCAAGCAGGCCTTCGAGGCGGTGCTTGAAGAGGCCAAGGCCTTCTGGGCCGGCTTTACCGGCAAGCTGCAGGTGAAGACGCAAGACCCGGCCTTCGACACCCTGGTCAACGGCTGGCTGCCCTATCAGGCGCTCGCCTGCCGCATCTTCGCCCGCGCCGGCTTCTACCAGGCCAGCGGCGCCTATGGCTTCCGCGATCAGTTGCAGGATACGCTTGCCTTTCTGCTCTATGAGCCCGGGCTCGCACGCTGCCAGATCCTGAACGCCGCCTCGCGTCAGTTCATCGAAGGCGACGTGCAACATTGGTGGCTTCCATACACCGGCGCCGGGGTCCGCACCCATATCTCCGACGACGTCGTGTGGCTGGCCCATGCGATCGACCAGTATGTGGCCGCGACCGGTGACAAGGCGTTCCTCGACGAGAAGCTGGCCTTCCTCGAGGGACCCGTCCTGCCGCAGGATCAGCACGACAGCTTCTTCCAGCCGACCATTTCGAGCGAGGAGGCTAGCCTCTACGAGCACGCCGCTCGCGCGCTTGACCTTGCGATTGCCCGCACGGGCGTGCACGGCCTGCCGCTGATCCTCGGCGGCGACTGGAACGACGGCATGAACCGGGTGGGCGAGAAGGGCGGAGGCGAGAGCGTCTGGCTTGGCTGGTTCCTGGCGGCGACGCTCAAGACCTTCCTCGGCCATGCCGAGGAGCGCGGCGACCAGGCCCGGATTACCCGCTGGACGACCCATCTCGCCGTTCTGCGCCAGGCGCTCGCAACGGCGGCCTGGGATGGCGACTACTATCGCCGCGGTTATTTCGACGACGGCACGCCGCTCGGCTCTGCCCAGTCGGATGAATGCCGGATCGATTCGATCGCCCAGTCCTGGAGCGTTCTGTCGGGCGAGGGCGAGCCGGAGAAGAGCGCCAAGGCGCTCGATGCCGCGTTGGCTCATCTGGTGGACGAAGAAGCCGGCATTGTGCGCCTGTTCACGCCGCCCTTTGAAAAGACCAAGCTCGATCCGGGCTACATCAAGGCCTACCCGCCCGGCGTTCGCGAAAACGGTGGCCAGTACACCCATGCCGCCATCTGGCTCGGCATGGCGCTGGCCAGGGCCGGACGGGCGGCCGATGCGTGGCGCTGCTTCGAGCTCCTGAACCCGATCAACCATGCAGCCGATGCAGAGGCCGCGGAGCGCTACCGCGTTGAACCCTATGTCGTCGCAGCCGACATCTATGGCGGGGAGGCCTATCCCGGTCGTGGCGGCTGGACGTGGTACACGGG
Organism: Rhizobium sp.; assembly: GCA_036722275.1. Lineage (GTDB taxonomy): Bacteria > Pseudomonadota > Alphaproteobacteria > Rhizobiales > Rhizobiaceae > Allorhizobium. Next base: position 370 of record DAIMJJ010000149.1, on the reverse strand, counting down.
CTCGGCCGGCTGGCTCTACCGTTTTGCTGTCGAGGGGCTGCTGGGGCTGCGTCGTGAGGGCAACCGGCTCTTCATCCAGCCGACGCTGCCGCCCGAGTGGAACCGCTTCGAGGCGTCGGTTGAGCTCGACGGCAAACGCTATGCGATCGTCGCTGAGCGCAAGCCGGGCGGGGAAACCTACGACATCCGCGTCAACGGTGACACTCTGGGCGATCTCAGCGCTGGATATGCTTTGCCTGCGGCCGGCTGAGGCCGCAGGACCGATTTGAGCGGGCGCCGGCCTCTGCCGGCTGGTCTGGCGCCGCCGGCTGCACGACAGGCTCTGGGAGGCCCCTATGCGCCCGTGGGGGGGGGGGGGGGCCCCCGCCCC
>DAIMJJ010000148.1:8966-10821 GCA_036722275.1 Rhizobium sp. | reverse complement strand
GCGCAGCCGCTCGGCGATCATGAACAGGATCAGCGGCCAGCCGACCGTCCAGCCGACGGTGTAGAACACGCCATCGACGCCCTTGCCGAACACCATGCCGGAGACGCCGAGAAAGGCGGCCGCCGACATGTAGTCGCCGGCAATCGCCAGACCGTTCTGGAAGCCGGTGATGCCGCCGCCGGCGGTGTAGAAGTCGGAGGCCGAGCGCGTCTGGCGCGCCGCCCAGTAGGTGATGCCGAGCGTGCCGAGAACGAAGAGGATGAACATCGCAATCGCGATGACGTTGACCGGCTGCTTCTGGACGGCGCCGGCAATGGCGTCACCGGCGGCCAGTGCCGAGGTCGCGACCACGAGGCCGGCAAGGCCCGCGGAAAGGATGAGAGACAGACGCCGGATCATGCTTCAGCTCCCGCGATCACGCTCTTGGCCAGGGCGTCGAACTCGCCATTGGCGCGGCGCGTGTAGATGCCCGTCATGATGAAGGCGAACATCTGGATGGCGAAACCGCCGAGCAGCCCGAAGGCCCATTTCGAGCCACCAATCACGGGCATCGAGAACAGGTCCGGATTGAAGACCGCAATCGACACGAAGGTGACGTAAACACCGAGAACGATCATCGACAGCAACAGCGAAAAGCGATTGCGACGGCGGACCAGCTCAGCAAAGCGCGGGTCGCTGGCAATCTTGTCATAGGCTAATTTCACGCACATCCTCCAACTCTGCGTCCGTGCCGCCACAATGCGGCACCGCACAATTCCTCGATGGAGAAAGGGCACTGTCCTCTCAAGCCAGACTTAAGTTGCCCGACGAAAGTCCCTCGACAAAAGTTGGAGCGGGGAAGGACACGCAGGAGGAGAACCGGTGCCCGTGGCACCTGTTGACGCGACGCGTCCGGCGCAGGCATAAGTCTCATCAAGCAAGGCCGGCCGGATCCCTGTCGCGCAGGCATGGCCATGGCCGGATAGGAGAGGTTGCCCTTGCCAGACAGTGAAAACCGCCTCCTGACCCGCCTGCGCGGGCTCTATTACGGCCAGAGCGTCTCGGCGATCCGTTTCCAGCTGACGCTGGCGCTGATCGACATCGCCATCATCGCCTTCTTTCTCCTTGGCCCTTACATGCGCGAGCGGCCGACCTATCTGGTCATCGACTATCTGATTGCGGCGTGGATCGCGGCGGAGCTTCTGGCGCAGATGCTGATCGCTTCGAGCATCCGGCGCTTTCTGCTCAGGCCGATGACCTGGGTGGATCTCCTGGTGCTTGGCACGCTGCTCTTCCCGCAGCTGCTGTTCAGCTTCGCCTTCCTGCGGGCGCTCCGGATCTGGGCGATCGCCCAGCGGCCGATCTTCAAGGTGATGCTGCGCCGCTTCGGCTGGGCGCACCTCACCGATGTCGCAACCGCCGTCGTCAACTTCATCGTCTTCCTGTTCACCGTCACCGGCTTCGTCTACACCTTCTTCTTCTACCAGGTCGATGCCGGCGAAGGCTTCGTCGACGCCTTCTACTTCACGGTCGCGACCGTCACCACCACCGGCTTCGGCGACATCACGCTTCCGGGCACCTTCGGCAAGCTCACCTCGATCGTCACCATGATCATCGGCATCTCGCTGTTCGTGCGCCTCGCCCAGGCGATCGTCAGACCCTACAAGGTGACCTTCCCCTGCCCGCAATGCGGCCTGTCGCGCCACGACGCCGACGCCGTCCATTGCAAGGCCTGCGGCCATATCCTCAACATTCCCGACGAGGGGCTTTGAGCAAGGCGCGCGCGATGCCGGTCATCCTTCGCGTCACCGGCTATGTCTTTTGATCGCGGGGGCGTCGCGTGACAGTTTCGGCGACCGGACGATCAATCGCCCGG
>DAIMJJ010000148.1:1550-8866 GCA_036722275.1 Rhizobium sp. | reverse complement strand
GCCTTGCGGAAGGAAAGCGTCTGCCGGTAGTGCTCGAGCACCGAGCCTTGCCTACCGTCCTGCGTGTCGACCGCGAGCGCGTCGTGTTCGGCGGGCACCCTGAGCCAGGCCTTGGCCGCGGTGGTGAAGCCGGCATGCGGCTTGCCCGACACCCAGGGCATCGGCGTGCGGCATCCGTCGCGTCCCTTGAAGGCCGGCCAGAAGCGGATGCCATAGGGGTCGGTCAGATCCTCGAATTGCAGTTCCGCCTCCGGCAGTCCCAGTTCCTCGCCCTGATAGAGGCAGATCGAACCCCTGAGCGTCGACAGCACGCTGATGGCAAGCTTCGCCACGTCCTGCCGCTCCTCCGCATTCTGGGCGAACCGGCTGACATGCCGGTTGACGTCGTGGTTGGAGAAGGCCCAGCACACCCAGCCGTCGGCGACGGAATTGTGGAAGGCTTCGACGCAATGGCGAATGTGGTTCGGCGTGAAATCGGGCCCCAGAAGATCGAAGGTATAGCACATGTGCAGCTTGTCGCCGCCGGCGGTATAGGCCGCGACCGTCTTCAGCGAGCGGGCTCCGTCGCCCACCTCGCCAACCGAACTGCGTGCGTCATACGCATCGAGCAGCGCGCGGAACCGCTTGAGGAAGCCGATATTCTCCGGCTGGGTCTTGTCGTAGAGATGGCTCTGCATGCCGTAGGGGTTGACGTCGGGGGCATCCAGACCGGCCTCCTCGCTGTCGGGCAGATGGGGGGGATTGTCGCGCGGTTCGCGGTCGTGGAAGTAGTAGTTGACCGTATCCAGGCGAAAGCCGTCGACACCGCGATCGAGCCAGAAGCGCACCGCCGAAAGAAGCGTCTCCTGCACCTCGCGATTGTGGAAGTTGAGGTCGGGCTGCGAGGCAAGGAAGTTGTGCATGTAATACTGTTTGCGCACGCCGTCCCACTCCCAGGCCGGACCGCCGAACACCGACAGCCAGTTGTTCGGCGCCGTGCCGTCCGGCTTGGCGGCAGCCCAGACAAACCAGTCCGCCTTGGGATTGTCGCGGCTCGTGCGGCTTTCCTTGAACCAGGGATGCTGATCAGACGTGTGCGACAACACCTGGTCGATGATGACCTTCAAGCCCAATCGATGCGCCTCGGCCATCATCGCGTCGAAATCGGCGAGCGTCCCGAACATCGGATCGACGTCGCAATAGTCGGAGACGTCATAGCCCATATCCGCCATCGGCGAGGTGAAGAAGGGCGAAAGCCAGATCGCATCGACGCCGAGGGAGGCGATATAGGGCAACCGTTCCGTCACGCCCTTGAGGTCGCCGATCCCATCGCCGTCGGTGTCCTGGAAGGAGCGCGGATAGACCTGGTAGATGACGGCGCCGCGCCACCAATCGGCATTGCTCTTCTGGGGCTTGGCCTTGGCCGGGCTCTTCGTCATGCGCGCTCCTCGGGGGAATGGGGTCGTGGATGGGTGCGCCTGCAATATAGGCCATGGCGCGCCTGAGGCGAGTGCCGAAAGCTCACAAAGGACAATAGACCGAACGACGATGCGCGGGATGTGCCCCGCCCGCGTCACCAGCCTGACATGCAGCTGTAACATTGCCCGCCCATAACGGCCCTGAACGATGGAGAAACCTTGAGTCCCGAGGCAGCCTCCCGCTCGAGGCGGGTGTCCGAGCCGGGACGCGACGCGGACCACCGGCCCTGCGCCGCCGGCCCGCCAGCGAGAGAACTGCGATCCCGCCATGCCGAAGATCATGATCGTTACCGATGCCTGGCACCCACAGGTGAACGGCGTCGTCCGCTCGATCGAGACCACCAATCGCGAACTGGCGGCCATGGGCTACGACGTGGCGATGATCACGCCGAAACCGTTTCGCAGCATTCCCATGCCCACGTATCCGGAGATCCGCCTGTCGCTGGCCACCTACGGACAGATCGCGCGACGGATCGAAGCGGAAAAGCCCGACTACATGCATATCGCCACCGAAGGCCCGCTCGGCCTGATGGCGCGGCGCTGGTGCCTGAAGAAGCACATGCCGTTCTCGACGAGCTATCACACCCGTTTCCCGGAATATGTCCGCACCCGCGTCCCCATGCCGCTCTCCTGGCTTTATGCCTATGTGCGCTGGTTCCACAATCGCGGCGGCGCCTGCATGGTGGCGACCGAAAGCCTGAAGCGGGAGCTGGCGGCCAAGGGGCTCAACAATCTCTGCCTGTGGAGCCGCGGCATCGATCTGTCGCTGTTCCATCCGCGGCCGCAGAGCGAGACACCTTTCGGGCTGCCTCGTCCGATTTTCATGACGGTCGGCCGCGTCGCGGTGGAGAAGAACCTGCCCGCCTTCCTCGATCTCGATCTGCCGGGCTCCAAGGTGGTGGTCGGCGACGGTCCGGCCCGCGCCGAGCTCGAGGCGCAGTATCCGGACGTGCTGTTCACCGGCGTCAAGTTCGGCGAGGAGCTTGCAGCCGCCTACGCCGAGGCCGATGTCTTCGTCTTTCCGTCGAAGACCGACACCTTCGGCAACACCATTCTCGAAGCGCTTGCCTCCGGCGTTCCCGTCGCCGCCTATCCCGTCACCGGCCCGGCCGACATCATCCCGGAGGGGAGTGGCGCCGGCGCCCTCGATGACGATCTGCACAAGGCCTGCCTCGCCGCCCTCGATCGATCGCGGCAGGAGGCCCGGCACCTGGCGGAGGGCTTCACCTGGCAGGCCGCCACCCGCCAGTTCCTCGACAATGTCATCGAGGCGAAGACCCAGGCGCGCCGGCGTCGCCTGAAGCTGCGCCAGCCCGTGCGGCAGGCCGACGCCTGAATCAGCGGGCCGCGGAACGGATCGCCCTCGGCATCAGGCCGAAGCGCTGCCGAAAGGCGTCGGAAAAATGCGACGGCGTCTTGAAGCCACAGTCGAGCGCAATGTGCGAGATCGGTCGATCCGTGGTCTGCAACAGGGTCAGCCCTCGCTCCAGCCGCGTATTGTGAAGGATGCGGGCAAAGCCGCCGCCCGATTGTGCCAGCCAGCGCCGAAGCGTCGCCTCGCTCATGGCGAAGTGGCGCGCGACGTCGGCCGCCCGCCAGGCGCGGCTCAGATCCGTCTCGATCAGGCGGCGAACCCGGCTCAAGGGTTGGTCCGCATCTGTTGCCCGCAGGTCGATACCGTGATGGCGCAGCCAGACCAGCGGCTCGAGCAGGCGGTGCCGCCGGATGGGCGCCGCCAGCGCCTGGTCCGCAAGCGTCGCCTCGATCTGGGCGAGCATGTCAAGCGGTCTATGGGTCGCCGCCCGCAGGATCCGGATCCCCTGCGGCCTGCGAAGAGGAACCGCAGGGTCTGAAACCGCCTCGACCATATCGTCGCTGAAGCACACGCCGGCCGCCCGGTAACAGGCATTGAGCACCGGACGGTTTTCCAGCGTGACAAGCGAGCCCGGCGGAAAGACAAGCAGATCGCCCGCCTCGCCAATCACCTCGCCCGCAAGCGGGCAGACGACCCGCTTCGTTCCGGCCTGCACGAAAACCAGGAGCGTCAAGGCGATATAGAGGTCGGAAAATGTCGCCGCGGTCGCCTGGGTGATCGGCAGCACCGACACCGCCTCCTGCGGTGGCAGGGCCGTGGCGGTCAGCGTCTGGCTCGGAACTGGCCTGTGTAACATCGATGATGGTCCCCGGCGTCAGTGGCACACCGACAGTATCGGCAAAGGGCAGATCAAGGCAACAGGATCGCCCACCGTGAGCGAAATCCGAAAGTCTTTGATTGGCGGCCGGAAGCCGCCGGCGACACCGAGCACTATTGTCGACCCGTCATCGACCCCCAAGCGAAAGGAAAACCCATGTTTCGGACATCTCTGCTCGCAGGCTTCTTGCTCGCCGCCGCCGCACCCGCCCTTGCCGGAGACTTCCGGCTGACCAGCACGGCGCTTGCCGAGGGCGCGCAACTCAAGGAGACCCAGGTCTTCGCGGGCTTCGGCTGCACCGGTCAGAACCAGTCGCCGCAACTGTCCTGGTCGGGAGCGCCCGCCGGCACCAGAAGCTTCGCCGTCACCGCCTACGACCCGGATGCGCCGACCGGCTCCGGCTGGTGGCACTGGAACGTCGTCAACATTCCCGCGACCGTCAGCGAGATCCGGCAGGGCGCCAGCGCCACCGGTGACATGCCCGCCGGCGCGCGCGAGATCGCCAACGACTACGGCGTTGCCGGCTTCGGCGGCGCCTGCCCGCCACCCGGCGAAGTGCACCGCTATGTTTTCACCGTCCATGCGCTAGGCGTGGAACAGCTGGATCTGCCCGAAGGCGCAAGCAACGCGCTGACCGGCTTCATGATCGGCGCAAACGCGCTTGCGACCGCGAAGATCACCGCCGTCTACAATCGCTGAAATCGGCGTGAAGAGGCAGCCGGTCGCGTCGACCGGCTGCTGGAGACCTAGCGCTTCTTGCGGCGGTTCTCGAACGGGTTGTCGCCCGCCTTGAAATGGATGCGGATCGGCACGCCCGGCATCTGGAAATCGGTGCGCAGACCGTTGGTCAGATAACGCACATAGCTTTCCGGCAGCGCATCGGCGCGCGTGCACGAAATCATGAAGGCCGGCGGACGCGCCTTCACCTGCGTCATGTATTTCAGCTTGATGCGCCGGCCGGATACCGCCGGTGGCGGATGCTGGACCTGCGTATGCTCCAGCCAGCGGTTGAGCTTGGCGGTCGAAATGCGCTTGTTCCAGACGCGGTCGGTATCGATGATCGACTGCATCAGCTTGTCGAGGCCATAACCGGTCTGGCCGGAGATCGGCACGGCGCGGATGCCGCGCGCCTGCGGCAGGAGCCGCTCGGTCTTTTCGCGCAGGTCGGCGAGAACCGCCTGCGGCTCCTCGACCAGATCCCACTTGTTGAAGGCCAGAACCGCGGCGCGACCTTCGCGCAGCACGAGATCGACGATCTGCAGGTCCTGCTTCTCGAAGGGAATGGTCGCGTCGAACACGATCACCACGGTTTCGGCAAAGCGGATGGCGCGCAATGCGTCGGCCACCGACAGCTTCTCCAGCTTTTCCTGAACGCGCGCCTTGCGGCGCATGCCGGCGGTGTCGAACATCTTGATCGTGCGGCCGCGCCAGTCCCATTCGACGGAAATGCTGTCGCGGGTAATACCGGCTTCCGGCCCGGTCAGCAGCCGGTCCTCGCCGAGGAAGCGGTTGATCAGCGTCGACTTGCCGGCATTCGGGCGACCGACGATCGCGACCCGCAGCGGCTTGGTCTCGTCATATTCCGGCTCGTAGTCGTCGTCCGCATCGCCGCCCACTTCGCCGGCCGTGACGCGGACGTCGGTTTCCGCCTCGTCGATCTCTTCCGGAAAGGCGCGTTCCTCGCCGATCGCCGACACGATCGCGTCGCGCAGGTCGATCATGCCCTGGCCGTGTTCAGCCGAAATCGGAACGGGTTCGCCCAGGCCCAGCGTGAAGGCATCGTAGAAACCGCCGTCCGAACCCTTCGCCTCGGACTTGTTGGCGACCAGTACCACCGGCTTGCCGCTGCGGCGCAGGAGTTCGCCGAAGGTTTTGTCGAGCGGCGTCAGGACCGCCTTGGCATCGACGACGAACAGCGTGAGGTCGGCTTCATCGATCGCCGCCTCGGTCTGGGCGCGCATGCGCGCCTCCAGCGTGTCCGGACCGGTTTCTTCGAGACCGGCCGTGTCGATGATGGTGAAACGCAGGTCGATCAGCTTGGCATCGCCCGGGCGACGGTCGCGGGTGACCCCCGGCGTGTCATCGACGAGCGCCAGCTTCTTGCCCACCAGACGGTTGAACAAGGTGGACTTGCCGACGTTGGGGCGCCCGACGATGGCGACGGTAAAGCTCATGACTGATCGTGTCCTTCTGGCGTTGCCGCCGTGCTGGCTTACGGCGCCTTGCCGGAAGCCGTGATGTTGTCGAGCAGGACCTGGGCGCGGCTGGCGACATTGCGCGGCGCCTCGGTATCCTCGACGATCTGTTCGAACCATTCGCGCGCCTTGGCCATGTCGCCGGCCTTGTAGGCGGCAAGCCCGAGCGCCTCGCGGGCGGAGTGGCGCATGGCGTCACGCGGGGTGGCCATGGCTTCGACCTCGGCCGAGACCTGCTCATAGGTGCCGGCATCGATCAAAAGCCAGGCGGCCCGCATGCGGGCGACGTCGCGGATGACGGCCGGGACGGACGTGTCCTTGCCGATCTCGGAGAACGCCTTGATCGCGGCCGCCGGATCACCCTTTTCCGCCTCGACGGTGGCCGCGCGCATACGCGCCAGCACGGCGTAAGCGCCGTAGCCATCGGTTTCCAGCGCGGCAAGCGCAGCCTTGGCCTCTTCCGCCTTGCCTTCATTGGCCAGCGTCAAGGCTGCCAGGAACTGGTCGCCGGCATCGGAAGAACGGTTTTCGTGCCAGTATTCATAGCCGCGATAACCGGCGGTCCCGACGACGATCAGCACGGCAACGGCAATGACGATCCGGCCGTAGTTCTTCCACGCATTGCGGAACTGGTCGGAGCGCAGCTCCTCATTGACTTCGCGGATAAAGCTGTCGTTGTTGTCAACCATGAATGCTCCCGGACCGGCCGGCCTTTCGATGCAATGTGATGCGTGAGCGGCCTTCTAACCGATTTTTGCCGACTTGTAAGCGGAAAACGGCAGGAAGACCGGCAGTCGGGCCGGAGGCTCACATCGGCAGCGGCGCGACGCCGATCAAAATCTCGTGCAGCTTCCAGACGAACAGTCCGTAGACGGCAAGACCGAGCACGACGGCGGCGAGATCCCACTTCGCCGAAACGAACGGGCGCAGCACCACTTCGCCGGCGCGCTGGCGGCGCTTCAGCGAGATGCGGGCAATGACACCCCAGGCGAGGAAGGAGCCGAAGAGCAGCACCGAGGCGAGATCGCCGTTCGAGATCAGATGGGCGAACGCCCAGATCTTCACCGACAGCACCATCGGATGCTTGGTCTTGGTGGCGATGTGGCCGGCCGGCAGCACGCCGGCTGCCAGACAGATCATCGCGATCAGCATCAGGGTCAGCGTCAGGTGGGTCATGCCCGCCGGCGGGAACCACAGATTGACGACCGGTGCCTGGCGCCAGCCGAGGATCAGCACCACCAGCGCCAGCAAGCTGGCAATGCCATGGGCGGCTTTCCAGCCGTTCTCGCCGAGTTTGGCAATCATCGAACGGCGAAAGCCGGGCGCGACGATGCGGACCATGTGCGTGCCGATAAAGAGAAGGATCCCGAGGATCAGGAGTGTCATCGTGTGAGCCCCAATTGAATGTCGTCGTGAAGGCATACTGGCCTATCGAGCGAAATTCCAGCCCGTTCAAAGCTTCGCCGCATTTG
>DAIMJJ010000148.1:0-1450 GCA_036722275.1 Rhizobium sp. | reverse complement strand
GCGAACCGGAGGGCTGGAAGAGCTTCGTGCGCACCGGCATTCGCGGCTTTCGCGCGCCCTACCTGTCGGCACCGGACAGCCTCGTCGAAGCGGAGAAGGAATTCGGCTTCACCTATGATGCGAGCCTCGTCACCAAGGTGGCGATGCTGCCGGCCAATGACGGGTCTCTCGTGCGCTTCGGCCTGCCGCTGATCCCCGAGGGGCCGCAGAACCGCAACATCATCGGTATGGACTACAATCTCTTCGTTCGCCATTCCGCCGGCATGGACAATCCCTCGCGCGCGGCCGAATTCGAGGCGCGCACTTATGCCGCGTTCAAGGCCGCCTTCGACAAGCAGTATGACGGCGAGCGGGTGCCCCTGCAGCTCGGCTTCCATTTCGTCGAGATGAATGCCGGCGCCTACTGGCGGGCGATGGAGCGGCTGGTCACGGACGTGTGCCGCCGCACCGACGTCGCCTGCGTCAGCTATTCGCAGGCGATCGACCTTCTCGCCGAACGGCCGGCCAAAACGCCCTCGTGATTCTGTCGACGGGGAAGAAGATTCTTCCCCTCAAAAAAATTAGCGTTTGCGATCAGCGGGATGCGAGAAAACGGCGGCTGCGGTTTTCCCCGCGGCCATCGTCTCGCCTTATCCTGCAAGCGTCATCGGACGGGACACCGGGTCGCGAACCGGCCGTCTCCCCAAGCTCTTCGGGGCTCGGTGCCGATGACGGTCGTGACGGCCGGGTTCAGGCGGAAACAAGGACGATCCCGCCGAATCCGAAGGCAGCCGACATGATCGGGGCAGGCGGAACGCCTGATACCATCCCCAAGTTTAACCCCGCCTGCCCTCCTCCCGACAGGACAAACCGCGCCGGATCGCTCCGGCGCGGCCAAAGGCGCATGTCTTTTCTGTCGTCTCGGCTCAGTCGCGGCTGAGAGCCTCGCCCTCTGCCGCCAGATACTCCTGATCGATCTCCGGCAGCGGCTCGTCATCGATCGCCGCCTCGAAGGCGCGCAGACGCTTGTAGACCGACATCAGCTCGACGATCGTCGTCCAGGAATTGACGAGATACTGGAAGGAGCTGCGCACCTGGTCGAAGACATTGTTGATCTGCGTCATCAGGCCGAGCGTCAGCTTGCCGGCAACGATCGACGGCACCAGCACGATCAGGCTGAAGAGATTGTCTGCCTGGAGATAGAAGATGCGGGCGACGTTGAAATACATGTAGTGAAAATACAGTCGGAAGTAGTTGCGGCGCACCTCGTCGTAAAGTTCGGCGACCGTCATCGGCCGGGCGCGCGACGGATCATCCTCGCCGTAGACCAGTTCCTTGCGGTAGGCGGCCTCGACGCGCTGGTTGCGGAACTCCAGTCCCGGAAGCTTGATCCCGACGGCGGCGAGGAAGACGGTTCCGAAAACCGACCAGAAGATCGCCGCCCATACGAGTGCGTGGGGAACGTCGCCGA
>DAIMJJ010000147.1:0-10891 GCA_036722275.1 Rhizobium sp. | reverse complement strand
GGCGACAGCTTCTCGATCGGTGAACTACAGGGACGCGTCCTCTTTTCGCCCGGCCACACGCTGGCTTCGATCACCTATGTGATCGGCGACGCAGCCTTCGTGCACGACACGCTGTTCATGCCGGACAGCGGTACGGCGCGCGCCGACTTCCCCGGCGGCAGCGCGAGACGGCTCTGGGCCTCGATCCAGGAAATCCTGTCCTTGCCCGACGAGACCCGCCTCTTCACCGGCCACGACTATCAGCCGGACGGCCGCGAACCTCTGTGGCAAAGCACGGTCGGGGAGCAGAAGCGCAAGAACCCGCATATCACCGGCAAGGACGAAGCGGACTTCATCGCGCTGCGCAACAAGCGCGACGCCACCCTTCCCATGCCGAAGCTCATTCTGCATGCGCTGCAGGTCAATATCCGAGGCGGACGCCTGCCGGAGCCGGAGGCCAACGGCAAGCGCTATCTGAAGATCCCGCTCGATGCTCTGTCGGGAGCGGCCTGGGAATGATCGACATCATTCCCCAGGCGGTGGCGGCCATCGGCTCCGGTGCCCTCGTCGGCTTCACCCTGGGGCTCATCGGTGGCGGGGGGTCGATCCTCGCCACCCCGCTCCTGCTGTACATCGTCGGCATCACGCAGCCGCATGTGGCGATCGGCACAGGTGCCCTTGCGGTGTCGATCAATGCCTATGCCAATCTCATCGGCCATGCCCGCCGGGGGCATGTCTGGTGGCGTTGTGCCATCGTCTTTGCCGTGACGGGCACTGTCGGCGCGCTTGCCGGATCGAGCCTCGGCAAGGCGTTCGACGGCCAAAGCCTGCTCTTCCTGTTCGGCCTGTTGATGCTGTTGGTCGCCGCGCTCATGCTTCGCCCGCGCAGCGTGAGCGCGTCAAACACCGGCGGCACCAATCGCTCGAACTGCTGGAAGACGGCGGGCGTCGCGCTGGCCACCGGCGCCGCCTCCGGCTTCTTCGGCATCGGCGGCGGCTTCCTGATCGTGCCGGGCCTGATGCTGTCGACCGGTATGCCGATGATCAATGCTGTCGGCTCGTCGCTCTTTGCCGTCGGGACCTTCGGCCTGGCAACCGCCCTCAACTATGCGGCCTCCGGTCTCATCGACTGGCAGGTCGCCGGCGAATTCATCGGCGGGGGAATCATCGGCGGCCTTGGCGGCATGGTGCTGGCGACGCGCCTTGCGAAGACGCGCAACCTGCTCAACCGGATCTTCGCGGTACTGATCATCGCGGTTGCCTTCTACATGCTTTACAAGAGCGGCACTGCCGTCTTGCCCCTCTGACAACGGACGAACAATGAGCCAGTCAAAACAACGGAAGTTCTGGAACAGGGTGGCCGGACGCTATGCCGCCCGGCCGCTCAAGGACGTTGCCGCCTACGAAGCCATGCTGGCCGACGTCGCGTCCGTTCTCAAATCCACGGACCGCGTTCTCGAGCTCGGTTGCGGCACCGGCGGCACCGCAATTCATCTGGCGCCTGGCGTCTCTCACTGGACGGCCACCGATTTTTCGTCGGAAATGATCGCGATTGCGCGTGCCAAGCCGGCGGGAAAGAATTTGGACTTCGTGGTCGCGGATGCCGAGCATGCCTTCGACGGCGGACCTTTCGACGCGATCTGTGCTTTCAATGTCTTGCACCTGATCGAAGATCACCCGTCGATGCTGGCCCAGATCTTCGCCAATCTCCAGCCCGGCGGCCTGTTGATCAGCAAGACCTGGTGTTTTGCGGATATGCCCTTGAGGCTTCGCGCCCTTTTCTCTCTGCTGCGCGTGTTCGGCCTGTTTCCCGCCGTGACGGCGTTAAGCCTCCCCGGGCTTCGCGAATGCCTGCTGAACTCCGGCTTTGAGATCGTCGATGAGCGGGTGTTCGGCAAATACTGGCAGAACCCCTATATCGTCGCCCGCAAACCGGCATAGTCTCGGGCTGAGAGCCTGGCGGCCTGTGCCGGATTGACGGACGGCAGAGGTAGGCAAGCCGGGCGCCGAGAAAGTGAAGCAAGGGGCACCGGACGTCACGTCCCGGGCCCCTTCACTGTATGCGCTCCAAAGATCACTCGGCGACGCAGATTTCGTTGCGCAACATGGCGCGAGCCGTCCGCACCAGCAGCATGATGACGATGACCGTGAGAAGAAGTAGCAGGCCGAGCCCGATCGCCTGATGTCCGGCCGATTGTGTCGCCGTCCCATGGGCAAAACTGGCAATCGACAGGGCGGCAATCGGGAAGGAGAGCGCCCACCAGGACAGGGCGAAGGGCATGCCGCGGAAGCGCCGGACCTGGGTCGCCACGATCAAGGCAAAGACGTAACCGAGGCTGATGAGAATATGGCCGAACGCTCCCGGCTCGCCGGCGAGCCGCAGCCAGGCGACATAGGCAACGGCCGGCGGTGCGACCAGGATCATGACCGTCGGGACCATTCGGCCGGGCAGCGGTTCGTGGAACATCAGCCGATTGAGAACCAGGGTCAGCAGCACGATCCAGAACAGCAGCCCGCCGGAGAAGAAGAGCCAGGATATCTCGACATGGCCGAGCGGCCCGCCGGCGATCGGAACGATCACGTTGCCAACGGCGGGGATGAACCAGGCCGGTGAAAGCTGCGGCGGATGGAAGGGCCGATGCCCGATCCAGGCGCCGATGACGGCGAGCGCCAGAATGCCCTGCACCAGGGTTGCGCCCATCCAGACGATATTGGCGGCGGCCTGGTTGATACCCATCAGTGCCGTCGCCAGCAGCAGATAGGCAATCGACATGGCCGGAAAGAAGGCGATGCGGACCGGATGATGCCATTCCTGCAGAACGGCCGACGGTCGGGTCAGGAGCTTGGTCAGATAGGCGAGGCTGATGAGACCCAGCAGGATGGCCGACACCGCCAGAACCGCTTGTCCGATAAAGGCGGGCCAGGCAAAGGCATGACTTGCCGCATTCACGGAAAGCGTGAAGCCGAACATGCCCATGCCAACGGCGAAAAACATCACAGGCAAGTGCTCGATCCGAGAACTTGCAGGCTGTTCCTGTATCGCTTCGGTCATTGTCTCGAACTCCAAAAAGGCCGGAACTGGATGCGAGAAGGCCATGCCCTTGGCGACCGCGGCGGCCGGCAACCTTCATGGCCCTGGGGGATTTGGCTTGACGGGTCCCGCGGAAGCGAAACCCATGGCCGTCTTGGGTGAAAAATGCCGACGGGGCGGCAACCATGAAGGCGCCGCCCCGTGCAAACCTCAGTCTCTAGCCGGGGGATGAAGCAGGGACTGAAGGGTGTAAACGAGGATGGCGATGCCGATCGCGCCCATAGCGGCGACGCCGAAGAGCACGATCACGTCGACCGGGCCGCCAATATCGCGCAGGCCGGAGCGGGTGATGGTCTGGACGAAGACCACCGCCGCGACCGCGCCGACCGGCATGGAAAGCTGTGCCCACAGGAACTTTTTCCACGATACCTGACGGTCGCGGATCAGCACATAGAGATAGGCGAGCGTGACGAGTGCGGCGACAGCCACCATGGCCCAGAACAGGGTGCGTCCGAAGATTTCCTCGAACACCGCGATCATCGTGCCGAAAGTCATATCCTTCATGGCAATCTCCCTCAGGCGCGGCCGCGCAGCATGGCGTTGTAGGTGGGCTTCAGGGCGATCTCCTTCATCAGCCAGGAGATCCACAGCTCCTCAAGCGGCGCGATGATGCCGGGGAAGGATGGGGTGAGATTGTTGTTGTAATCAAACTCCACCAGCATGGCCTTGCCAACGCGGGTGATCAGCGGGCAGGACGTGTAGCCGTCATAACGCGCGGTGCTTTCCTTGCCCTCGATCTGAGCCGCAAGCTGCTCGACCACGACAGGAACCTGCCACTTGACGCTGGCGGCGGTCTTTCCCTTCGGCACGCCGGCAATGTCACCGACGGCGAAAACCTCCGGATAACGTGCGTGGCGCAGCGTGTGCTTGTCGACCTCGACCCAGCCCTGATCGACCCAGATGCCTTCCTTCCACGGCAGCGGGCTGTTCATCACGACCTCAGGTGCGCGCATCGGCGGGATCACGTTGGTGAAGTCGTAGCCGATCTCCTTGTCGCCTTCGGGCGTCTTGAAGGTCGCGATCCTGCGGCCCGGATCGATCTTGGTCATGACGTGGTCGTAGACGGGATCGATGCCGCGCTCCTCGAACAGCATGCGCACCTTCTCGCTGACGATCGGCACGGAGAAGAAGGTCTTGTTCTGCGCCGCATAGATCATCTTCGACTTGCTGCGCGTGCCCTTCTGCACCGCATAGTCATCGGTCAGGAAGGCATATTTCAGCGGCGCGCCGGCGCATTTCATCTCGGTTGCCGGGCGCGAGAACAGGGCAACACCACCCTTGTCGGTGAACCGGCTCATCTCCGCCCAGGTCTTGGCGGCATAGTCCGGGCCGGCATAGACCGAACCGATGCCGTCCTTACCGATCAGGTCCAGGGACATGCCTTCGATCGCGCCATAATCGAGCCGCAGACCGGTGGCGACGAAGAGATAGTCATAGTCGACCGCCTTTCCGCCTGCCGTCACGACCTTCTTTGCCTCAGGATCGATTTCGGCGGCGGCTTCTTCGATCCACTCGATGTTGCGCGGCAACCATTCGGCGGTGGTCGAGACCGAGTAGTCAGCCGACTTGAGACCGGCTGCGATCAGCGTGAAGCCGGGCTGGTAGAAATGCTGTTTGCGGCCGTCAATGATGGTAATCTTGGCGCCATCCAGGCGCTGCGACAGCCGGTTGGCCAGGGCCGTGCCGGCAGCACCGGCACCGAGGATCACGATGCGGGCCGAAGTTTTGGTTTGCGCCTCGGCCGAATGTCCGATCGGGGCGGCGGCTAGCACCGCCCCGCCGGCCGCGAGGCCCATGAACTGTCTACGGTTGGTCCTCATCGGATCCCCTCCCTGTCCTTGCTTCATCGCCGGGCGGCGTCACCGTCACCGTACGATCCGTTCATCATCTGGCGATCCTCCTGCATCTCAAGCCACATGGCGTTGACGACGGCGAAGATCGCGGCGAGTGGCAGGCCCAGAAGCCATGCGAAGTACCACATATATGAATTCTCCTATTAATACACGGTTTCGTGGCTGCTGTTAATGTCGTGCTCCGTGACCTTGCCCCACAGGACCTTGTAGACCCAGGCGGTGTAGGCGAGGATGATCGGCACGAAGATGACGGCCATGACCAGCATGACGAAGAGCGTCTGGTGCGAAGAGGACGAATTCCAGACCGTCAGCGACGACTTGGGATCGATCGATGAGGGCAGGATGAACGGGAACATCGTTAGTCCTGCCGAGGCGATGATGCCGGTGATCGACAGCTTCGAGAACAGCAGAGTAGAGACCTCGCGTCCGGCCCTCAGACCGAGGAAGGCGAGGATTGCCCCGACGAAGCCGAGGATCGGTGCGACGGCGATCCAGGGACGCAGCGAATAGGCCTCGATCCAGGACGGGCTGCGGGCGACCTCGCCAAGCAGAGGGTTGGACGGGCCGTCGGTGACCGGCGTGCCGACGATGGCATAGCCCTCGATGCCCGTCATCAGCCAGACACCGGCCAAGGCATAGGCCAGGATGGTGACCAGCGCCGCGATCGAACCATAGGTGCGGGCACGCTCGCGCACCGGTCCGTCCGCCTTCAATTGCAGCCAGGCAGCCCCATGCATCACCAGCATGGCCAGCGACACGACGCCGGCGAGCAGGGCGAAGGGGTTGAGCAGACCGAAGAACGAGCCGTCATAGAAGATCATCAGGTCTTCGTTGAAGCGGAACGGCACGCCCTGCAGCACATTGCCCATGGCCACACCAAAGATCAGCGCCGGCACGGCGCCGCCGATGAAGAGCGCCCAGTCCCAGGCGCTGCGCCAGGTGGCGCTGTCACGCTTGGAGCGATACTTGAAGCCGACCGGCCTCAGGATCAGTGCGGCCAGGACCGCAAACATGGCAAGATAGAAGCCGGAGAAGCTGACGGCGTAGAGCGGCGGCCAGGCGGCGAAGATCGCCCCGCCCCCGAGGATGAACCAGACCTGGTTGCCTTCCCAGACCGGGCCGATCGTGTTGATGGCGACACGGCGCTCCACGTCGGTCTTGCCGACGAAGGGAAGCAGTGCGCCGACGCCCAGGTCGAAGCCGTCGGTCAGGGCGAACCCCGTCAGCAACACGCCCAGCAGCAGCCACCAGACGACCCGCAGCAGTTCGAAATCGAGAAATTGATGAAGGATCATGATCGTTACTCCGCGGGTTGTGCGAACGGCGAGGGCGCGCTCAGCCGGTCACGATGCTGCTTCTGCCACTGATCGGATTCAGGCACGTCCATGTACGGGCCCTTGCGGATGTATTTCAGCATCAGCCCCATCTCGATGACGAAGAGCACGGTGTAGAACAGCACGAAGCCGGCCAGCGTGATCGCCAGATCGGTGACGGACAGGTGGGAGGCAGAGAGCGCCGTCGGCAGAACGCCGTCCACCGTCCAGGGCTGGCGACCGAATTCGGCGACGAACCAGCCGAGCTCGGCGGCAAGCCAGGGCGTCGGGATGATGATGACGGCAAGCCAGAGCGCAAGACGCGGGAACTGCATCCGGCGGAACGAGGCCATCCAGAAGAACCAGGCCATGACCGCGATGAAGGAGAAGCCGAGAGCCACCATCAGACGGAAGGCCCAGAACAGCGGCCAGACGGTGGGAACCGTGTCATTGGCGGCCATCTTGATCTGGTCGTCGCTTGCCTGGCGCGGATCGTCGACATAGCGCTTCAGCAGCAGGGCGAAGCCGAGATCCTTGCTGTGGGTCTCGAAGGTGGTGCGGACCTCATCCGACACGACGCCCTTGTTGGCCCGGTAGGTCATCAGCGCGTCATAGGCGATCTGACCGGAACGGATGCGGTCTTCAGCCTGCTTGACGAGATCGGCAATGCCGGGGATCTCATGGGTGAGCGAGCGGGTGCCGATCAGGCCCATGACATAGGGGATGTGCAGGGCGTAATGGGTCTCACGCGCCTCCTGGTCGGGAAAACCGACAAGGGTGAAGGATGCGGGCGCCGGCAGGGTTTCCCACATGCCCTCGATGGCGGCGAGCTTCATCTTCTGCGAATGGGTGACGGAATAGCCCGATTCGTCGCCGAGGATGACGACGGAGAGCGCCGAAGCCAGGCCGAAGCTGGCCGCAACCGCGATCGAGCGGCGTGCCAGTTCCGTGTGCCGGTTCTTCAGCAGATACCAGGCCGACACGCCGAGCACGAAGACGGAGGCCGTGACATAGCCGGCCGAAACAGTATGGACGAATTTCGCCTGGGCGACCTCGTTGAACACGACGTCGAAGAACGAGGTCATCTCCATACGCATCGACATGGGATTGAACTCGGCGCCGACCGGGTTCTGCATCCAGCCATTGGCAATCAGGATCCACAGCGCGGAGAAGTTCGAGCCGATCGCCACCAGCCAGGTGACGATCAGATGGGCGCGCTTGGAGAGCTTGTCCCAACCGAAGAAGAACAGGCCGACGAAGGTGGCCTCGAGGAAGAAGGCCATCAGACCCTCGACCGCCAGCGGTGCGCCGAAGATATCGCCGACATAATGGCTGTAGTAGCTCCAGTTCATTCCGAACTGGAATTCCATGGTGATGCCGGTGGCAACGCCGAGGACGAAGTTGATTCCGAACAGGGTGCCCCAGAATTTGGTCATCTGTCGCCAGATCGGCCTATCGGTCATGACATAGACCGTTTCCATGATCGCAACGATGATGGATAGGCCGAGCGTCAGGGGGACGAAGAGAAAGTGATACATCGCCGTCATCGCAAATTGCAGGCGTGACAGCTCGACAATATCGAGTTCCATGGTCTTGCTCTCGGTTGGTTAAAACATGCATCTCCGACACATGATAACTTCCCTATGTATCAACCGAGCGACGCCGTCCTTGATTTGAATCAATATCGTGCATCTGCACTGCACCTTTTAAGGATTGCCGATCGCAATCTCTGCATCAGCCCAGGCGCGCTCCTCGTCCCGATGGGCGGCCAGCAGGATGGCCGCATCGGGGAAGCCGGCCCGCAGACGCGCAAGGAGGGTGAGCGCAGTCGCCCGGTCAAGACCTTCCGTCGGCTCGTCGAGCAGCAGGATGCGCGGTCGGCGCACGAGCATGCGCGCGAGCGCCAGCCTGCGCTTCTCGCCGCCGGAGAGGCCGAGGCCGGCCTCGGCGAGCCGGCTGTCGAGACCGCCCCTGTCGGCAATTGCCGTGTCGAGGCAGGCCATGTGCAGGCTCTGCCAGAGGAGGTCGTCGGAAGCTGCAGGATCGGCAATGCGCAGATTGTCGGCGATCGTGCCGCTGACCAAAGCGGTGCGCTGCGGCAGATAGCCGATCAGGGCAGCACGCTCGGCTTCCTGATAGCTGGCGAGCGCCCGGCCAGCGATCTTGATCGCACCACCGTCGGGCAGGATCACCCCGCGGACGGCATTGAGGAGCGTGGTCTTGCCGGCGCCGCTCGGCCCGACGAGGGCAAGCGTTTCGCCGGCCTGCACCGTGAAGTCGAGGTCGCGGAAAAGAACGCGACCGCGCTGTCGGCATGACAGGCCGCGCACCTCGACGGGGGGAACCCCGATCCCCGGCGCGGGGATGTCGGCCGGTGGCGGCGCAACCGGCGCAACGCCATCGACCGCAGCGAACTCGCCCTCGATCCGCCGGGCGGCATCCGCCATTTTGCCGAGTTCGGCAATGCCGCGGGCCAGCGGTGCCGCGGTCTCGGCAAGCGCCAGGGCCGCAAAGAAACCGAGGGCGGCCCGTGCCGGGTCGAGAAGCCCCTCCATGGCGGCCACGCCGGCGATCAACAGGCTGCCACCGGCCGCAATCGTGCCGGCCGCGGCCAGGAGAAGGGCCGAGGCACGCTCGGCTGCATCAATGCGCGCCTGCGCCTGCTGCAGGCGTCTTTGCGCGTCGAGAACCGCCTCGCGCTGATCCTCGAGGCGTCCGGCCACCGCAAGTTCGGAGCGTCCACGCAGCATGTCGATGAACCGCATACGCAGCGCCTGGCTCGCCCGCTGCGCAAGGCGGGAGGGCCTGGCCGAAATGCGGGCGCTCAACGCAAGCGCCGCAGCGACACCGCAGACATAGCTGCCGACCTGCCAGAAGGCGACCGCCGGGACCACCAGCCAGGCGACGAGCGCAAGTGTTGCGCCGAGCACGAGCACCGCGGCGATGGCCGGCATGACCAGACGCAAGGCCATGCCGTCGAGCGCATCGACATCGATCGTCAGATGGTTGAGGCGCTCCGATCCGCGCAGGCGGCCGAGCAGGACGACGGGCTTGCGCAGCATGGCGGCAAGCAGGGCGACCCGCAGATCCGCCAGCCCCTTGAGCGTCGCATCATGGGTGGCGAGCCGTTCGCCATAGCGGGCGGCGGCGCGCCCCAGTGCCAGAAAGCGGACGCCGGCACTGGGGCGAAAGACATCGAAGCTCAGACCGGCACCGGCGAGCCCGGCCATGCCGGCCGCGGTGATGAACCAGCCGGAGAGACCGAGCAGGGCAAGACCGGCGCCGAGCACGGCAATGGACAGCAGGACGCCGAGCGACAACACGCCGAGCCGGCTGCGCCAAACCCGCCAGAAGACCCGGATCAGCGCCTTCATTGCGAACCTCCCAGATCGATCGTTCTATCCAGGCGGGCGACCAGCCGGGGATCATGGGTGGCGATCACAAGGGTTGCGCCGCCGCGCGCCGCCTCATCGAGCGCGGTGATCACCCGTTCGGCCGTTTCGGCATCCAGGTCGGCGGTCGGCTCGTCGGCCAGGATCACCCGGGCTCCGGAATAGATGGCGCGCGCCATCATCAGTCGGCGGGCCTCGCCGCCGGACACGCCGCTGCCATTCTCGCCGAGACGCGTGCCGATCCCCTGCGGAAGGATCTCCGCAAGACCGTCGATCGCGGCCGCCTGCAGCGAGGCCTGAAGCCGCGACGGATCGGCCCGTCCATCCGAAAGCGCAATGTTGGCCTGCAGGCTGGCATTCAAGAGGTGCGGGTGCTGCCCAATATGGCCGATGATACTGCGCCAGTCGTCCGCGCAATCGTCATCGAGCAGCCGACCGGCGATTTCTATGCGGCCGGTCGCCGGCCGTACCAGCCCCGCCAGAAGGGCAATCAGCGTCGTCTTGCCCGCGCCGCTCGGACCGGTGATCGCCACTTTTTCACCGGGTTCGATCCGGAAATCCGGAAAAGCGATCTCACGGCCGCCGACCAAGACGCGAAGACCGGTCGCGGCGATCGTGGGCCGATCCGCGAAGGCCGCTGCCGGCCGGCCGCCACGGCCGAGGATCGCCTGTGACGAGCGGGCCTCCCGCTCTGCCAGTTCTCCGGCGACGGCCAAAGCCGCGGCCTTGTCGTGCCAGGCGGCGGCGAGATCCCTGAGCGGCTGAAAGAAGTCGGGTACCAGCAGGAGAATGAAGATACCCTCGGATACGGACAGAGGAGTGGCATAGGCTCCGAAGCCAAAGGTTCCGAGCAGGCTGAAGCCGACATAAACCGCGACCATGGCGATGCCGATGGCGGCGAACAGCTCGAGGACGGTCGAGGACAGGAAGGCGATCCGCAGGACCTCCATGGTTCTCGCCCGCAGACTGTCGGCCGCCATGCGAAAGCGCTCGACGGTGCGCGCCTCGGCATTAAGCAACCGAATATCGGCAGCGGCATTCAGCCATTCGAGCAGGACGGAATTCAGTGTCCCGGTCTCGGCCATGTGTTTTTCGCTGGCATCGCGCGCGGCAAGCCCGATCAGTGCCATGAAAAGCGGAATGAGCGGGCCAGCCACCAGGAGGATGAGTGCCGCCACCCAGGACAGGGTCGCGACCACCCATAGGATGACAAGGGGAACGATCGCCACCCGGGCCGCGGCAAGGCGATAGCGCGAGACATAG
>DAIMJJ010000146.1:0-10915 GCA_036722275.1 Rhizobium sp. | reverse complement strand
TGCGTTGCCGAAGGCGCAGGCTTGCCCGCTTCACCCGCTATACGGCGCTATCTCGATGCCATCCGCTCGCGGCCGGCCTATCAGCGGGCGCTGTCACGCGGCGGCGCCTATGCTTTCGCCAAAGCCTGATCCGCAAGCAGCTTCCTCAATTGTTCCCTAATTTGCTTGGCCCGCGGGAACGGATTGCTTTATGAAGTGTTCTCAAGCCGCAGGCATTTGAGGAGAGGGCACGCATCATGGAATGGAAGGGTCGGCGCCAGTCGGACAATATCGAGGACCGCCGCGGATCGCCGGTCGGTCGCAGCGGCATGGGGCGCAATCCTTTCGGTCGGTCCGGGATCCAGATTCCGATGGGCTCGGGCCGCCGCGGCGGCGGCTTGAGCATCGGCACGATCGTCTTCCTCGTCGTCATCTATTTCGTGCTCAAGATGATGGGCATCGACATGCTGCAGGTGCTCGATGAAGGCTCGGCCCCGCAGTCGGGCTATGAGCAGTCGACGGGTCAGCGGCCGACTTCTCCGGCGGCGGACGAAATGACTGCCTTCGTGCGCACCGTGCTCGCCGAAACGGAGGATACCTGGAACGGCATCTTCAAGTCCGAGGGCGAGACCTATGAGGAGCCGACTTTGGTTCTCTTCTCCGGTCAGGTGAGTTCGGCCTGCGGTTTTGCCTCGTCGGCGACCGGACCCTTCTACTGCCCGGGCGACCGCAAGGTCTATCTCGACACCGAGTTCTTTACCCAGCTGAAGGATCAATTCGGCGCGTCCGGAGATTTCGCCGAGGCCTATGTCATCGCCCACGAGATCGGGCACCATGTGCAGAACCTCACCGGCGTCCTGCCGAAATTCAACCAGTTGCGCCGGCAGATGAGCGAGGTCGAGGCCAACCAGATGTCGGTTCGTGTCGAGCTGCAGGCTGACTGCTATGCCGGGATCTGGGCAAGCTATACCGACCAGAAGGGCCTGCTCGAGGCCGGTGATCTTGAAGAGGCCCTCAACGCCGCCCACCAAATCGGCGACGATACGCTCCAGAAGCGCAGCCAGGGCTATGTCGTTCCCGACAGCTTCAACCACGGCACCTCGGCGCAGCGGGCCAAATGGTTCAAGCGCGGCTATGACAGCGGCAAGGTGTCGGCTTGCGACACGTTTTCCGGCTCGATCTGAGGCTTTTTTCCGCTTCCATAAGCCTTTGTGATCGATCGACGATATTTTCTGCATCATCCCGCTGCGGCTTGCTACCGCAGCGGGTTTCTTTTATCGAATAGCCACCCGCCGCTCGCCAGTTCCTCTGGAAGCGGCTTTTTTCGTCTTGGATATTGTCATGTCTAGCCATCTTGCATTTGCAGAATCCGGGAAGGCAACCAGCAGCTGGGCCTCGCACATACGCGCGACGCTGGCGCTCGGAATCCCGCTGATCGGTGCCCAGCTGGCGCAGCTCGGCATTCACACGACGGATGTCGTCATCGTCGGCCAGCTGGGGGCGCAGTCGCTCGCCGCCATGGTGCTGTCCGGCCAGTTCTTCTTCACGATTTTCATCTTCGGCTCGGGTTTCTCGATCGCTGTCGTGCCGATGGTGGCGCAGGCCTATGGCCGCGGCGACGTCGTGTCCGTGCGCCGCTCCATCCGCATGGGCATGTGGGTGTCGATCGGCTACACGGCTCTGACCGCGCCCCTCTTCTTCAATGCGCAGTCCATTCTGCTCCTGCTCGGACAGAAGCCCGAGGTGGCGGCGCTGGCGGCCGACTACGTCATGATCGTGCAGTTTGGCCTTCTGCCGGCGCTGCTGTTTGCGGTGCTGCGCGCGCTGGTGAGCGCGATCGGCCGTGCCGGCATCATTCTCTATGTCACTCTGGCCGTGCTCTTGATGAACGCCGTGCTCGCCTACGCGCTGGTGCTCGGTCATTTTGGCCTGCCGAAAATGGGTATGATCGGGGCGGCCATCGTCGCGGTGATCGTTCAGACGGCGAGCTTCCTGTTCATGGTCGCCTATATCCAGACGCAGCCCGAGACCCGTCGCTACGAGCTTTTCGTGCGGTTTTGGCGTCCCGACTGGCACGCGCTGTGGGAGGTGATCCATCTCGGCCTGCCGATCGGGATCACGGTGCTTGCCGAGGTCAGCCTGTTTACCGCCGCATCGCTGATGATGGGCAAGATCGGCACGATCGAGCTTGCCGCCCACGGTATCGCGCTGCAGCTCGCCTCGATCGCCTTCATGATCCCGCTTGGTCTGTCGCAGGCGGCGACCGTCAGGGTCGGCGTCGCGCATGGCCGCGGCGATTATGCCGACCTGATGCGGGCGGCTTATTCCGTGCTTGCGATTGCGAGCGCGATCGCGATCGCCGGCGGCATCCTGTTCTACCTGATGCCGCGCACACTCAGCAGCGCCTTCATCAATGCCGGAACGCCGGAGGCCGCGGCGGTCCTCGATTTTGCCGCGCCGCTCGTGGTCATTGCCGGCATTTTCCAGCTCGTCGACGGTTTGCAGGCGATCGCCAGCGGCCTGCTTCGGGGGCTCAAGGATGCGCGCATTCCGATGGTGATGGCGCTGATTTCCTACTGGCCGATCGGGTTCTTCCTGGCCTGGGTCATGGCCTTTCCCTTCGGCTTCGGCGGCATCGGCATCTGGATCGGCTTCCTGATCGGGCTTCTCAGCGCCTCGGTGCTGCTGTGCGCGCGCTTCTTCCAGAAGGTCCGCTTCGAAATGAAAACGGCCCGGGTCTGATCGGGCCGCATCTTGACGTTCTAATGTGAGAGTCGGATCAGCGCTCTGCGAGCGCCGGCTCACCCTTCGTCTCGCGCACCATGTTGATGAAGCGGCGGAACAGGTAGTGGCTGTCCTGTGGGCCCGGCGAGGCTTCCGGATGGTGCTGCACCGAGAAGACCGGCTTGCCGGCAAGGCGCAGGCCGCAATTGGTTCCGTCGAACAGCGAAACGTGAGTCTCCTCAACGCCTTCGGGGAGCGACTTCGAATCGACCGCGAAGCCGTGGTTCATCGACACGATCTCGACCTTGCCGGTGGTGAAGTCCTTGACCGGATGGTTGGCGCCGTGATGGCCCTGGTGCATCTTTTCGGTCGTGGCGCCGAGCGCGAGGCCCAGCATCTGGTGACCGAGGCAGATGCCGAACAGCGGCTTGTCCGACTTGATAAGGTTCTGGATGACCGGAACGGCATAGGTGCCGGTTGCCGCCGGGTCGCCGGGGCCGTTCGACAGGAAGATGCCGTCCGGATTGAGGGCTAGGATGTCTTCCGCGCTCGTCGTTGCCGGAACCACGGTGACCTTGCAGTCGAGGCCGGCAAACAGCCGCAGGATGTTGCGCTTCACGCCGAAGTCGACGCAGACCACATGATACTTCGCATCGGCCGGGCCAAGGGTGGAGTAACCCTGGTTCCAGACCCAGGGCTTTTCGTCCCAAACAGAGGACTGGCCGGAGCTTGCGACCTTGGCGAGATCGAGGCCGACCAGCCCGCTCCAGGCCTTGGCTTCGGCCTTCAGCGCCTCGATGTCGAACACGCCGTTCGGGTCATGGGCGATGACGGCGTTCGGGGCGCCATGCTCGCGGATCCAGGCGGTGAGCGCGCGGGTGTCGACGCCGCAGAGACCGATGATGCCGCGGGCCTTCAGCCAGGCGTCGAGATGCTGGGCGGCGCGGTAGTTGGACGGATCGGTGATGTCGGCCTTGAAGATCACGCCGACCGCGCCGTGGCGGGCAGCCGGCGTCAGGTCTTCGATGTCTTCGTCATTGGTGCCGACATTGCCGATATGGGGGAAGGTGAAGGTGACGATCTGGCCGAGATAGGATGGGTCGGTCAGGATTTCCTCGTAGCCGGTCAGGGCGGTGTTGAAGCAGACTTCCGCCTGCACCTTGCCGGTGGCGCCGATCCCATGGCCTTCAATGACTGTGCCGTCGGCGAGAACGAGGAGCGCGGTCGGCTTGCGGGTGGTCCATGGGGCTGTCGAGGTCATGTTCGTTCCTTGTCCGGCCGGGGACCGCCCGATCCCTTGAAGAACCGGAGCCCACGCGCCATTTATGATCGCAGATCAAGGTCGCGCGAAACCGCGCGCTTTTCCCCTGATTTCAATTTTCGTGCAGGTGCCGGAAAATAGACGGATCGATCCCCAAGGTCAATTCGTTGCTGTGGAAAGCGTGGAATTTAGCCCCATGTATTTCAATGGGTTGCCTAATTGATTTGCGTGGGCCTGCAGGTCTGGTTAAGAGTTCGGCCAAAATGACAAGGAAAAGCCACAATTCGTGACGTTCGCGAACCGGCTTCTCCATGGAGATGAAGAGATGATGCGCGACAGGCTTACCGACGTTATGAAGGAATCGCTGAAGGCGAAGGATGTGCGACGCACGTCGACCGTGCGGCTGATCCAGACGGCGATCAAGGATCGTGACATCGCCAATCGCGGTGTCGGCAAGGATCCGGTTACCGACGACGAGATCATGCAGATCCTGATGAAGATGATCAAGCAGCGGGACGAATCGGCGAAGATCTATGCCGATAACGGTCGCCCCGAACTCGCCGAGCAGGAGCGCGAGGAAATCTGCATCATCAAGAGCTTCATGCCGGAGCAGCTCTCGGAGGAGAAGGTGCGGGAGCTGTGCGCTTCGGTCATCACCGAGACCGGGGCGCAGGGGCTTCGCGACATGGGCAAGTGCATGAACACGCTCAAGGAGCGCTATCCGGGCCAGATCGATTTCGCCAAGGCGTCCGGCGTGGTCAAGGACCTCCTGAAGTAAGAGCTCCTGGCGAATGCGACGATCGGAACTCCGCCTTCGGGCGGAGTTTCGCGTTTCAGCCCTTTGAACGCTTCTGCTCGGAGACGAAGTGGCGCAGCACGGCGTTGATGCGGGTCTGGTAGCCCTTGCCGCTGGCCTGGAAGAAATCCACGATGTCCTCGTCCAGCCGGATCGAGATCGCTTTCTTCTTCTGGGGAACGACGATCTCGGCCTTCGACCAGTCGATGTCGATGAAGTCCCGCCAGTCGGGATCGTCGCGCATGGCGCGCTCGATCTCCGCGTCGGTCAGCGCGTCGACGCGGGCCCAGTCCGTTTTATCACGACGCTCGGCGACGAGCTTCTGTATGTCTTCAGCCGAATATCTGACGATATGCTCTTTGCTCATTTTTCCGCGCCGCTCTGGCTGAGATGATCCTGCAAGCATCGCCTCTCATCGTGTAAGCAACCGCGATGATCTTCTGCGTGTCGGGGCAAATCGCCAGTGTGCGGGCCTCTCCGTTTCAGTTGGATGTGATCTTTAGGTGCGGTCTCTGGAGTGCTGCGGCCGCACGGGGGAAGTCGATCTGATGCTTCATCAGGTTTATGCGCCGTTTCTGTTCGTCCCATTCGAAGGCCGCAAAGAGTGGATCGAACTCGGGTTCCATTGGCTGTTCTCATGGGCCGACAGCTTATCGGGCGCATAATAAGAACATGAAGTGTATATACAGTTGTCATTTCCGTCAAGGCTGTGAATAGCGGGTGCAATCCGCGAAACCCTTGGCGCCCGCGTCAACGCCGGCCTATATGAGGGAACACCACGAGGCAGACATGCGCTTTTCCAACGACTTTCTCGACGAGATCCGCGACCGCGTGCCGATTTCCGCGGTCGTCGGCCGGCGCGTGTCATGGGATCGCCGAAAGACCAATGTCTCGCGCGGCGACTACTGGGCCTGTTGCCCGTTTCACGGCGAGAAGAGCCCGAGCTTCCACTGCGAGGATCGCAAGGGGCGCTATCACTGTTTCGGCTGCGGCGTGTCGGGCGACCATTTCCGTTTCCTGACGGATCTCGAGGGCCTGAGTTTCCCCGAGGCCGTGCAGCAGATCGCCGACATGGCGGGCATTGCCATGCCCAAGGCCGATCCGCAGGCCGAGCGCCGGGAAAAGGAGCGCACGACGCTTCAGGACGTCATGGAAATGGCGACCCAGTTCTTCCAGGACCAGTTGCAGACGGCGAGTGGTGCGAGGGCCCGTGCCTATCTGCGCGAACGCGGGCTGTCCGGGCGGACCATCGAAACCTTCCGGCTCGGCTATGCGCCCGAAAGCCGGAACGCGCTGAAGGAATATCTGGCCGGGAAGGGCGTGCCGAAGGAGCAGATCGAGGCCTGCGGGCTCGTGCGCCACGGCCCGGACATTCCGGTTTCCTACGACTATTTCCGCGATCGCATCATGTTTCCGATCCTGTCGTCGCGTGACAAGGTGATCGCCTTTGGCGGCCGCGCCATGGCGCCGGATGCCATGGCGAAATACATGAACTCGCCGGAGACCGAGCTCTTCCACAAGGGCAATGTGCTGTTCAACTTCTCGCGCGCCCGCCGGGCGTTGCAGGGGGCGGACGGCGCCGACACGATCATTGCGGTCGAGGGCTATATGGACGTCATCGCCCTTCATCAGGCCGGCGTCGAGAATGCGGTCGCGCCGCTTGGGACGGCGCTCACCGAGAACCAGCTTGACCTCATGTGGAAGATGACGCCGGTGCCGGTGCTCTGCTTCGATGGCGACGGCGCCGG
Source organism: Rhizobium sp. (assembly GCA_036722275.1). Taxonomy (GTDB): domain Bacteria; phylum Pseudomonadota; class Alphaproteobacteria; order Rhizobiales; family Rhizobiaceae; genus Allorhizobium. The sequence continues at coordinate 4,407 of DAIMJJ010000146.1, read as the reverse complement.
ACAGAGGGCAGCCTTCAGGGCCGTCGATCTGGCGCTGCCGCATTTGAAGCCGGGTCGGTCCGTGCGTTTCGCGCTGCTGCCGGACGGCAAGGACCCGGACGATCTGGTCAAGCAGGACGGACGCGCGCCGTTCGACAAGGTTCTGTCTGAGGCCCGGCCGCTCGCCGAGATGCTGTGGATCCGCGAAGCCTCTGGCGGGCAGTTCGACACGCCGGAAAAACGCGCCGAACTCGAGGCGCGCATGAAGCAGGTGGTCCAGGTGATCGCCGACGAGAACGTCCGCCGGCACTATCAGCAGGACGTGCGCGACCGTCTGAACGCCTTCTTCCAGCCGTCTGCCGGCAATCGCGGAGATCGGCGCGGCGGTTTCGACGCGGGCAACCGTTCCGGCGGCGGTCGGGGCGGGGCGGCCGGTGCGGGACGATTTGGCGGTGGGCGCCAGCCGGGTCCCTCGGCGGGCGGCGGCGGTGCCATCTCCGATCGGCTGGCGCGATCGGGCCTCGTCAAGGGGCATCACGAACAGCCTGCGCTGCGCGAGAGCGTGCTCGCTCTCACGATCGTCAATCATCCGCAGCTGCTGCAGGACGAATATGACGAGATCGCCTCGATCGACTATGAGAACCGCGAGCTCCAGAAGCTCTGGTCCTCGCTGCTGACGATCGCGGCCGGTGCCGGCGCCCAGCTGACCCGGGAGACCCTGATGGCGCGGCTCGAGGGGCAGGGGCATGGATCGCTGATCAAGGCGCTCGACCAGCAGATCCGCAATGCCCGGCTGTGGACGGCGACCGAGATCGCGGCGCCCGAAGACGCCGGCGAAGGCTATCGTCAGGCCCTGTCCTTGCACAAGCGCAGCAAGGCGCTGCGACGCCAGCGGATCGAGCTGGAACGGGAAGTGGCCGAGGCGACGGAAGACGAGGATGCCGAGCGGATCGACCAGATCATCCAGGCGCTGCATCAGGTGCAGCTGGAGATCACCCGGATGGAGAACCAGGAGGCGATCATCGACGGCTTCGGTGTCATGTCCGGGCGTGTCAAGGGTGCGGCCACAGGTCACAATTCCTGACGCGTTTCGTTTTTAAACGGTTGCCGTCGGGCCGTGAATGTTCCATTCAGCAGGGCAAGAATCCGAGCGGAACAGGTCGTGTCGACGCAAGAACTGGAAATGCCGAAAGAGCGGACACGCTGCGCTGCCTGGTTGGGTGGCCTTTCGATTTCGCGCCTGATCGCCGGCTGCGGTACGGCGGGCTATCCGTCGCATGTGCGCCGGCGTCTGGCCGCGACCAATGTCGTCGCGTTGCTCTGCGCCGCCATGACCGTACCCTACATCCTGCTCTACGCGCTTTATGACCGCAGCGGGCTGTGGCTGGCGATCGTGGCCCTGTCGCCTCAGATCGTGGTTTATGCCTCGACCCCGTATTTTCACCGCTTTGGGCCGTCGGCGGCTGCGCTCTATTTCACCTTCAGCTGGCTCGCCTTCGCCGTTCTCTATTGCTTTCTCTTCAGCCGGGACTCCGGACTGCCCCTTTATTTTCTCGCCGGGGCTGCGGCGGCCATGCTGATTTTCGGGGCCCAACGGGTCTATCTCTCGGCGCTGGCCACCGTCCTGGCCCTTGCCGGCTTTCTGTCGGCGTCCGTCTTTTTCCGCTCGCCGGCGCTTTCTGCCGTTCGTCCGGATCTCCTCGACGTCATCTTTCTCCTGACGGTGCCGCTTGTCTTCCTGCTGATCTTCACAACCGTCTACTTCGCCTTCCAGGAGGCGAGCCATGCGGAGGTGGCGCTGGAGAAGGAGTACCGCTTCTCCACGCGCCTGCTGGAAAACATCCTGCCGCGGGCGATCGCGCTGCGCCTCAAACACCGCGAGACGGCGATGATCGCCGATCATGTCGAACAGGCGACCATCCTGTTTGCCGATATCGTCGATTTCACCCCACGCGCGGCGAAATGGCCGCCGCGGGAACTCGTTGCCTTTCTCGGCCGCGTCTTCCGCAACTTCGACAACCTTGCGGCCAGCCACGGGCTGGAAACCATCAAGACGATCGGCGACGCTTATATGGTCGCCGGCGGCCTTCCCGAGCCGCGGGCCGATCATGCCGAGCGCGTGGCGCTGCTTGCCCTTGATATTCTCGCCTGCTGTCGCCAGATCTCGGCCGATTACGGCGAGAGGGTCGATGTTCGCATTGGTCTCGAAACCGGTCCGGTGGTCGCCGGGGTCATCGGCTTCAACAAGCTGCTCTATGACGTCTGGGGCGACACCGTGAACACGGCGGCGCGCATGGAATCGCATGGCGTGGCCGGACGGATTCAGGTCGGCGACCAGATGAAGGTCCTGCTCGAGGACCGTTTCGACTTCGAGTTGCGCGGCGAAATCGAGGTCAAGGGCAAGGGCTCGATGCGGGTCTGGTTCCTGAATGGCCGCAAGGGCTGAAGGGCGGCGTCACCGGTTCCTCCTGTCGCCCACGATCGGGTGTGCGGCTGCCCGGCCATCGCCTTGCCCCTTGTTTCCCGCGCATTCGAACCTACATCAGCCGTCAGCGGTGAACACAGGCGTCGGCGTTAAGAATTTTCCCGTTTTCCCGGGCAATCGTGCCGGAAAAGCTTGACGCCAGGGAAAATTGTGGGAATCACCAGTACAGGCACACAAGGGTGAAGTGGGTCCAGGCGAATCTCTATTACCATGACCGGTCATTCGGAAGAACGAGGGCCTCGCGCGGCGGCGATGCGATCCTTAGTTAATCGGGAATTAAGCACCATTCCGTTAGGTCATTGACAGAAATCGTAGCGGGCAGGGGCCTTTGGGCCACTCTCCGCTGTGCATCGTGCGGACAAGATCACACGTCAGGAAAGCGACGAAATAGATGGCATCCAAAGTCAAAGAAAACGAAGAAGCAGACAGCGAACGCGACGGCGCTACCGACGGTCCGCTTCTCGACCTTTCGGATGACGCGGTCAAGAAGATGATCAAGGCCGCCAAGAAGCGCGGCTATGTCACCATGGATGAGCTGAACTCGGTCCTGCCGTCGGAGGAGGTCACCTCCGAGCAGATCGAAGACACCATGGCCATGCTGTCCGACATGGGCATCAACGTCATCGAGGACGAGGACGCGGAAGAAGCTTCGGCTTCCGAAGATGGCGACGATGACAGCGACGGCGACAGCGAGGGCGGCGAGCTCGCGCCCTCCCAGGGCACACAGCTGGCAACCGCCAAGAAGAAGGAACCGACCGACCGCACGGACGACCCGGTGCGCATGTATCTGCGCGAAATGGGTTCGGTCGAACTTCTCTCCCGCGAGGGCGAAATCGCGATTGCCAAGCGCATCGAGGCCGGCCGCGAGACGATGATCTCGGGTCTCTGTGAGAGCCCGCTGACCTTCCAGGCGATCATCATCTGGCGCGACGAACTCAACGAAGGTACGACGCTGCTGCGCGAGATCATCGATCTCGAAACCACCTATTCCGGTCCGGAGGCCAAGGCTGCGCCGCAGTTCCAGAGCCCGGAAAAGATCGAGGCCGACCGTAAGGCTGCCGAAGAGAAGGAAAAGGAACGCGCCAGCCGGCGTGGCCGTCCGTCTGCGGCGTCGAGCGACGATGACGACATCACCGCCGTCGGCGGCGATGCGCCGATTCCGGAAGAAGAGGAAGAGGACGAGGACGAATCGAACCTGTCGCTCGCTGCCATGGAAGCGGAACTGCGTCCGCAGGTCATGGAGACCCTCGACACGATCGCCGATACCTACAAGAAGCTCCGCAAGCTGCAGGACCAGCAGGTCGAGGCACGCCTGGCCTGCGCCGGCACGCTCTCGTCCGGCCAGGAGCGCCGCTATAAGGAACTCAAGGACCAGCTGATCACGGCGGTCAAGTCGCTGTCGCTCAACCAGAACCGCATCGACAGCCTCGTCGAGCAGCTCTACGACATCAACAAGCGTCTCGTGCAGAACGAGGGTCGCCTGTTGCGTCTGGCCGAATCCTACGGCGTCAAGCGCGACTCGTTCCTGGAACAGTACCAGGGCGCCGAACTCGACCCGAACTGGATGAAGTCGATCGGCAATCTGTCCGCCCGCGGCTGGAAGGATTTTGCCCGCGAGGAGAACCAGACGATCCGCGAGATCCGCGGCGAAATCCAGAACCTGGCAACCGAGACCGGCATTTCGGTCACCGAGTTTCGTCGCATCGTGCACATGGTGCAGAAGGGCGAGCGCGAAGCCCGCATCGCCAAGAAGGAAATGGTCGAAGCGAACCTTCGCCTTGTCATCTCGATCGCCAAGAAGTACACGAACCGCGGCCTGCAGTTCCTCGACCTCATCCAGGAAGGCAATATCGGCCTGATGAAGGCGGTCGACAAGTTCGAGTATCGTCGCGGCTACAAGTTCTCGACCTATGCGACCTGGTGGATCCGGCAGGCGATCACCC